>PFPJ01000018.1:4844-5033 GCA_002792995.1 Candidatus Magasanikbacteria bacterium CG_4_10_14_0_2_um_filter_41_10 | reverse complement strand
ACGACCATGTGATATAATACCTTTATGAACACTGATTTTGATACAAGTGAAGACTACGAGAATATCAAAAACAAGATATTAGACTATCTCGGAAGACAGGATTACTCTGAAGCAAAACTGCTCCAGAAGGTTTGTAGTCTCAAAAAAAATTACCCTCAAACGAAACGTTATGATAATTATACAAAAGAA
>PFPJ01000018.1:0-4653 GCA_002792995.1 Candidatus Magasanikbacteria bacterium CG_4_10_14_0_2_um_filter_41_10 | reverse complement strand
AAAAGATACACTGATTGATATTCACAAAAGTGATGATTATCCTGAAAATAAGGTTGTTGTAGTATGTACGGGTGCACAAGGAGAAGAAAATGCTGTGCTCAATCGTATTGCGAGTGGCAATCATCGAAGTGTCAAATTGCGTAAGCAAGATACCGTCGTCTTTTCATCTTCAGTCATTCCTGGAAACGAACGATCTATTCAGCGACTCAAAGATAATATTTATCGACAAGCTGACAACGTCATTCATGGCGATCTCATGGACGTACATATCAGTGGACATGGTACCCGTCGTGATATCATCGATATGCTCGATCAGGTGAAGCCAGATTATTTCATGCCAGTATACGGCAATCATTTTTTCCTCAAAGAAGCAGAACGACTTGCCGTCAAACACGGATTTGATCAAAAAAAGGCTATCGTACCAGACAATGGAACGATTGTAGAATTGAGCAAAGAAGGATTGAAAGTGCTGAAGGAAAAAGCAAACAGTGATTATGTATTTGTTGATGGGCTCGGTGTGAGTGATTCACAAAACGTGGTGCTTCGAGACCGACAAGTGTTGGCAGAAGATGGAATGCTTGTCGTGATTGTCACGGTACACACGAAGACTGGGAAGCTTATTCAAAATCCAGATATTATCTCTCGTGGGTTTGTCTTTTTGAAAGACAACAAAGATTTGATTGAAGATATTCGTCACAAAATAAAACACATGGTTGTCGCGTCTGATCCAAAATCGTGGGCAGACACAAATCAAATCCGCAATGATATTCGAGATAAAATTGGACAATTTGTGTTTACCAAAACACAAAAACGTCCGATGATATTGCCTGTAGTGATAGAAGTGTAGAAACAACTAGCAATTAACAATAAATCCCGCAGAGACGGGATCCCGCTTTGCGGGACAACTAACATTTTTGTATGCCACAAGTCGGTATTCCACTCTATAGGAGAGCTCCAGAATATGGTGAACAACCACCAGAGGAACCAGGCGAGGAAGATGTAGAAAAAAGAGGTGTATATGAATCACCAATGAACGTGCCAGACAAAAAAGATGATGGACATGCAGGTGAGTTAATTGATATGAATCCAAAAAAAGAATAATGTTTATCCACACAGCACTTTGACCAATCGTACACACCATAGTAGAGTATACTCATACAAAACGTATATGAATATATCACGAACAAGCTACTTTTTTTGGTTTTATTTTTTGCCCATTTCTTGAGTAGTTTGTTTGGTATCCCAACACATTCAAAAACTGCTCAGAAGAGCAGTTTTTTGTTGGAACAAGACATGAAAAAAAGAGGGGACATGTCTTGTCTCAACAAATACAAAGGGGGAAAAGAGACATGACGGTGCTCATTACATCTTGTCAGTATGGACCACATGGCGTGGCGACATCGTTCACTGCCGAGTTCGTCCAAGTGGGAACTTCGTACCGAGGGAGTTGCGAGATCGTCGAGATCTTGTGCGAAGGCGCGACGCGACTCGTTCGGTGTCTGTTCAATGGCTGGAAGGAGAAGCAGCCATTCACGTTCGATATCGGCTTTGAGTTCCAGCAGGAAGACGATGCCTGGCAGATCCTGCATCTGGATCGTGCTCCTCCGCTTGTCAAAGTAACGTCGCCACCGGGTGCTACCTACGACGACAACATCGTCGCGATGACGCAACAGCTGAAGGAAGAGGATGCACGGTTTGCGCCGGTGGAGAGGCTCTTTTTGCTCTGTCATTGGCTCATGATGTCAGCGCATCTGGAGTATCGTCTGCCTGGGCTCAGGCAGGATCGGATTGCTTGGCAGTTGGAGAGAAACCGCCTCGCTGCCACCTTTGGGCCGGAGGCTATGGCGAATCCATACGCGTACGCGCTGGGACGTCTCGCCAGTCGAAGTCTTCGCCTCATCGCTGAGGCTGTGCCGTGGTCCACGGATCTGGCAAGAGAGCTCATCGAGCGCGTCGCGACAGGTGACGACATGGCCGAAGAGCATACGACTGCGTGGTCACCGAGCACCGCGATACACTGATGTAGGGGGGATAGTGCACGGAGAGCGACGTTTCTATGAAACGTCGCTCTCCGTCACTTCGATTACTTGAGATTCGCTTATATTCTTGCTAAAGTACTGATATGAAAAAACTATATAGAAATACAAAAAAAGGAATACTGTTTGGGATTCTTGCGGGGATTGGCGACTATGTCAATCTGGATCCTACGGTTATTCGTATTATATTTTTATTCCTTCTTCTGGCCACTGGTGTGTTCCCTTTTGTTATATTATATATTCTTGGATATTACTTTATTCCGGTGAAGCCACCGTATACAGTTGTTGACGAACAATAATGTTGTATGAATTTTTCTCCACGGACACACATCTCTCCCTCTCGTACTGTCGCTGTAAATAGTCTTGCTTTGGAAAAGCGTCTGGCAGGAGAGCGCGTATACAATCTGAGTGCCGGCGAACCCATGATTGGGACGCCTGCAGTGATCTCTCGCGCAGCGATGGATGCTATTGATGCTGGCAAAACACATTATGAATCAGTATCTGGCATTCCTGCGCTTCGTGATGCTGTTTCGACGTGGATGAATACGACGTATGGAAGTCATTTTTCTCGTACACAGACGCTTGTCACTGCAGGAGGGAAACATGGGGTGAGTTTGCTCGTCGATGCGATGTTGATTCCGGGAGATGAGGCGTTGATTGTTGCGCCGTATTGGGTATCGTATGTGAGTCAGGTGGAGATGGCGGGCGCGACGCCTGTCGTGATCCCGACAGCAGAAAAAGATGGATGGAAAGTGACGCCAGCAGATATTGACGCGCATTGTACCGCACAGACGAAATTGCTTATTTTGAATAACGGGTCAAATCCTGCCGGTGTGTTGTATACAACACAAGAGTTGCAAGCCATTTTGGACATGGCTGCACAGCATGATATCGTGGTGATTTCTGACGAAGTGTATAGTGGCTTGGTGTATGATGGAGTCGACTATATATCGTGTGCATCATTTGCAGACCATGTGTCTCGAGTGATTGTGGTGCAGAGTATGTCAAAACATTTTGCAATGACGGGATGGAGAGTCGGATTTGTCTTTGCAGACGAACAGATTATTCGTGTGCTCTGCACGTTGCAAGGACAGACGACGTCTGGAGCAAGTACGATATCTCAGTGGGCGGCACTTGCAGGCTTGCAACATGCGGATGATATTGTGCCCGTGCATAGAGCGCAGATGCAGGCACGCAGAGATGTCTTTTGCCAACGTTTTGGAGAAGCATTTGGGCATGCTCTTCCCCCAGCGGGATCGGGGTTGTATCAGTTTATTCCATTGACCGCGTTTGGTATCGTCGAAACAGATGCCGATGCGTTTTGCACACGTGTCTTGGCTGAAGCAAATGTTGCCATGGTTCCAGGAGAAGCTTTTGGGGTGGGTGGCTATGTGCGATGTTCGTTTGGTGAGACCGAAGAAGAATTGAAAGATGCAATCGAAGCATTGCATGCATATCTTGTGAAGTAGAGCGTAATAAAAAAATATGATATTGACATGTTTTCTATATACTTGGTGGGCATCACGAGAGTAAGATGCCTAGATTTTTGATATAAAAAAACCTGGGCATTGCTCAGGTTTTTTGTTTTGACATTTGTTTTCAAAAAAATAAACGCCAGCACAAAAGATCTTTTTACAGGATAGGCGAGTGCTGGCGTCTTTATCGGAGGGGAGATACATGGGTATTGCAGAGAGTGTTCGTGCGTTCGAAGAGCGGATGCGCTTTTTTCGAAGGCGTGGAACAGTGGCAAAAGAAATTCTTACCGCTATGGAGGAAAAAGATACGCTGTTCCGTGGATTCACGCCAGAAGAAGAGGTCATCCCGAGCCTGATCGATGTCTTTGAAAGGGTCATGATCGGCGCTGCATACATTCAGGATATGGATCCACAGATCATGGTGTCTGAATGTGCCTTGGGCAAGATGCTTGCTTGGCTGAGAGAGATCAGTACGTCACACATTGAGCTGGCCCTCGTGGCTGCACAGGGGTGTCCTCGGTCTCGGCTGGGACAGCTGTACGAAGATCCGTTCGATGTGTGGTCGAGAGAGCGTCCCCAGTATCTGCATTGGCTGTATGCCATCGCGTCTGTCTTCTGTGGATACCATGGCATTGACCCTGACCCTGACGACGAGGGGAACATCTGTTCCTTTTCCTGGTAAGGAGGATTTCTTGGCCACCCTCAGCAATGGGGGTGGCCAGGGGTTCAATTTGAAAATATTATGAAAATACAGTATTCTTCGTATATATGAAAAAAGAAACACAAATCATGTTATCTGGTGTACAGCCAACAGGAAATCTGCATGTTGGCAATTATCTTGGTGCAGTAAAACAGCTTGTCGATCTGCAAAACAGTGGCGCATACGACATGTATGTGTTCATCGCAGATCTTCACTCCCTGACTGGCAATATGACTGCAGACGAACGTCGTGAACAGATCACCCGTACGGCGGCAGAGCTTCTCTCTGCAGGGATAGATCCAGAAAAATCTACACTGTTTGTGCAGTCGCACGTGCCTGCACACACCGAGCTTGCATGGATATTCAACTGTGTCACGCCCGTCGCAGAACTCGAACGCATGACACAGTACAAAGATAAGTCAGTCTCACAAGAAAAAAATAT
>PFPJ01000074.1 GCA_002792995.1 Candidatus Magasanikbacteria bacterium CG_4_10_14_0_2_um_filter_41_10 | reverse complement strand
TTGCAACAATTGCGATGTCTGTGAAAATCCCCCAGAGCTGATCGATGGCACAGAAATTGCTCAGATCGCACTGTCCGGCATAGCACGCACAGATCAAGATGTCGCAATCGGTATGTTGATAGATATTCTTCGTGGATCTGGAAAACAAGATCTC
Source organism: Candidatus Magasanikbacteria bacterium CG_4_10_14_0_2_um_filter_41_10 (assembly GCA_002792995.1). Taxonomy (GTDB): domain Bacteria; phylum Patescibacteriota; class Patescibacteriia; order Magasanikbacterales; family UBA922; genus UBA12086. Next base: position 21,572 of record PFPJ01000074.1, on the reverse strand, counting down.
ATGAATCATGGCTACAACACGATAAAAACCTACGGCGCAGGCAATCATATTTCTCCTGAAGATTGGCAAGAATATCTGCTCCAGATGCTGAACGTGGGTCTCATCGATGTTTCCTACGACCAACATCATGCATTGAAAATTACGGCAGCCGGCGCACGTGTCTTGAAAGGTGAAGAAAAGGTTCGATTTGTCTCGCTGGCATATATCGAAGAACGCGCTGTGAGTGCCAGTAGCAAAGAAAGTAAAACCACTTCAAAACGAAAGGACGCCGAAGAAGTATTATTCGACATGCTCCGCGACCTCCGATTTTCTCTGGCAAAAAAAGCAAACATCCCGCCATATCATGTCTTTACGGACAAGACGCTCGATGAAATGGCACGTGACATGCCAACAAATGAAGAAAAAATGAAAAAAGTTTCCGGTGTGGGTGACAAAAAGTTTGCCAGCTATGGAAAACTTTTTATCGACGAAATTACAAAGTTTATCCAAGAAAAAGACAAAGCCGGAGAAAAAATTCAAGGCACGACGCAAGATATCACGTATGCCTATTACCGTCAGGGCATGCCGGTAGGATTGATCGCAAGGGAGCGCGATCTCAAATCAGTCACGATCTACGGTCATCTCGCAGATCTGTATGAAAAAGGATACGATATCAATATCCACGACTTCATCGACAAACGAGATCTCAAAAAAATCTGCGAAAATCTCAAAGAAAAAGGCGTCCCACAAAAATTGAAATCTCTGCACGAACGATTCAACGGTACATTTGACTACGATAAACTTCGCCTTGCTGTTGCGCATTATAAAAAAGAAAATAGGAAGCAGGGAGTTATTGAGTATACGTAGATATGAAATCTCTACTTTCAAATCAATTGAAAAGAAAAAGAGAAAAGGCGAAAAAATATAGTAGCGAGCCAGAACGGTTTTCTATAAAAGAAAATCTTGTAACAGTTGTATCCGACCATGGTATTAGGACATTACAGAAAATTGATGAGGCATGGATATGCGATTGTGATTTTTTTTCAAAATATGCAACATGTAGTCATGTTATAGCAACAGTCGAACATATTTCTAAACATGCTCAGCTATAGTCAACCGAAGTAGCAAGTATAAGTAACATATGAAAACACTATTACTCACAGCTTTTGAACCATTTGGTCCATATACAAAAAATGTTTCTAAAAAGTTAGTCCAAAAATTACAAGGAACAATGTTGAAAAATGATACTAGTAATGAAATCAACATTGTAGGAGTAGTATTACCAATAGAATTTCATCGTTTTAGAAAAGTACTTCAACATGAAGTAGAAAAATATTCTCCTCATATTGTTGTCGGGCTTGGCATGGATTTCAAAGATCAATCTTCCCTTTCTTTTGAATTGCTTGCGCATAGAACACCTTCATACGGAACAACAATTTCCGACAACAAAGGGATTTTTGGCCAAAACAAAAAATTGGATACTCTTGCAGAAGAATTGCGTTTACCTAACGAACACCAACTAACAAATATTATCACCAAGATTGATGGTATTGAGCTCTCTGAACATGCGGGGGGATTTATGTGCGAAACGGTTTTTAGAGACCTCATACGCTTGAGTGAGAATGGAACAAAATTTCAGCCTATCTTTATTCATGTGCCACATACAAAAAACTTGTTGCAAGAATCAAAAAAGTTAGAAGAGCATACACACTACGAATCAATAGAAAAACAAGAAATGATATTGAAAGAAGTTCTTACAAGATTGATACAAGTATCAACAACATAAATCAAACAGGTATGCTTCAATACATCGTCCTTTTAGGAGCGGCAGGCCAATTGATAGGTATCTCAGTATATATAAAAGAAACAATTCGTGGCAATACAAAGCCAAACAGAGTGAGCTGGCTCATGTGGTCAATAGCAACACTGATCGCCGCGGCTGCTGAGGTTACAAAAGGAGTCGGCTGGGCAGTACTCCCAATCTTTATCGCTGGATTTGCACCATTTCTTGTCTTTATTGCTACATTTTTCAATAAAAAATCATATTGGAAACTCCAAACATTTGATTATATTTGTGGAGCTCTGTCATTATTGGCCATCTTTTTTTGGTGGCTTACAAAAGAAGCAAATGTTGCCATTGTATTTGCCATAGCAGCAGATGCTTTTGCAGCAATTCCAACGTACAAAAAAGCAATAACACATCCTCACAGTGAATCAGTGGCACCATTTGCACTAGGATTCTTCAATGCACTCACAAGTTTCTTCGCGCTTGTTGCATTCAACTTCGCAGAATTAGCCTTCCCTATATATTTGGTATTACTCGATGCATCATTCACAATCATTATCTATAGAGGGAAAAGAAAAAAAGTATGACAGGATTAGAAACCCACATCACCTCCCCCACCACCTTCCTCGACAAACTATTTTCTTCTCTTGCGGAAGTACATATTGATGTATCGAATTTTTTTCTCGACCATATCTGCTATCGCGTCGAAACTACAGAAGAGTATGAAAGATATAAAAATATGCTCGCCGACTACGGCACACTGCTGAGCGAAACAACGGTCAGCGGCAGACTCATCTCTACATACAAACTCCACGAACCGATCGTCTACAAAGACAGACACATTCCCCTCCTCGAACTTCCCTCTCCCAAGCCTGGCAAACACTATGACAGCGGACTCGAACATGCAGAGTTCGTGATCGACACATCGTTTGAAAATTTCATGGCAATGTATCCAGAGGTACAATTTGAAACAAAAGATCTACAAAAAGAAATCAATCCCGACATCCGCATTTCTTTTGACGGCTATAGCGTAAAATTTCACCAGCAGTCGCTGGAAGATGTGATTACGTTTGAACAAAGTCAGTAAAAACAAAAACCAGCCTTCGCCTTTGGCTACGTCTGGCAAGCGCTTCTTAGAAAGTAAGAGCTTGCCGGGCGCAGTTTTAGCGGAGCCTGGCTTTTGCATTGCCCCCGACGATCGACGCGAAGACAATACACGCGCCAGCGTCGGGGTGGACCTCCTAGTTGTTGACCAAGTGTGCGATCACTCCCCAAGGACGAACATAAGGATCGCCAGCACGATGATCAGCCTCGTCTTGCTACCGACACGATCATGTCCGGGGTCTTCACGTTCCTCGGACAGTGCTGCGCTCAGGCTGATCGACGTCACGGTATTGAGGATCGTGGGATCCTCGACCTTGCCGGCGGCGGGCTGACCGATCAGTGCACCGAGCGGAACCTGCCAGTCGCTCACCCGTCCATGAACTTGGACGTTGACCTGCTGATGAGCGTGATTCATCCTGACCGTCAGGGACACCATGTGTCCTGTTGCGTCTTGCACGTAGCATGCTCCGCCACGAGCCTCGAGCTCCTCAATGGGCAGCTCGTACTGGATATCATCACAATAAAAACGCATGACCCGGCTCCTCCCGTGGTTGTCTGGAAGCATAGATAATCATAAAAATATATTTTTGTAAAGGATACTTATTCGTTCGCATACAAATGCAGATTCTGTTACCATACAACTACGCCACTCACCCACTAACAAAATTTTTATGCTCAAAAAAAACTCCCCAGCCCCACCATTCTCCCTCACCGATCAAAACGGCGACACACATAGCCTAAAAGACTACGCTGGCAAAAAAGTCTTGCTCTACTTCTACCCAAAAGATGATACGCCTGGATGTACGACAGAAGCCTGCAACTTCCGTGACAGACTCAATGAACTCAAAGATAACGGCGTGCAAGTCCTGGGCGTGAGTAAAGATAGCGTCGCTTCACACAAAAAATTTGCAGAAAAATTCCAGCTGAACTTTCCTCTCCTCGCTGATGAAGATGGCACTGTGGTAGAAGCCTACGGCGTCTTGAAAGAAAAAAGTATGTTTGGAAAAACATACTTGGGCATCTCACGTGAATCGTTTCTAATCGATGAAGACGGAAATTTGGTAAAACACTACGACAACGTAAAACCAGAAACACATGTTGAAGAAGTGCTTGCAGACGTTCAAAAATAGATGTACGCTAATATGACTACAGAATGAACGTACACAACATTTTTATACCGTTCAATCCTACATAAATGAATCCTGTACTTTCTGCGCCTGTCCTTCAACTGATCATTCACTATAGCTACCTAATCATCATTCCAATGATGATTATTGAAGGCCCAATTATTACTGTCATCGCTGGTTTTTTAGCATCTCTCGGTTATTTTAATATTTTTGTTGTCTATCTTGTCATGATTGCGGCGGATCTCATAGGAGATACAATGTACTATGCCATAGGCCGATGGGGTGGTATTCCACTCATCAAAAAATGGGGGCATTATATAGGGATTACAGAAAAACATGTTACAGATATAGAAAAAAAAATTGGGAATCATGAAGCTCGTTTCCTTTTTTTGGGGAAAATAGCGCATGGATTTGGGACAGTCTTTTTGCTCGCAGCCGGGACAGCAAAGATGCCATATGGCAAATTTTTGTTGTTTAATATTCTTCCTACGCTCCTGAAGTCTCTCTTGTTTCTCCTCGTTGGATATTACTTTGGGTATGCCTATACTACGATACAAGTATACGTCGACTATAGTGCACTGGCGATGATTGTACTGGCTATCATATTTGTAGTACTCTATGTCATTATAAAGAGCATTACGAGGTCATACGATTCAGAAAAAAAAATATAACATGAATATTTTGATTGCCTCAGATACATACTATCCCAATCTCAATGGGGCTTCATATTTTACATATAGACTCGCCACACTCCTCGCAAAACGCGGACACCATGTCTCTGTGATCTGTCCGTCACAAACATATCAAAAAACAACATACATCCAAGATGGCGTCCACGTGTACGGCGTGCCGTCTATGAGCGTACTCATGTACAAAGGATTCCGATTTTCCCCTTTGACTATTTCAAAAAAGGCAATCTCCGAATCTCTGTCAAAGATACAACCAGAGGTGATGCATATTCAAAATCATTTTTTTATTGGCAGAGCAGTCTCCGAATATGCTACAAAACACCATATACCTATCATGGGGACAAATCATTTCATGCCAGAAAATTTAGTTCATTATCTTCATTTTCCACCAAAAATAGAGGCATATATAAATAGGATAGCATGGAAACAATGTTTCAAAGTATTTAAGCATCTGAATATTGTTACCACACCAACACACACAGCAGCAGCACTGCTCAAAAAAGTAGGATTTCCAAAAGAGGTGAAAGTCTTATCTTGTGGATTGGATCTGAAACGATTCAAACCAACACATCCAGATATTGCCAGATCCATAAAACAAACGTATCACATTCCACTCGAGAGAAAAGTATTGTTGTATACAGGAAGACTTGATAGAGAAAAGAGAATAGATATCGTGTTGCACGCGATGCCAATCATTCTCAAGACATGCGACGCACATCTAGTCATTGCTGGAGAAGGAAAACAGCATCATACACTGGAAACACTTGCACACACACTGGGCATACAAGACAGAGTAACGTTTACAGGCTTTGTCCCTGACAACATATTTCAAGATATCTATCATGTCGCAGACGTCTTTGTAAATGCTGGTATTGCAGAATTGCAAAGTATCGTCACCATGGAAGCACTCGCATCAGGACTCCCTGTGGTGGCAGCCAATGCTATGGCACTCCCAGAATTGGTACATGATGGAAAAAATGGGTTTTTATTCCCCGTAGATGATATCGACGCACTGGCTACCCATGTCATACGTATTTTTTCTGATTCCACACTGCAAGCTCAGATGTCACAAGAGAGCCTACGTATTATTCAAAAACACGATATACAAAACGTCATACAAGTATACGAATCTCTCTACGAACAAACGATAGCCAACACAAAAAGCACCACATAAATCTTCCTCACACGAACCATATATTGACAAACCCTTCAAAAACGGCTATACTCACAGCCGTTTTTAATATATTGATATGTCTCAAGAAAGTGTCATCCTTCGCTTTGATCAAGTAAAATTTCATTACGATGAAATCAAACCTATCCTCGATGGAGTGAGCTTTTCTGTACGAAAAAATTCTAAAATTACCATCATGGGGCCAAATGGTGCGGGTAAATCAACCATATTCAAACTCATCACGGGAGAAATTCAACCAGTCGAAGGGCGCGTATTGATTTCTGACAATGCCACGATAGCTATTGCAAAACAGATCATGGCAGACGAAAATAAAGAACTCACCGTCAGAGAATACTTTGCGACTGCATTTACAGAAAAAAAACATAACCTCGATAAACTCATCACCGATGTTCTCGATGTCGTGAACTACCATATTCCACTCGAGAAACAAATCAAAGATACCTCCGGTGGTCAACAAGCGCGTCTCCTCCTCGCACACGCCTTGATCCAACAGCCAGACATTCTCCTTCTCGACGAACCGACAAACAATCTCGATGATGATGGTATCGGCCACCTCACGACATTTCTCATCATGTACGAAAAAACCGTGGTCGTTATTTCTCATGACACCTACTTTTTGAACTCCTTTACCGACGGGGTGCTCCACCTCAATGAATACACCAAAAAAATAAACCAATACCAAGGAAACTATTTGGATGTACTCGAAAATATCAACGCGCAAATAGAACGTGAAGAACGAAAAAATGCACAACTGCAAAAAAATATTCAAGATCGAAAAGATAAAATCAACTTCTTTTCAAACAAAGGAGGAAAGATGAGAAAACTCGCAGCAAAGATGCGTGAAGAAGTCGCAGAGGATGAAGAAAATATGGTAGATGTGATGCAAGAAGACAAAACCATAACACGATTTACGATTCCTGCACAGACATACAAAGAAGAAATCCTCAGCATGAATCATGTATCTGTCTTGAAAAATCATGAGGTGGTAGAAAAAGAAGTGAATATTCATCTGCGTCGAGGAAATAGACTCTTTATCAAAGGTCCAAATGGGATCGGGAAAAGTACCCTGTTGAAAAAAATTGCAGAAGAACAAACAGACGGCATCACAATCGGTGCTGGTGTCAAAGTCGCATATTACAAACAAGATTTTTCTGGACTTGATTTCAATCAAACGGCCTTCCATTCTCTTCGAGATATCATGGATGTCCCTGACGACGAAGTCATCTACCGAACTGCAGCACGATTTCTTTTGAGTTCAAAAATTCTTCAAAACAAAGTCGGCGCATTGTCCGAGGGGCAAAAAGGATTGCTGGTCTATGCACGCTTTGTCTTGCAAGAGCCAGGGCTTCTCATCCTCGATGAGCCTACAAACCATATCAATTTTCGTCATATTCCAGTCATTGCAGAAGCAATCAATGTCTACGAAGGCGCGTTGATTCTCGTTTCCCACGTGCCAGAATTTGTCGAACAAATTACTATTCAAGATGAACTTGATCTCGGAAAGATATAATTTTTTTCTTATGTCAAAAGCAAAAAAAGGACACACAGTAAAAGTACACTACACCGGCTCACTTGCAGACGGAACTATTTTTGACTCATCAAGTGATCGTGAACCTATCGAATTTATTATTGGCGGTGGCATGGTCATCGAAGGATTTGATGACATGGTCACAGGCATGCAGGTGGGCGACACAAAAAAAGAAACACTTCCCTCTCACAAAGCATACGGTGAACGACGTGACGAACTTGTCGGCGACGTTCCAAAAGATAATATTCCAGAAGACATCCGAGACAACGTAGCCGTCGGAGACAAACTCCAAATTCCACAACCAAACGGCATCGCTATCGTTACGATTACCAACGTGACAGACGACACGATTACCATCGATGCAAACGCAGAACTTGCAGGCAAGGATCTCACGTTTGAGATCGAATTGATAGACATCACAGAACCAACAGAAAAAAGTGAATAACAACAGATACTCTACAAAACAAAAAAAACGCCATTTCGGCGTTTTTTTCTCCACAAATATATTGCTTGCCAAATACGACATCACCCGTTACACTACTGCATACTTACTTCTAAAAGAAACATATGAAACGAATTGCTTCGTTTGGGGGATCTCTCGCAATACTGTTCCTGCTCGTTGGGGCGGGATGCGACAACACGTCCCCTACCAACAATCAGGACGTCAACACAACGACAGATACTGTTCCTACCACGGAACAATCAGGAACACTCGATACTGTACAAGAAAATTCATTTGCTCTCCAGGCATCAGCGGTGGGGAACAATCAAGTTGCCTTTGAATGGACACTTGAATCATCCATGGCAGAACCAAAACAATTTATTCTCTTACGTGATTCAGAAAAAAAACCGGAAATGGATGGTAAAACATTTTGGTTTAGACAAGATGGATCGCACCGAAGCGCCACATGGGTAGACGTTCCATCAGGAATACAATCGTTTCGTATCTGTACAAGTGAAGACGGAACAACATGTCTGATATATAGTGATTCTGTGAGTGTGGATGTACTTTCAGGAAACGTATCAAATCCAACAACCGAAAAAACAAACAATACCCTGAAAGAAGATACGAAACCCGCAGATACCATGAACAATGACAATGCAATGGATACAAAAGATGAATCCTCAACAACAACAGATGACAACAAGACAAAGGAAGATACAACGTCAACGGAAAACACGACATCTACGGATGATACGATGAAGATGGAAGAGACAACGACAACAGAACAGATGAGTACTTCTACAGATGAACATATGACAACGGAGAAAACAACAACGAGTACGGAAACAATGACAACAACGACAGAAGAAGAAACAACAACGAATCCAACAACAGAAGAGACATCAACAAGTACGAACTCATAAGACATATCATAAAAAAAACCAGCGGACATCGCTGGTTTTTTGTGTCAATGTTTATTTACTTTTCTTCTTTTTGGTCCCTTGTTTTTCTTTTTTCTCACCTATTTTTTCTCGTGCTTTCAATTCTCGAATTTCATCACGCAATATAGCAGCAACTTCAAACTCAAGATCCTTTGCTGCTTCCTTCATACGCGATTCTTTGTCCTTGATGATAACGTCAATAGTTCTGCCATCACCCAGTGTATCTAATCGAGCAATTTCTCGAATTCTTCGTGTACGCGCACTTTTTGCAGAGCTGTCTTTTGTAGATGATAACCCAAATTCTTCCAAAATATTTCGAATAGTTTTTTCAATTGTTTTTGGTGTGATGCCATGTATTTTGTTATAGGCAAGTTGCTTTTCTCTGCGTCGATCGGTTTCTTCTATGGCTCGATCGATGGAACCAGTCATGTGGTCTGCATAGAGAATGACTTGCCCGTTTACATTTCTTGCTGCCCGCCCAATCGTCTGTATCAAACTTGTTTCACTACGCAAAAATCCTTCTTTGTCGGCATCAAGAATAGCCACAAACGACACCTCTGGGATATCCAACCCCTCTCGAAGTAAGTTGACCCCAACGATCACATCAACCTCTCCTTTGCGAAGGGCTGTAATAATTTCAATACGTTCAATGGTCAAAATGTCACTATGCAAATATTTGACCTTAATCCCCCGCTCCTGTAGATATTCAGTCAAATCTTCTGCCATGCGTTTGGTAAGCGTCGTGACAAGCGTTCGTTCTTTTTTCTGTATTCTCTCTTGAATACGAAGAATAACATCATCCACTTGAGATGGCTGTGTATCTGTGCCTGTTACAGGACAGATAATCACCTCTGGATCGATGAGCCCTGTTGGCCGAACAATTTGCTCTGCAATATTTGCACTTATTTCTTTTTCATACTCGCCAGGTGTCGCAGACACATAGACTACCTGTCCTACACGTGCATCAAATTCTTCATACCGAAGCGGACGATTGTCGCGAGCACTTGGCAAACGGAATCCATTATCCACAAGGCTATCTTTTCGTGCATGATCACCATTGTACATTGCACGAATCTGAGGAACGGTTACATGAGATTCGTCAATAACCGTCAGGAATGGACGAGAACCATAGGTAAAATAATCAAGAAGAGTAAACGGTGGTTCACCTTCTTTTCGTTCTTCAAAATGACGAGAATAATTTTCTATTCCATTACAATATCCAACATTTTTTATCAACTCAAGATCATGTGCAACACGTCGCTTCAATCGTTCATATTCAAGAACTTTTCCTTGTTTTTTGAATGACGCAAGTTGCTCTTTGAGTTCTGTTTCAATGCTCACAATCGCAGCATCACGAGCAGCATCCCCTATCACATAATGTTTTGCCGGGAATAACCAAAGATCTTCTTGCTCGCGTTTTCTTTTTTTGGTAATCGGCTCTATTTGTTCTATGCGAACAATACGATCAGCGACTTCGAGACGATAAATCATCTCTTCATTCACGGGCATCACCTCAAATACTTGTCCACGCATACGAAACGTTCCTCGAACAATATCAGTGTTCGTTCGCTCAAATTGCATATTGACCAATTGTTCCATCACACCACGCCGGTCAAGTGGCTGACCAACTTCCAGATGCAACACAATTTTTTCATATTCTTTTGGAGAACCAAGCCCATAAATTGTGGATACAGAAGCCACAATAATAACGTCTTCTCTCGTGAGCAATGCTTGCGTACAGGCATGTCTGAGCCTATCTATTTCATCATTTACCTGCGCTTCTTTTTCTATATAGGTATCACTCGATGCAATATATGCTTCTGGCTGATAATAATCATAATAACTTACAAAATATTCGACAGCACTCTCAGGGAAAAATTCTCGAAACTCATTACACAGTTGTGCGGCAAGCGTCTTGTTGTGTGCAATCACCAGTGTTGGCATGTGCACCTGTGCTATAACATTTGCAATCGTGAATGTTTTTCCAGATCCAGTCACACCGAGAAGTGTCTGACGGCTATCCCCTTTTTTGATACCCGAAACAAGCGACGAAATCGCCACAGGTTGGTCGCCAGCTGGTTTATAATTTGAATGAAGTTCAAATTTCATAGAAAGTGAAACTATCACAAATCTACATTGTTATCAATGCCATCGCTAAAACTTTACTCCACTAATTTCTCTCATGCCCTACTCAACTTCCACCGTTTCTCCAAAGGCAGGCACCACTGTCTTGACCCCATATCGATCTCGTGTTTTGTGTGCAAGTTCGGTAGCAGCATGCTCATCACCATGGACAAAGCATACTTTCTTTGGAGCCGTACCGCTACTCCCAATCCATTCAAGCATTTTATTCTGATCACCATGCGCTGACAATGCACCAATCGCTTTAATCGTACAATGCACAGGAATATGTTCATTGAAAATACGTACTTGTTCTGCTCCCTCATACAATCGTCTGCCAAGCGTCCCCTCAGCTTGGTACCCGACAATAATCAATGTAGATTTTGGATCTGATAAATACCTCAATGCATGATGCATGATTCTTCCTCCATTCATCATGCCCGAACCAGCGATAATCATCTTTGGTGGAGGAACATCATTGATGCCCTTTGACTCTTCGACACTGCGCGTAATGGTGAGCTGATTGAATTCAAAAAAATCATCTCCTTTTTTGTACTTTGCCGTTGCGTCTTTATCATAATACTCAGTGTACTTTGTATAGGTAGGCAAAGCATCAATCGCGAGAGGACTGTCAAGAAAAATGGGGAAATGTGGCAATGTTTTATCTTCTTCCGCCATTTCATCCAACATATAGAGAATCTCTTGTGTTCGTTCAAGAGAAAAGGCAGGCATCATAATCGTGCCACCTCGCTGCACTCCTTCTTTTACTAGTTTAAGAAGAATTTCTTTCCGCATATTTTCATCTTCATGAACACGATCTCCATATGTCGACTCACAAATCAATAAATCCACAGAATCAAGTGATTCTGAATCCTGTAAAATAGGAACATTTTCATTTCCCATATCCCCAGAAAAAGCAATCTTCTTGCCATCAGCCGTAAGTTCTATAAAAGAAGATCCGAAAATATGACCTGCATCTTTCAGGACAACCGTTGCGTTGCCAATAGAAAATGGCTCCCGATATGACACAGGATGTTGTTGTGACATGGCTTGCGCAATATCTTCTTCTGTATAAAGGACAGGATCTTCTGTCTTTTTATTATTATATGTCATGATATGGTACGCATCTTTCCAAATAAGTTCGGCAAGTTCCAATGTACCATTTGTTCCATAGATAGGTCCGCGAAATCCATCCCGAACCAATTTTGGGATACGACCCGTATGATCAAGGTGGGCATGACTCACGACAATGGCATCAATAGTGCGTGGATCAAACTGAAAATCTTCGTGGTTTTTTTGTTCATTAAATTGTCCTCCCTGAAACATACCGCAATCAAACAGAATCTTTTCTGTCTTTGTCTCAATCAAATGACAAGATCCTGTGACTTCGTGTGCTGCCCCAAAAAATGTAACCTTCATAGAAATATGCTTATACAATAAATGACCTATACGTAGTGTACCACACTCGGCGACCCTCGCATGTGCATATGTACAAACGCCCCTGTTTTTGCTATCATAGTACTATTCCAACATATTTTTATGCCTAGAGAAGTGGACGAAGTTCAAATTCAAGGACCTCCTATCGATGAAATACAAAAACGTTCTTCCTGCATAAAAAGAAGCTGTGGGACACTTTTGATTTTCCTGATTATTATTTTGCTCTTCCTGAGTCTTGTCATTCATTTTATCGTGAAGCCGCATGCCAAAGATGTAGGATCCTTACCGAAGGATGTGCCACAAGACATCCCACTGTATGACAGTGAAAATCTTGACAGTATCACCTACACGCCAGGAGACGAACGCGGGCAAACTATTGAATTGCTAGCATTTGTTCCAAAGGCTATTCTTTCTCCTCTCATTCTCACCATCGAAAATGCTGATGTCGCCGCAGGAGCAAACACAGAAACACTCTGGGAATCATTCATTCGTATCATTGGGATACCCATTGCAGATCACCGAAAGGTCGTCACGATTAGATGGTCCCAGCTTCAAGCGACACCACTGTTCATCCAGACATATTATCAGACTGCTCTCATCAATGCCGGATATACAGAAACAACAGAACGACAAAGCAATCGTACACGTTTTGTACATGAAAATGGGACATCAGTGATCTTAGAGATTATTGATAATGGCAATGCACAAGACGGAACAGACTATGCTATACTGAAAATCTATTATCGTGACAATAGCACCGCAACAATATAAGCATATTCCTATGGCGATAAAAATAATTACTCAACAAAATCTCAAGTGGATCAATATCGACCGAATTGATGAAGAAGCGTTGACATACATCAAAACAAACTATAACTTTCATCATTTGGATATAGAAGATATTCAAAGTGAAAGTCAAACACCAAAAGTAGATGCCTACAAAAATTATTTGTTTGTTGTCTTGCAAGTACCGCACTGGCAAGGAAGCACAAAAACAATTGTCCCTCTCGAAGTTGACTGCTTTATTGGAGAAAATTTTTTGATTACAATCCAACACTCAAAAGTAAAAGAAATGAAAAATTTCTTTTATAAATGTATGAAAAATCGTCAGACAAAACGAGAATGGATGAGCGATACTTCTGGTTTTTTATTTTATCACGTCCTTGAAACACTTTTTTACAACTCACGAAGTACGCTCAATAATATTGGTAAACAAATTTCAAAAATGGAACTCAATGTTTTTTCTGGAGATCAAAGTACGAACGTAGTCCGAGAGCTCGCTGTTCATCGACGAAATGTATTAAGCTTCAGAAGGATTATCGATCCACAACGATATGTCATTTCAAATTTATCACACATGCGCAAGCCATTCATGAATGAAAATTTGACTGTCTATTTTGACAATGTCGTAGATTACCTCAATAAAATATGGGCAATCCTCGATACCTATAGAGATACGGTCGACGGACTTCATGTAACAGTGGAATCACTTATCACACAACGAACAAATAAAGTCATTGGAACATTGACAGCTATTTCGGTAGGTCTCCTCCCACTGACTCTTCTTTCGGGTATTTATGGTATGAATATAGATAAGTTGCCTTTTGCAAACCATCCATTCATGGTATGGATCATGTTTATTGTCCTTGCACTATTTATTGTGATAGCATTACTACTGATGCGGAGAAAAAATTGGCTCTAACGGGATACTTGTTTTCATGATCAAACGACTCTTCAGCAATACAGAATCATCCATCACGGGCGCTGCCATCATCCTCGGGTCTGCGTCTTTTTTGAGTCGTATTATCGGCATCGTTCGAGATCGCATTTTTGCACATCAGTTTGGTGCAGGAGATGTCCTTGATACGTATTATGCAGCATTCCGTACTCCCGACTTAGTCTACAATTTACTCATTGTAGGAGCCCTGTCGGCTGGATTTATTCCTATTTTTCTTGAATTGAAAGAAAAAAATAAAAAAGAAGCATGGCTTGTCACAAACAGTGTTCTCAATATTCTCGCGATTGGATCACTTGTCGTCTGTGCAATTCTCTTTATCTTTACTCCATTCATTACCCAACACATTGTGCCTGGATTTGATGAGAGCAAACAGACAATGACAATTCTCCTATCACGAATCATGCTCGTGAGCCCTATCATCTTAGGTATCAGTAGTTTGGTGAGTGGAGTCTTGCAATCATTCAAATCATTTTTTATCTATAGTCTTACCCCAATCATGTACAATCTGGGTATTATCATAGGTGCAATTTTCTTTGTGCCACGATTTGGAGTAGAAGGCCTTGCATATGGTGTTATTCTTGGAGCAGTTCTCCATCTCATGATTCAATTGCCAACACTCTTCAAATTGGGATTCCGATATACACCAGTCATGGATATCAGCAACATGTTTGTCAAAAAAATATGGAAAATGATGATACCACGAACACTTGGTCTCGCCACGTTTCAAATAAACCTCATTATCATTACCATATTTGCATCTACGCTTGGAGGTGGTAGTATTGCCATTTTCAACTTTGCCAACAACCTCCAATATTTTCCTGTTGGCATTATTGGTATTTCTTTTGCCATCGCCGCCTTTCCCGCACTCTCGGAACTCGCCGCAAAACAAAAAAAAGATACCATGGTAAACGAACTCATTCGGACAGCACGACAAATTTTATTTTTTATCCTTCCGATGAGTATTCTCTTTCTCGTCCTCAGAGCACAAATCGTGCGTACCGTATTTGGTAGTGGTGCATTTGATTGGAATGATACAATCATGACAGCAGATACCCTGGCATTTTTTTCTATATCCTTATTTGCACAAGCGCTCATTCCACTCTTGGCTCGTGGATTTTATGCACTGCAAGACACATGGACACCTCTGCTTATCAGTATTTCGAGTCTTTTGATCAATGTGCTTGCGGCAATATTCCTCAAAGATCTCTATGGGGTAAAGGGACTTGCTTTGGCGATGAGTATCGCAGCAATATGTCAGGTTGCACTCATGTGGATGTCTCTTCACCATAGAGTGGGGAGTATGCATGAAGGTCCCTTGCTTCTTTTTTTGGGAAAAATATCGTTTGCAGCGACCATCATGGCTATTGTCGTCCAATATCTAAAAGAGCCGCTCTCCCATCTGGTTGACATGACAAGACTCTGGGGAATTTTTCTTCAAGGTCTTGGTGCGGGCATCGTAGGAATTGCTGTATACATTGTACTCACATGGCTACTCCAAGTAAGTGAAATCCATTTGATTCGAAAAAGCTTTACCAAAAAATGGCTCAAACTTTCTTCTGTGGAAGCGACGGTCAATGAACCAGACGAAATATAATATTATGATAACAATACTTGATTTAGGCTGTGGAACTGGCAACGAACTGCTTCCTCATTACAAGAAAGGAAATGCAGTTATTGGGGTTGATATCGATGAAGAAAATATTGCGACCTGTAAAAAACAAATGCCCAATGGTACATTTTTTGTAGGAGACATTACCAGTGTTGATCTTTCTAAGTTTACTGATATCACGAACATTATTTGTACGGAGGTCATCGAACATGTCTCTGACTGGAAACAACTTATCAAAAATATATCAACAATACCCGGATCTCCAACTCTTTTATTGACCACGCCATATATCGCATCAGAAAAAAAATTACTTGCGATACGATCTACCTATTGGGAAGAAATTGGACATCGTCATTTTTTTTCAGGAGAAGAACTCGTACAAGAACTAGCATCATACGGATGGACCAACATACGAACATATCGATGGAATGCCTCACTCTATTTTGAACTGAAATCTCTTTTCAAACGCAATGCACCATGCATACGAAATACCTATTATCAACAAATACTTCCGCTACCCCTTCTTCTTTTCTATCAACTGTTTCGAACAAATTTATTTCAAACAAGATTGAAATATCTATTTCCAATCTGGATGATCACGCTTCCTATAGGAAAAATGTTGGATACCTTCTGGGGAGCTGGCATACACATCACTGCACACAAATAACTCAGCATTGGGAAATAATTTATGCAATAAAAACGTCTGTACAGGCGTTTTTATTTTTTATGAATGACTCTTCTCCCCCTTGCTAAAAAGACAAAAATCCGCTACACTACGCCCATATTCTATGACAAATAAGATCCGAAATTTTTGTATCATCGCCCATATCGACCATGGTAAATCGACCCTTGCGGATCGGTTTCTTGAAGTTACTGGCACGATCGACAAACGACACATGAAAAACCAACTGCTCGATACCATGGATATCGAACAAGAACGTGGCATCACGATCAAACTGCAACCAGTACGGATGAACTACCAAGGATATGTTTTGAATCTGATTGACACCCCTGGTCACGTAGATTTTTCCTATGAGGTATCACGCTCCCTCGCTGCGGTCGAAGGTGCTATTCTTCTTGTTGACGCAAGCCAAGGCGTACAAGCGCAAACGATTGCAAACTTGTACTTGGCGGTGGAACAAAATCTCACGATCATTCCTGTCATGAATAAAATCGATCTGCCCAATGCAAATCCAGAAAAAGTAGCCGAAGAAATTATTCATCTTATCGGATGCAAACGTGAAGACATCCTGAGTTGTTCTGGAAAAACAGGAGAAGGTGTTCCTGAAGTGCTGGCATCCGTCATAACACTTGTGCCACCACCAGTAGATACAAAAATGTCTCGCACAAGAGCACTTATTTTTGATTCTTTTTTTGATGATTATCGTGGTGTCATCGCATCAGTGAGAATGACAGATGGTGAACTCAAAAAAGGAGACAAAATTAAATTCATGGGAAGCCAATCATCAGGAGAAGTACTCGACATTGGTCACTACGCCCCACAAATGGTATCTGATGGCATCCTCGAAAATGGACAAACAGGATTTGTTGTCAGTGGACTCAAAGAAATTGGCGACGTCCGTGTCGGTGATACGATCACACTAGAAAAGCAGCAAGCAGAAACACAACTTCCCGGTTATAAGGAAGTAAAGCCCATGGTCTTTGCTGGAATTTTTCCAAATGAAGGAGATGTCTACAGTGAACTCAGAGATGCAATGGATAAATTGAAACTCAATGATTCTTCTCTCTTTTTTGAACCCGAACATTCACAGGCACTTGGATTTGGATTTCGCTGTGGATTCCTCGGCATGCTTCATCTAGAGATTTTTCAAGAACGCCTCCGACGTGAATTTGAGATTGATATCATTGCTACGGTACCAAGTGTCGCCTACCATATTTTCAAAACAAATGGGGATGAACTCACTATCAAAAGCCCCCAAGATCTTCCCGATGTCCAACAAATCGAACATATCGAAGAACCCTGGATGACGGTAGATATTATTGTACCAGATGCATTTATCGGAAATGTCATGGGACTTGTTGCAGAAAGAAAAGGAATATATTTGAATACCGAATATCTGAGTACAGGAACACAACAACGTGCAATGCTCCACTATCACATACCTCTTGCATCGCTTATCACAGATTTTTATGATAAGCTCAAAAGTGTCTCAAGTGGATATGCGTCGATGAACTATGATTTCAAAGATTATCGAAAAGCAGATGTGGTAAAAATGGATATTATGATTGCCGAGGAAACAGTCGAAGCATTGTCACTCCTCGTATGGCGAGATCAAGCACATAGCGTTGGCAAAAAAATTGTAAACTCACTCAAAGACACCCTCCCCCGCCAACAATTTGTTATCAAAATACAAGCAACCATTGGAGGAAAAGTCATTGCCGGAGAAAAAATATCTGCGATGAGAAAAGATGTCACTGCAAAACTGTATGGTGGTGACGTCACGAGAAAACGAAAACTTCTTGAAAAACAAAAGAAAGGGAAAAAGAAAATGATGGAAATGGGAAAAGGAAAAGTGGATATTCCCACAGAAGCCTATCTCGCGGTACTCAAACGATAACTATCTATCTAATCTCATCAATATGAATATAAAACTATTTGTGACAGGAGGCACCTTTGACAAGGAGTATGACGAACTCACGGGAGAACTTGTGTTCCACGATACACATATCCAAGACATGCTTCAAAAAGGACGTTCAAAAGTAGACATCGATATACGGACACTGATGATGGTTGACAGTCTACACATTACACGTGAAGATAGACACCTCATTTTAGATCATTGTCAAAAAACTGACGCAGAAAAAATTCTTATCACACACGGGACAGACACGATGGTAGAGACAGCGCAACTCCTCGCATCACATATCACAGACAAAACAATTGTCCTCACGGGTGCCATGATTCCATATACCTTTGGGAGTTCTGATGGGCTGTTTAATCTTGGCAGTGCCCTTGCCTTCACACAGACTCTTGAGTACGGTGTCTATATTGCAATGAACGGACGATACTTCCAATGGTCAAATGTTCAAAAAAATAAAAAAACTGGAGTGTTTGAAGAATTGTAATTTATAATGACATACATATGCGACATAAACATCTGCGCGTTTCATGGATCATTATTTCAGTAATTGCTATACTAAGTATGATTTTTTTTTCTATATTACCAGCATTTTATAGTTGATACGCATGGCATCTTTTCAAAAATCACATGATGGACTCCATCCTCATCATATATATCAACTAGAAATTATCTTTCTTTTTTTCTTTGGATTTTTTCTTTTTTTTGCATACTTTCTTATTATCGACTACTATAGATTTGATATGGCAACCTATCAATGGTTTTTTGTTGCACCATGGACAGCCATCTATACACTGTGGTGTCTCAGACTGAGAACACACATTCCAACAAAAGAACGAATTTCACCACTCAAACGCCCTATCATCCACTGGATGCTTCTGGGTATTGCCATTATCATGTATCAACTTGAACCGGTGAACCTTACACGCTTTTATAGCATTGATATCACCTTTATCGTCTTCACTATCTTTTTGGCTGATTCATATTGGGATTTTATATAATATATGGAAAAACAATGGTCCGTTCTTGAGACTCCTCCACAATCATTTTTTGAAGAACATCCAGAACTGCCACCCATTGTGGCCACTTTGTTATTTCACAGAAAGTTGACACAACAAGAAGATATCGATATTTTCCTAGGTCCTGATTATAGTCGTGATGTGCATGATCCATATCTTTTTCAAGATATGGAAAAAGCAATTGCAAGAATGAAAATTGCTATAGAGAAAAACGAACGTATTACGGTGCATGGCGATTATGATGCAGATGGTGTATCTGGTGCCACGATTTTGACAACAATGTTTCGAACTGTTGGTTACACCAATACCGATGTCTATATTCCTCATCGTGAAACAGAAGGATATGGACTCAACATGAATACAGTCAAACACCTTCATGAACAAGGAACTACACTCATTATCACCTGCGATTGTGGTATCAGTAACACACCAGAAGTTGCCCTCGCAAATGAACTTGGTGTCGATGTGATTATCACTGATCATCACTCTATCCCTGCAATCCTTCCAGCCGCACACGCAATTATCCATCCAAAAATAGAAGGAGAACCGTATCCAGATAAAACACTTGCAGGTGGTGCTGTTGCGTTTAAAGTAGCACAAGCCATGTTCAAAGCCTATGCCGATGAACAAGAAGTGTTGCCAAATGGTGAACCACGCGAATCAGCAGAAAAATGGTTACTTGATATGGTTGCTATTGCAACGGTTGCAGATATGGTACCGATTCTCGGGGAATCACGCACACTCACAAAATATGGACTTATCGTGATGAATAAAGCAAAACGAATTGGTCTCAAAAAACTCCTTCTTGAAGCTGGGATCATGCACAATGATGGATCGCTCAAATATCCCATTACCGAAGAAACTATCGGATTTAGAATCGCACCGTGGATCAATGCTGCAGGACGCATGGACCACGCTAATGTTGCCTACAATCTGTTTGTCACACAAAGTCCAACAGAAGCAGTCGATCTGGCATTCAAACTCAATCAAAATAATATTGAACGACAAACCATTACAGAACTGTATGTAACCGAAGCAACAAAACAAGTAGAAATCGCTCAGATGGATGCCCCATTATTATTTGTCTTTCATGAAAGCTGGAATCCTGGTGTCGTGGGACTTGTTGCAAGTAGAATAAAAAGCCGTTATGACAAACCCGTGATAGCTATGACGAGTAATGGCGAAGGAATCATGGGATCAGGACGAAGTGTAGAAGGATTCAACATGATCGAAGCAATTCAATCGATGCCACACTTCTTTGATAAATTTGGTGGCCACCCTATGGCATGTGGCTTTACGCTCGCATCTCCAGATGTGAAGGATGCATTTCAACAAGCGCTGACAGACGTATTTGTAGAAAAAACCAATGGGATGGACGTGACACCAAAACTGCTGATTGATGCAGAAATAGATTTGGATACTGTGCATTGGGATCTGTACGATCTCCTCGAAAAATTTTCTCCATTTGGTCAGGCAAATCCAAAACCACTGTATCTTGCAAAAGATGTCACCATTTTTTCCATGCAATCAATTGGCAAAACAAAGGGTCACTTAAAAATGGTTCTCCAACATCATTCAAAAAAAATGCACAAAGCAATTGGCTGGGGGCTAGCTGACACAAACCGTGGCGACGGCAATGATTGGGGTCGTATGTTGAAAGCTGGTGACCATGTTGATATAGTATGTGAGATTGGCATCAATGAATGGAATGGCAATCGTGAATTGCAACTCACAATTACTGATATTAGGAAGGCTGAGAAAGCATCCTAAACCTTCTAAGCTTCTATATATGAAATTATTTCTCCACACTGACGGCGGATCTCGAAACAATCCAGGCCCTTCGGCATCAGGTATTGTGATCAAAGATGATACCGGAAAAATTCTTGCAGCATTCGGGGAATATCTTGGTATTCAAACAAATAATTTTGCAGAATATTCCGCAGTGATTTCAGCTCTTACAAAAGCAAAAGAACTGGGAGCAACAGAAATTGTTCTCATCGCTGACAGTAAACTCGTTGTAGAGCAACTCAACAGACGATGGAAAGTAAAACATCCAAATATCCAACCTCTTTTTTTAAAATGCTGGAATCTGATGCAACAGTTCAAAAAAGTAACAATCAAGCACACCCTTCGCGCAGGAAATAAAGAAGCAGATGCCGAGGTGAATAAAATACTTGATGCACGAAGGTAATATGAAAATTGCACTCTGCCACAGCATGCAATATGCTGAAAAAGCAAAAGAAGTACAAGAATGGTT
>PFPJ01000027.1 GCA_002792995.1 Candidatus Magasanikbacteria bacterium CG_4_10_14_0_2_um_filter_41_10 | reverse complement strand
CAGTGTATCACGTTTTTTGAAACTTTGTCCGACATAATCCACGCACGAAATACGTGGTGTATACACCACACGAAATCCATGACGATATGCTTCGCGACAAATATCAACGTCTTCGTACCAGATAAAATATCGTGGATCAAATGCCCATCCTGTTTTTTCCAAAAAATCTCGACGCATGAGCATAAATGCGCCACGAACAGAATCCACATCTTGCTCAACATCCGGATTCATATCACGCATGTGGTAGTCATCCAACATATGAGGAAACAAGTGCGGCAATTTCAAAACCAAGGCAAGTTGTTGCCAGAGTTTTGGAAACCGTCTTGGCGATGCCTCCCATGAGAATTTCCCTTGCGTATCAACCAATTTTACACTTGCAATGCCAACATCAGTATGCGTTTTCATCCACTCAAGTATCGTATCCAAACTTCCCGGTTCAACTCGCATATCAGGATTGAGGAATAACACATACTTTCCTGTTGCCCTTGCCAACCCTTGATTGTTCGCCGCCCCAAATCCTTTATTTTCCGTATTTGCGATAACCGCAACCGCTGGAAATTGTTTTTTGATAAAATCAACGGTATCATCGGTAGATCCATTATCCACTACAATTTCTTCACATGAAATCTTCGTATAGCCATCTTGAACAGACCGTATTTGTTCACCAATACGATCTTTTGAATTCCAAGTGACGGTAACAATAGATAAGTCCATACTATGCATAGTATAGCGAAAAAAGAGCTATTTTTCAAGCCGTAGATCTATACAACAAAAAACAGCCTGTATAGACTGTTTTTCTTTAATTGAAGGCAATTACTAGCAACTTGGCCCTTCTGCACTCTGTACGCCTTGTTTTTTCAACTCTGCATACTTCTTCATCGTCGCTTCCATCGCCTCATGGACTTCCCGCATCTCTATCCCAAGCTCTTTCAATTTTTCTGATGAAAGAAAATTATTTGATCGTCCTTTGGTCGCCAAACCTTGCTTGACCAAATCATCATTACTAATCCATTCATTTGTATGGCTTGGATCTACGTATTGTTCATAGAGTGTAACAATTTCTTTGTGTTTCAATGTCCCAGGATTTGTCACATGAAAAATACCAGTCGCACGTTTTTCCATGAGCTGATAAAACACGTCGATCATATCATCAACAATCGTCACACTATTTTCGACATCAATCACTTTTGGATATGTTGCGAGTTTATCAATCATGTTTTGCGCTGATGGCATCCAATCTATTGGCATACGAATACGCGCAATCGCGGTCTGAGGCAACGTCGAAAGAACAAGATCTGCGGCCCACTTTGCTCGAGAATACACTGGAACAGGATTGCCAAAATCATCTTCACGCCACTTTTTGTCCACATGATGTGAATCACCATAAAAAATGCATCCAGAACCTATGTGGAGCAAATACACGCCACGTTCTTGACACGCTTCGGCAATAATAATAGGAAGCAGTGTATTTCCAACAATCGTTTCCATCTGATGGTCTTCACACCAATCAACATTTGGTTTTCCACGAACACCTGCCGCGTTTAACATCACGTCTGGCTGATGTTTGTCGATGAGTGAGAGCACATCTTCTTTTGTATTCACGTGGCCTTCTGCAGCGACAGCATCATCCCATGCTTCGAGACACCGTGTACCGATGTATCCATTTGCTCCTATGATAAGAATCTTCATATTATTTTTTTAAAGTTTTATTATACCATTCATCATAATACGCTTGATAATCACCACTTTTGCAACGAGCTACCCACTCTTGATTTGCGACATACCACTCGACCATCTCTTTCAATCCTTGTTCAAATGCTACTTCCGGTTTCCAACCGAGTTCACGCGTTGCTTTTGAAAAATCTATGGCATAACGCCTATCATGTCCAGGTCGATCTTTGACGTATTCAATGTATGATTCATCTTTGCCAAGATAGGTCAACAACAATTTCACAATATCAATATTTTTCTTTTCGGCATTGCCACCAAGATAGTACGTCTCCCCTATTGTTCCTTTTTGGAGAATGAAATCTACGCCACGAGCATGATCATCAACGTGAATCCAATCACGAACTTGCAATCCATCACCGTACACTGGCACTTTTTTGTCTTCAAGAAGATTTGAAATAAACAGTGGCATCATTTTTTCTGGAAACATGTACGGCCCATAATTATTGGAACAATTGGAAATCGTCATTGGGATACCGTACGTGTGATAATACGCACGGACAAGGTGATCCGCCCCAGCCTTGCTTGCAGAGTAGGGACTGCGTGGATCATATTTTGTATCTTCATTAAATGGTGGGTCATTTGGACCAAGCGCTCCAAAAACTTCATCAGTAGAAACATGGTGAAATCGTGTTCCATATTCCTTCACGGCTTCGAGAAGGACTTGCGTACCCATTACATTGGTTCGAACAAAAACTGCAGGATCCAAAATAGAACGATCCACATGTGTTTCTGCTGCAAAATGAACAACGATGTCGGCGTCCTCGACCAAAGGAAATACCACCTCTTTGTCTGTAATATCACCTTTTACAAATCGATAGTGTTTATTGCCTTCAATAGATGCGTGATTTTCGAGATTTCCAGCGTATGACAACACATCCAGATTGACGATATTGTCTTCTGGATGCTGTTTCAGCCAATAATGGATAAAATTTGAGCCAATAAAACCGGCACCACCGGTAACGAGTAACTTCATAGTGCACGTATGCTAACACAAAAAAATGAACACTTCAAGATGTGAAGACCTCATACGATACGTCATCATCTCTATCATGCAATGGCTGATCAGAAAAGGAAACGACCACACTATCTGTCTCCTGTGTATTTTTTATAGCAAATGCCACGTTTGGTGGTATATGAATAATACCACTCTCAGGATCCAACTGAAATGTTTTTTCTTGCCCACCATTGATCTGTACAAATGTTGCGTGCACTTGTCCCACCTGCGCAAAAAAAACCATGTTTGTTTGTTTAAAATAAACATTCCCGACAATAGCCTTTGGATGAATTATCATCCGGGTGATATAGACGCCCCCCACACGAACCGATTCGAGGACACGAGTCTTTTTTGTATCGTCTTTGTGAAACCGATACGTTGTGACAAACGGTTCGTCTTCCATAGAGGTATGGATTATGACGTATTATTTTTCCTGTCCAAAAAACGATGTCGAACCAAAGACCATGCTGCGATAGTATACCCATCCGAGATATCTCCCCGCGTGATCATATCTTCAAATTCATCTGGACGCCGATAGAGTACATCAATTTCTTCCGTATCATCCAACTGTTGTTCTTGTTGATCGGTTGTTTGTGCGATAAACACATGCGCAGTCGTCTTCAAATATCCATTACTTGGACTAAATTCTCCTGCTTTTATCCAGTCAGTAGCTTTCCACCCCGTCTCTTCTAGTAATTCTCGTTGCGCAGATTCAAGTGCGGACGTTCCCTCTTTGATTTTTCCGGAAGGCAATTCAATAGATTGTTTTTCAGCTAAGTAGCGATGTTGCAACACCAACACAATTCTTCCATCTGGCAAAACAGGAACAATACACACAGATCCCTGTGTTTCAAGATAATAATAATTTCCTTCCGATCCATCTGGTTTTTCGTATACGTCATGCTTATATACGCTCCACGGATTTTCGTGAATCACTTCTTCACTCATTTTTTTGAGATGTCTTGGCATACACTTATGAAAACAATGCTCCCACCTCTTCAACAGACATTTCTCCCGGATGATTGACAATCCCATGGATATTGGTGCCACCATCACCATGCCACCGTGGCAAAATATGAATATGCAAATGAGAAACTTCCTGTCCACCGGCCTCACCATGATTCCATCCAATATTATATCCGTCAGGACTGAGAACATGTTCTATCCGATCCGCTGTCCTCTCGACAGCGGGCAACAATGATTTTGCTATTTCTTCATTCAAATCAAATATTGTTTCTGCATGCACCTTTGGGATCAAAACAGTATGCCCTTTTGCACGAGGATGAATATCTAAAAAAGCCAACACATGGCTATCTTCATACACAGTATAATTGGGTATTTTCTTTGCTACGATAGTACAAAAAATACAATCTTTCATATGTCTAAAAAAAATACAACGAATATAAGGATAGCATAACCTAGAATGTACGAGGATACAAGTCAGACTGACGTATATCCCAAATCAAAAATCCTGGATACTGAATAGGCACCGTATCGAGAAGAAGAGAAATACGCTCTCGTCTGTCTTCTGTCATCGTATCAGGAAACACAAGAAAGCAATGTGTGGCATGAGTAAGAGTAAATATGGAAGGGATAGTGTCACTCATGATGTCCCCTTCTCGCACGGTATCATAGAGTGAAACGCGCTGTGCTTGCCCAAATTGTGAACCAATGGGAAAATTTCCTCCCACCACCTGCCCATGAGACAGTGCTTCCAACGGAAGTAGTACCCATGTATCTGCCAACACACAGGATGGTTCTGTTGTGTCTTTCATGCGCCCAGCAAGAAATGAGGCAACATCATATTCATCTGTACTGGTACTTCGTATATCTGGACCAGATGCATAGGTTGCCGTCCCCACCCATCCGATCATGAGGACAAAGATGCTGATACACACTCGACGCAATACCAATGATTTGTATCGAATGAAAGAAAAAAATAAAAGAATTCCAAAAGAAAAAAATACTAACATGCCTGTCGCAACATATGGATCAAGACGACGAATCAATGTCCTATCACCCTCAAGCAAAAACCATCCAATCTTGTATGCGCCCATGAGCGATAGGATAGTCCATACAGGAACAAGTGCTATCCCCTGTTTTTTTTCACAAACATATTGAATAAGTCCATACACCATCATTCCCAAAAAAAACATCATCCACGGAAGAAGCCACCATCGCCATACCGTAAATATTGATGCAACAAATGCATAGGTCGGTGTATGATTGAATATCACATTGCCACTCAATATATCATGAGGTCTGATAACACTCGCATAATACCACCCACTCAATTGCCCAAACGCTGTTTTGGCAACTTGTAGTATATCCACGTGTGACGGCAATAAACTAGTATGTGCAAGCAATTCAATACCAGGGAAAATCAATGCACCAACAATCGTCACCAGTATAATTAATGCCCACGCATATACGGTATGTTGTACACGGGCATGAATGGTAGAAAATATCCATGCACCACCAACAACAAACACCAGCAACAAAAACGATAAAGCGTATCCAAAAAGCATCAGCACACCAAAGAACATTAGTATATATCGTTGCGGTGGATGTCTTCTCGCACCATACTGCAACAACAACATACACATAAAAAAGAATGTAAGCACACCAAGACTCACAGGAAGTGACAATGCCCCAAGTGCCTGCAACGAAAATGCAATCGTCGAAAGCCACGCTAACAACAGACCCCCTCGCCATGATTGAAAGACAAGTCTCCCAAAACGGAAAAGAAGAA
>PFPJ01000059.1 GCA_002792995.1 Candidatus Magasanikbacteria bacterium CG_4_10_14_0_2_um_filter_41_10 | reverse complement strand
TCTTGGTGGTGACTATGAACATATTCGGGGTACACAAGATACGAGTATCAATGATGGGTCTATCGTGTCACAGATTTCACTTTCTGGTGCAGATGGACAAGTGCTTCTCAAAACGTTTCAGACATTGCAAGATGTTGTTTTTCGTAATGGCGACTTTGTTCGTTTCTTGCGTCCAGATGGATCCCGTGTGAGAAATGGATTTTTTGTGTTTGATGAAGGAGAAAAAGGTGGTGCGCTCGTCGCTCATATTGATTTGAATGGCGATGGACTCAAAGAGCTTTTTGTCGTTGATCATAATAAAATTATTGCGTGGCGTCATGATGGACAGCCGTATATCAATTCACTCTACCCGTATACAGCGAGTTATACAGGAACATTGCGTGTTATGATTGGGGATGTGAATAATGATGGAAACATGGAGATTTATGTTGCTCCAGACGCTGGCTATCCAGCACCTATAAAAGTATATACCCGATATGGGTATCCTCTTCGACAAGATTGGTTTCCATTTGGAGCACAATATACTGGGGGATATACACTCGCATTGGGATCCTTTTCACCCTCGGAAACAAAACAAATTGTGATCGGCAGTGGTACGGGTGTTGAACCCCGTGTAGGAATATATACATGGGATTATCAATTTCTCAACAGCTGGCTTGCGTTTGAGAAAAATTTTCACGGCGGGGTGAATGTTGCCACCGGCGATGTAAATGGTGATGGTATCGATGAGGTCGTTGTTGGTGCAGGTCCAGGGAAACCACCAGTTATCCGTACGTTTGATAAAGAAGGTAATCAACTGTATAACGAATTTCAAGCCTATAGTACATCACAAAAGCCAGGAATTGAGGTACAAACGCAGGATGTAGATTTTGATGGGAAAGCAGATATCCTTGGGTTTAGTAATGGCACGTTATAAAAAATAAAAAAACCTCCGATTGGAGGTTTTTTTATGCGAGGATTGGTTGTGTACGTTCTTTATGTACTTTTTGTTTTTGTTGGTAGATGGATATGATGTCTGTGACAATGTCATCCCAATTATACGTAGCTCCAACATACCGTTTATTTGCGTCACCAATGCGTTGTTTTTCTTCATTGCTCATGCTGATCAATCCCTT
The DNA here is from genome assembly GCA_002792995.1 of Candidatus Magasanikbacteria bacterium CG_4_10_14_0_2_um_filter_41_10. Classification (GTDB taxonomy): domain Bacteria; phylum Patescibacteriota; class Patescibacteriia; order Magasanikbacterales; family UBA922; genus UBA12086. Next base: position 4,473 of record PFPJ01000059.1, on the reverse strand, counting down.
CATGCGTTTGTAGAGGGCTGTGATATCATTTTCTATAAAAGTCATACGGACATCTTTGACAACCTCAAGATGTTCTGGAATAGTGCTGACAAGTGTTGGTTTCCCATAACTCATTGCCTCAAGGACTGTGATTGGCAATCCTTCACTCATCGATGGATGAACAACAAAGGAGGCTCCTCGGAAAAGTGATTCGAGTGTATCTCCAGATTGATAATCCGTGAAGACAATATCATTTGATGGGGCTGCAAGTGTATGAAGAGAACGAACGTAGTCGTCTGTAAATGCAGATCCTCCTACAATAACCAATTTCAAATTATTCATGTATTCATTGAGGAGTGATTCTTGTTTCAGTTTTTGAAATGCTTCGATAAGGATATGTGCTCCTTTGTGTGGAACAAGTCGAGAGACCATAAGAACATAAGAGCCTTGTGTCAGACCAAACGGTGAAAGCAATTCATTTGATGACATGTTTTCTGCACGGACAGAAACACCATTGGGTATATATGTGGTTTCACGTCGGTATTCTCGTTCACAATATGTGGTGAGGGTTCGTGAAACAGTTATGGTTTCGTGTGCAAAAAAACATGCAGATTTTTCTCCCATACGGAGCATAAACCGTGCAAACCAATTCCATTTTTGGTGATGGCGATCAATGCAGTGAAAGGTAGTAATCACACGTGCGTGTGAGAATATACGAGGGATCCAAGACATCAGCGATGGCCCTACACCGTGATAGTGGATGACGTCTGCCTTTTTGTAGATTGCATGAAAGGTGGACAACCATGCATGTACAATAGCATCAAGATGTTTTGTTCGTATGGTTGCAACTGTTTTCACGCGTACACCGGTTGAGGAGTCTGTCCCATTCATATCTCCCCCATACCACGCACGGTTATAGATCGTGACATTGTATCCATCACGAACAAGACGTTCACTGATTTCAGCGACGTGTCGTTCCACCCCACCGTAGTGAGCTGGATAGCCTTTTTGTCCGATCATGGCAATGTTCATATTTGTCTATAATAACAGAAAAATATACCATATTTTCAGGCTTTTGTCAAGTATGGAGGTGTGTGGGGAGAAAATACTAAAAAAACGCTAGGTTGAGCGTTTTTTTGTAGTTTCTCGTACTGCGGAGAAATATTGCGTCTCACTTCGTTCGACTAAGATTATATTGCACCTACGGTGAAATAAGACTAAAAGATTACTTCATATAAAGAAGGACATGTATCATTTTGTATGTCTTTCTTTTTAGCAACATAATCTTCTAATCTTTTTTGCCGTAGGCAAAAGGCGTCTTAGTCGAACGAAGTGAGACGTAGTCTTACCTGGCTATAACAACGTACATGTTCTAGCGATTATCGCACTTGCACACCCTTTGCTTGCCCAATGGGATCACCGACGAGGGATGCTGTGACAGACCCAAAAGATGTTGAGAGAAGGTCATCTACATAGGGATCTCGAGCAGAAAGTGTGGCTTTTGTGGTGAGAATAGGGATATGTCCAAGGTCTGCAGTCGTTGGTATGATGGATACTTCAAAGTAAATACCGACTGTTTCATACGGTTTCATAGATCGAGCAGACCATGATGCTGTTCTCGTTGCGCTATTGTAGGTGATGTCACCACCCTTGCTGACACTCGATTTTCCTGTCCATACAGCATTTGGTGCCAGTGTGGTAGTGAATGAGATGGCCTCGAGGTAGCCAACAGTATTTTTTATTTGGGTAAATACCCAATATTTTGTTTCTTTTTCAACCTGTGGTGGCAACGGACCTCGTCCTAGTTGGTCACCTTCTTTGGTATAGTATCGAGCTGTTTGGGATAATGATATCGTGCTTCCTACGCGGAGAGGGGTTGTTTCTGCTGTTGTGCTATACGTGTAGTTTGGAAGATTTGGAAGATTTGCAGAAAAAGAAATGCGTGGTGCGAAGAGAGGACCTTCTTGTGAAACAAAGGTAGATTCTTGAGTTACATATGTTTGTATGGTAACCGGTACTGTCTCCCCAGGTGAAAGAGTCTTGTCGAGTGAGATTGTTTTGTCAAGTACAGAAATATGAGGATGTTCAAGTGGTGCATTTCCTGTATTTTCTACACTGAGAGTCAGCAATGGATGTTCTCCGAGAATCGTATGCGTGCTATCCCATGACGAGGAAAGGCGCACGTGAGGAGTCGCAAGAGGAAATACAAAAGGCTGTTGGTTTTCTGGAACAGTAAGTCTTGGAAGATGAATCAACGGTACAAATGCCCATGAAAATGTGTTCAGTCCAGATGGTGGAGAAAGCTGAATTGTTCCAGAAAGAGTTGCTGTGGTATGAGGATCCAGATGTGGAATATGCCACTTGCCCTCTTCGATGGCTACCTGTCCTATCGTAGACGTTGCTGTGACCCATGTCGCATAGCCATGCTCCTCTTGTATATCGAGATCTACCTCTGGAAATATATACTCCTGATCATTCGTTACGTGTATAGCAATGGGGACATCTGTATGAACTATATATTGTGGAGGTCCGTCCAATGTGATACGTAAACTTGGTTCTCGAGTGGTCAAATAAAGTCTATGAATGTCAGATTCTGGTGAGTGTTTGCCGTCTTGTGTATAGACAAGCATCGTGGAGATTGCGGTATGATCATTTGGAGATGCATACAGTTTTCCAAAGATTGAAACGGTTTCAGTATGCGTTGGTTGGATATCATCGACAGTAATATGAATAGCGTTGTCAGTGTTTACGGTATATGGCAATGATGATGTTGTGATCACAAATCCTGGAGAGGTAAGGAGAATCACCTGTGCGTTTGTGAGAGTGACATCGCTCTCATTATTATATGTAATGGTGAGTGTCACATCGTCACCACTGCGGAATCTTGTTGAGGCTACCGTTGCTTCTACATCGAGATGCACCAGCGCTGTGACGGTTGGATCATACAACCACCAAAATAAGGTAACACTAAAAAGAACGACTGTTGAGAGCATGAGAAGCATGTCGAATACAAAAAGTTTTTTTGCGTGTGAAAATTTGAGATGATACTGTTGTTTATATCGCATCTCAGCAAAATGAATAGGGGAGAGAAACAAAGCTGCTACCCATTTGTGAGGATGATGTCTCAGGTGGTGAAATGTGAAGTGCTCTTCGAAGAATTTCATATGCAGATAGTATACGTGTTTTTCTTCTGTATTGGAAGATTTCAATACTATATATATCAAATAAAAAAACCGGTATCTACCGGTTTTTAGGAAAGGGGAGGGGAGTGCTATCCTTCAAGAGTATCTTCTTTATTCGGATGGAGTCCTTTTGCTGATTTTTTACTCGGAGAATAGAGCGTATTTTTGATTTTCCACTTATCCACATACTGACCTATCCCACGTGTATTTGATTTATTTTTGACGGTTGTTTTTTGTTGAGACCATTTAACGAGGCTTTCAAAATTGATTTTATATCTTCCGGCTACAACAACGTACGTGATCTCCTGTGCTTTGATGGCACGGCGGATCGTCTGGGGATTGACACCAAACAGTCGGGCTGCCTCAGAGATAGAGACACGAACGATTTCTTTCCCTTGTTGTTCAAGCATTTCTTGCATATTTGTGTATGTTTTTGTATACAAAATGTATCACAAATTAGGAGTTTTGTCAAGTGTCGAAACCAACAAATACAAGATTGTTGATGTTTATGAAATAAAAAAGTATATACTAATATATACAAAATAACACATACCAAAGGTAAAAAAGAAAAAAATCAAATAATTGTATACAATAATATATACAAAATTGATTTATACAAACAAAAAATGATTATAATTTTTTCTTTTGATCATTTTTCTGGAGGAATTGGTATATCACTATATATAGAATGATATACCTCATGAAGCTACTTTATATGCCATAGAGGTGTCTCCTTGGGTGAATGGCACATAGAGGTATGGATTTTCTTTCGTTTTTCTGATATACTTGTTTTCGTTTAGTACTGAAATGATGGGCAAAAATGGTGTGTAACGTTTCTTTATCTTTCACGTCTTCTATATATGAAGAGGGTTCAAAGCCGAATTATTGTACAACGCATCCAAAAAGGAAAAGATCCGGATGCCTTTGCTACTCTCTACGATGCATATATTAGCAAAATGTATCGGTTCATTTCATTTAAAGTAGGCAATCGCCACATAGCCGAAGACTTGACCAGCGATTTGTTTCTCAAGTTGTGGGAATATCTCACTACAGGAAAGCAATCTGATATCCAAAGTCTCAATGGACTTATATATAGAATGGCGAGAAATTTGGTGGTTGATCATTATAGAAAATCTGCAACGACAAAAGAGTGCCCCCTAGATGATCTCTTACATTTGAGTGACACCGCGAATATCACAGAACAGGTGCACATGGATATCGAAGTAGCAAATATCCTCACGCACATACGATCACTCAAACAAGAATATCAAGAAGTTCTCTTGCTCAGATATATAGAAGAACTTTCTATAAA
>PFPJ01000086.1 GCA_002792995.1 Candidatus Magasanikbacteria bacterium CG_4_10_14_0_2_um_filter_41_10 | reverse complement strand
CTTTCTTTGCTCCTTTGATATGTTCATCATCCGCAACTGGCTCAAGGGTAATTGCTGTTGGTGCAGCATTGCCAGTATTGGCAACTTGCGTTGGTGTTCCTGCGTTGACGGCAACCTTTGTATCTTTGTCCCCAAGCTGCATGCTGAGGAGAATAAAGAATCCAATGGTACATAGGACCAAGACGCCAGCAACGATACCGAGAAGGAATGTTTTCCCTTGGTTCATGCCTGACATAGGTGTGTTTTCTTCCATAATATAAATATATTAATAAACAAATAAACGTGAATATGAGTATAACATAGAGGAACTATCCCCAGCAATACCTACATAAACTCTAACAACTTTGTATAATGAAACACATCAAAAAATTGATAAAAGAGTGCTGTCCAGACCCCCATTTGGTTGAATAAGAGAAGAACACCGATACACACAAGGAATACGCCACCAACAATAGAAATAACACGAAGATACTTTGTTATTTTCTGAATATACTGGAGTGCGTGTCCAATCCCAAACGCAATTGCCAAAAATGGCAATGCCAAACCAAGTGAAAAAATGCTCAGTAAAAATGCGCCTTGCAACGCTGTCGAACCATTCGCAGCGAGAACGAGGACGGTGCCAAGAATAGGACCAATGCAAGGCGTCCACCCAAAGGCAAAGGTTGCACCAAATAACAGTGAGCTGAGTGGTTTCCCTGGTTTTAGTGAGGTGTGAAACCGGGTATCTCTTTGCAAAAATGCAAAACGTTTGAACAGAGGCAGATCGAGCATAAAGAGCCCAAACAAGATAATCACCACACCACCAACGCGACTCAATATCAATCTATATTTGCCAAGTACTGCTCCGCCTGCCCCAAAGGCTGTGCCAAGCAGTACAAACACGACACCAAATCCAATGACATAGAGCAAGCCATTGAGCAATATTTTTTTTCTTACGAGCGTCCCCACCGCCCCCTTTTTTATATCACTCAGAGACACACCACTAATAAATCCCAGATAACCTGGAACAAGTGGCAACGTGCATGGCGCAAAAAAGGTAAGGAGACCAGCAAGAAAAACTGGGACAATGAGTGTAATATCCATAGTAGTCACAGTATAGCTCGCAACGTCCTTTTCTCCTATTGTGGATAAGAAAAAAAATTCCCCATTTGCATATAGGACAAAGGTCTCTTATACTAGCTTTCTCATTCACAAAAACTATGCTCTCTATGAATATCTTCAAAAAATACTATGCCTCCCCTGTCTATGCACACTGTGATGGACCGTGTGGTGTGTATGATCCAGCATCAGCTCGTATTGCAGGAGAGGCAGTATTGTCTATGACAAAAAAACTTCTGGATCTCCATACACCAGAAGCAGGAAACGACAAAGCAACACTCGCCTATTACAATACGATGACACGGTATATTCAGATCAAAGAAGAAGAATCTGAAAAATGTAAACGAGAAGTCTTGATTCTCTGGACTGATTATTTCAAACCGGTTCACCTCGAAAAGTTCCCAGATCTCCATGACCTCATCTGGCAAACAACAAAACTTTGTTCTTCAAACAAACATGAAGTCAGTCTCGAACATGCAAGCGAACTTATAGTTAATCTCGAAAAAATTCATACTATTTTTTGGGAAACAAAAGGAAGAAAAGTGGACTGGGTAATAGCAAGTTAGATACCTACGTCATCTCGAGCGACCGAAGGAAGCCGAGAGATCTCGATGCAAACACGAGATTCCTCGACTTCGCTCGGAATGACGTTGCATAAAAAATCAAGAAGCCCCGCGTCGATCAAGTCGAGCGGGGCCTTCTGCGGAGCTGAGCGGGGCAAGGTTCATCCCCCGAAGAGGACGAGTGCCCACGCGGAAAGCCCCGCGTAGCCGAAGCGCTGCCCGAACTGTCGGGTTGCATGCGCGGTGGTGGTGGTAATGCCAATGTTCATGTCCGCTGCGAAGGCGATCAAGAACATACTTATCCCCACCAGCGTCTTCACGATGATCTCGGTCGCAACCGACACATCGTTGTAGCGGTGGTTGTGGATCAGAATCCACATAACCGCCACCCCCACGAACACGTACGCGAGGCGCTCACCGAGCTGGACGAACCAGCTGAGACGCTCACGCTGAAACGTCGTGGGGCGCGCCACCTCGACGAGGAGGATGAAGATCGAAGCGATGAGGACGAAAATAATCGCCTTGCAGTCCACCAGACACCTCCTGTAAAAGGGTGGAACGAGAAAATATAACATAAATAAGCGATTTTGTCAAGGTAGTCATATGAATAGAGAGATACAAAAAGCGAAGATAGCAACACTATTTTTGGTATATATTGGCTTATTCAAGCGTAATATGGTAATCGGAGACTCGATGGATCCCCTTCTCCATGATGGGGATATCGTATTTTCAAAAAAAACGCTGGATTTGCAAATTGGCGATATCGTTATTGCAAGGCATCCGTTTCGGAAAAAAGAGATTGTCAAGCAAATTGTAAAAATTGTTGGAAATTCTCTTGAACTTCGTGGATTGAATAAAAATGAAAGTGAGGATAGTGGGACGTTTGGCTCTATTTCAAAAAAAGATGTACTGAGAGTTATAGTAGCAAAAAAATATAAGATATAAAAAGGAACTCCTCTCGGAGTTCTTTTTTATATCTTATATTTTCTCCTAGTAATCTCGCAATTTTTCAATGATTCCAAATGCTGCAATTTTTTCAAGCGCCTTCGCTTCTATCTGACGAATACGCTCACGTGTAACATCAAACTCTCTTCCCACTTCTTCGAGTGTGTGTGTCACACCATCTTTGAGTCCAAAACGCATTTCAAGAATTTTTTGCTCACGGGGAGACAGTTCACTAATAGCTTCCTCAATATAATCTTTGAGAAGCTCGACACCTGCGGCATGCGCGGGACTGACGTTCTTTACGTCTTGGATGAAATCCGCGAGAGAGGAATCATCATCATCATCATCTCCAACAGATGTTTCAAGTGAAACAGTGTCTTGAGAAATTTTGATAATATGTTTTACCTTTTCAAGATCCTCCCCCATTTCTGCTGCGAGTTCTTCGGGTGTTGGATCACGACCAAGATCCTGGAGCAATCGTCGTTGTCGCTGTTTGAATCTATTGATCGTCTCTACCATGTGAACGGGAATACGAATGGTACGAGACTGATCTGCAAGTGCGCGCGTAATAGCCTGACGAATCCACCATGTGGCATACGTAGAAAATTTGTATCCACGACGATAGTCAAATTTCTTTACCGCGCGAAACAACCCAATGTTTCCTTCTTGAATAAGGTCAAGAAGAGAAAGTTGCTTCCCAACAAATTTCTTGGCAATAGAAACAACTAAACGAAGGTTTGCCTCGATCATCTGGCGTTCAGCAGCTTTGTCACCTCGCTCTTTTCGTTTTGCAAGAGATACTTCCTGCTCAGCATTCAAGAGAGGAATTTTCCCAATTTCCCTCAAGTACATTTGGATAGAATCCTGAGAAATACTTGCGAGGTCAAAAACCCCTTTTTCTTGATCTGGTTGTTGCCCACGGAATTCGGCAAGCTGACGTTTTTCTTCCTCACGATGACGCCCGAGGAGACTCTTGATGGGTGGACTTTCCACGATAGGAACACTGTTGAAATCGAGTACATCCAGGAACCCTTCAAAAATATCTACATAGTGTTCCAGATGAGGAAAAGTTTGAAAAATTTCTTGCTGTGTCAAAAAACCACGGCGACGTCCCTTTTCTAGGATGTCCCACATGTGTTTTTCAGTTGGTTCGACAATATCACTCTTTGGGAGTGATACAAGTAGTTTTTTCTTTGGGACAAGAGTCTTTTTCGGAGACTTCTTTCCGGACGAAACACGTTGCTTTCGTACTGGTGTTTTTTTTGTGTTGGGTGCTACTGTACGAGTGACTTTCTTTTTTGCAATTGTCTTTTTTATCGCGGTGACGTTCCGCGTTTTTTTTGTGGCCGTTTTTTTCTTTGAAACGGTCGCAATTTTTTTGCGAGGAGCAGATTGTTTCACTGCTTTTTGTTTGGTCGAAGGTGCCTTTTTCTTGGCAACAATCTTCCGTTTGGTTGTGACTGTTTTTCTCGGCGGCATTGAGAAAAAATAAAAATTAAAAAATATCTTTTACACTGTTGTATTGAGCGCCTGTACTTCTTGGATTAGTTCATTCATCTTGTCGTGATCTTTTTCTGCCTCTGCTTGCCGTAGAGAAAGTTCGAGCGATGACAATCTGATCTGTCTTAGCGTATCATGAAAGGAAAATAGGGTTTCTTCACTTTCCTTTTTCAACGCATTTGCATCCAAATCACTCAAGGCAAGTCCAGCTTTGAGCGAAAGCACATCCAATATATTTTCTCCCTCTGAGTTTACAAAAAATTCCCGAAGTGCATCGGTATGGAGAGAACGATCCGTAGTATACTGTACTTTTAGTTTTTCGTAAAGAGGATAGAGTGACATCTCTTTTATCTGTGGAAAACGGTCTTCCTGAACCTGCTCGAGTGTACTGCCGTCCCCTGATGCCAAAATAGCCATGAGATACTGTTCAAAGAGTTGTTCTGATCTGGAAAATGTCTTTTTTGCCACAGGCTTGGCAGGTGCAGACGAAGATGGGGCTACCTGCACATGAGGTCCTTTTTGTTCGACTCGTTTCATGTCTTCTCGCAAGATACTCGTATCTACCCCCACACGACTAGCGAGCTGCTGGAGCCAATGATCTCTCTCGACGGCGTAAGAAATGATAACAATTTTGGGCAAAAGTTTGTCCACAATTTTTTGTTTTTCTATTGGGTCTGACAAATTTTTTCCCGCAAAAGCACGAGAAAATCGCCAATTCATTACAGGACTTGCATTCTTTACCGCATCAAACCAGATATCAGGATTTGCCTTCAAACATTCATCAGGATCTTTTCCTTTTCCTTCTGGAATTTCAATCACCTTTATATGCATGCCCTGCACAACGGCGAGATCAATTCCGCGGTCTACGGCATGTATCCCTGCATCATCAGCATCAAATGCCATGTTCATATTGCTCGAATATCGCTTGAGCAAAATAATTTGTTCACTCGTGAGTGCTGTCCCACTCGTGGCAACAACGTTCTTCATACCTGCTTGATGACACGCAATCACATCCATCTGTCCTTCGACCATCACCACAACATCTTTTTTACGAATATCTTGCTTTGCTTTATTGAGTCCAAAAACAACACGCGACTTGTCATACACAGACGTCTGGGGTGTATTCACATATTTTCCACCACTTTTTTCTGTTTCTACCAGCACCCGACCAGTAAATCCGACAACATTGCCATGCACATCCCAAATAGGAAACATAATGCGTCCACGAAATCTGTCATAAAATCCTTTTCCATTTCCTGCTGTCGCCCCATCTTTTTTTATGGTAAGTCCCGACGCCACAAGATCATCGATGCTATATCCTTTTTTTAATAAATACGACGTCAACAGATCCCATTGATCTGGAATAAATCCAATCTGCCAATCAACAATCGTTTCGTGTGTAAGCCCTCGCTTTTCGAGATATGCCTGAGCATCTTTTGATGCATCTGTATTCAAGAGAACGTGATGATAAAATGCTGTTGCTTTTGCATTAATATCTTTTATTCTATTTTTTTGACTCGAGGCTTCTTTGTCTTCAAATGTGTTGGTGAGCTGGATACCAGCTTTTTGGGCCAGCATTTTCAGAGCCTCGACAAAGTCCAGGCCTTCTATTTCCTGTACAAAACTAAAAATATCACCACCCTTGTTACACCCAAAACAATGCCAGCTCTGACGTTCACGATTTACCATAAAAGAAGGAGACTTTTCCTGATGAAATGGGCAGAGACCTTTGTGATTGATGCCTGATGGCTTCAGTTGGACATACTCCCCTACCAATTCCACAACATCAATCTTTTGTTTTACTAGTTCCGTGTCTTTCATAGTGTTTGTACAGTACGTCAGAAAGAGATAAAAATCAAGATGACCAACAGATGATAAATCTAGGCAGATATACCCAATCTATAGTATACTTTGTTCACTATTTATTTATCATTTTTTATGGAAACTCCTCCGCAAACACCTAAAGAGACTGTTGCACCGATACCTATCGATTCAACCGAACCGGTTCTGATACCAGTATCTCATGTTGAAAAAAAATGGTGGATTCTTTTTGGAACAATAGCAACGGTTATCGTTGTCTTTTTTGTATATGCCCTTACATTGTTTCTTTCTTCACGTCAAAACACATCAGATGTTACAATCCAACCTACAGAACAAAACAAACAGGTAGCAAATGACATCTCACAAAAAGAAGAACAACTGCCAGTACCACTAGTTGAAGCACCTCCTACATTTCAATCCTATCTCGATGGACTTTCCTATACTGAGAATGATGAAGAAGGACTAAACATCGCAACATATACAATCAATTCAGATAGATCTATCACAAAAGCTAGCCTCACGAGCAATCCAACATATCTCCAAGAATCAAATAATGTAGATGAACACACGTTCTTGTGGACATTCTATACAGATATATTTACAGACGTCCCAGATATTGGATATCTCAAAAGATTTATTATCAATACAGATGGAGAAGAAGGATCACTGGCTTCCATCTATCTCGATGATTCGTATGTATGGGAGCTCTATATAGATCCTGCTGATGCACTGCGCGATGGCAAACTCTTTGACCCACAAGATTTCACATATACGCTTGTTCATGAATTCGGACATCTTTTTACCCTCAACGAAAGTCAGGTTGACTATTCTGTTATTTATGAAGATGAATGCTCAACCCACCTTCTTTCAGAAGGATGTCTCTACCCAACAGCATACTTTACACAATACTTTTCGGAATTTTGGGAAGGTGATCTCTATGATGAATGGTATATGGTTGTGGACGGAGAATCAGAAGATAATGTTGAGCTTTTTTACAATGACTACGAAGATGAATTTGTGACAGAGTATGCAGCAACTGACCCAACCGAAGATATTGCAGAATCATTTGCACATTTTGTACTCTTGAACAAGCCAAATGCAGTAGAGACTATTGCTGAAGAAAAAATATCGTTCTTTTATGACTTTCCAGAACTTGTTTCTCTGAGAGATACTATCCGACACAATATTGAACAAAAAGATCCTGCTTTTTTTTCTCATCCGTTACTTATAAAATAAGAATTTATTAAGATATCCATATATCTATGTCAAAAAAAATAGTGTTGATTGGAGGGTCAATCTTTCTTCTTGTACTTCTCGGCGGAGGTATCTACTTCTACATGGCGAGCACACCACCATCTCAAAAACAGCCCATTCCCGTAGATACAAACGAAGTTACCGTACAGAAAATGCAAGAAGTATCACCTTCTAACGTACCAGAAAAACAAGCACAGCAAGATCGTATTGATGTCGCATTTGAAACATATTCAAACGAAGAAGAAGGTATTAGCATCGACTATCCAAAAAATTGGACCGTTTCAGAAGGATCAAGCCCAACTGTTGCAACATTTGCATCTCCCCTACAAAATAGCGATGACACCTTTCAAGAAACAGTAGGTATCATGGTTCAGGACAGTAGTGCAGCAGATCTTTCTCTTGAAGAGTTTCGTACACAAGCGACAACGGCTCTTTCACAATACATCCAAAATCTTCAAATCGTATCAGAAGATGACGATGAACTCGATGGTGAACCAGCAAAATCAATTCTTTTTTCTGGTACATATCCAACAGACGACCATCTTTCAGAAACATATCAAATCTATACAGTCTATGATGGCTATGTCTATATTATTACATACACAGGGATGCCAGATGATTTTGAAACACTCATGCCAACAGTAAAAGACATGCTTGCATCATTCTCATTCTAAATGATATTATATAAAAAATACTTGTTAATCGTATATATCTTATGGATACAAAAAAGTCTTTGGGGGCAGTCGCACTAGCACTTGCGCTCATAGGTGCAGGATGTTCTACCCCTGCCAATGCACCATCCTCTGGCGCAGATACAGCAAGCACTCCAAACAATGTAAGTGACGTACAACCAATGAAATACAAGGATTTTAAGGCAGGCATCACACTCTATTATCCAGGAGACTGGAAAGAACAAGCGCAGGCAAGTGGCAATGGCGTTGTTTTTTTGGCAAAAGCAGATGCTGAGGGATTTCATGACAGTGTTGGATTTGCAACACAAGACTTGAGTAAATTTCCACCTATCACCATTGATCAATATACTGGTATTATCAAAGATGACACCACGAAACGTCTGAAAAATGCAAATATTCTTAGTACAGAAACATTGACCATAGGTGGAAAGGATGCCGGTGTGATGACATACACAGCTGAGTATCCAGAGCAACCAGACAAACCAATGAAAGTACGAAATACATACGTTATGAACGACAAAACCATGTATATTCTTACATATACGGCTACGGTGGATAGTTTTGATACATATCTTCCACAAGCAAAAGCAATTGAAGCATCATTTACGTTTGATGCACCGATGGAATAATAGTCATCACATAAAAAAAGAACCTCGTGAAAAGGTTCTTTTTTTATAAGCAACAAATAGTATAAATATATATTTATACTATTTTAGTATGTTTACTGTACATAACAGAACTGTGCATAAGTCTACACAATTCCCTTTTATTATTATAACTACAGACGTATAATGCATGTATACACATACTATACACTCTTTTTAGCATTATTAATGCCTTACTATTTCACGATATGAACAAGCTTACACACAAACTTCTGGCAAAATTGAATATAGCTGTGGCACTCATAGTATCGATGGTGCTTGCAGGAAGTCTTGGAGGTATTACCTATGTGTTTGCATCAGGGACTTCAAACTTTACTCAAACTATCAATGCGGGAACCCTTTCTCTCGATATCGTTGATGGAAGCTACGCGAGTGTATCGAGCCCAACAATGGCAATGCCTGCAGCAACATTTAGTTTTGCATGTCAATCAAAAATTGGCTATTTCGGGACTTCCACACAACAGATTTATGTGTCAAATCCAGATGCAGCTGCAAATGGATGGACAGTAAGCCTAGCTGCAAGTAGTACCGCAGATGTATGGGCAAGTGCCGGAACACCGTTTGATTTTAACGATCCAACAGCATCTGGATGCACAGATAGCGCAGATACTGGTGATACAGTTGGAGGACAAATGACCGTAGATCCTAGTGTTGGATCAATAGCACAAGGTCCAAGTGCAAATGGGACAACAGGACTTTCACTGGGATCTTCATCCGCCTTCGAAGAAGGAGTAACTGATACTATCACAATTCTTACCAGTGACGGGACTACAGATATCGGTGACTGGACACTCCAAAGTGTGAAAATCACTCAGACTCTCCCAGCAGAACAACCAGCTGCTAGCGATTACAACATCGATATGGTACTCTCTATAGCAGCATCCTAAACAAACATTTCTGAAATTATGCAAAATGTAAACAATACAAAGACATTGTTTAGATTTGTTGCTGTAATCGTAATACTTTTTGCCATATCAACACTATCAACGGCAGATGTGTCTGCAATTGAATATGGTGGTTTTGGGGGAAAACCTGCGTACCCAGTCACAAACAACCCACGTACACAATCTATCTTTGTTCATACACTCGAAGCTGGTGTTACCCAAAAGGAAGGAGTAATGGTGGTAAACAATTCAGCTGAACCAAAAACAATTTTAATTTATGGCGTTGATTCCACTCCATCTACAGGAGGTGCTTTTGCGTGTGCACAAGCATCGGAAAATAGTAGCGATGTTGGGGCATGGATAACATTGGAGAAAACAGAAGTGACACTAGACCCTGGAACAAATGAAATCATACCCTTTGTCATAGATGTACCACAAAATGCTGGTGTAGGAGAACACAATGGTTGTATCGTCATGCAACAAAAAAAAGCTGTTCAAACAGGAAGCGGGGCAAATTTATCCTTTCGAACAGGTCTTCGTGTTGTCGTGACAATTCCAGGAGAACTCACACGAAAATTGGAAATTGCAGGACTTACGGTCACTTCCCAAAAAGGTGGCTATTTGTTGCATCCATTAGTAACAAATATTGGAAATGTTTCTATTGACGCAAAAGCCTTGGTAGAAACACGCTATTTCTTCGGTCTTACATACGCCACCAATGGTGGACAATACCCTATTTTGCGTGGAGATACATCAGACTGGAATTTTGAACTCAAAAAACCTTTTTGGGGTGGTCTCTATCGATCCAATGTGATTGTAAAGTACGATGAACATGCTGAAGCAACCGTAGGTATACAAAGTGGAAAAACATTAACAAAACTCAAAGGACCATCTGTCTGGTTTTTCAGCTTTCCAACTATTGGTGGATTGATTATAGAATTTGTTATATTGTTATTGGCATTATTTGGGGGATTTCTTCTTGTGGTTTCACAAAAACGAAAACAATGGATAATAGAACATTGGGTGGGGTATGAGGTACAACCAGGTGATAGTATAAATTCGCTGGCAACAAAGTTTGATGTATCTTGGAAACTTCTTGCGAAAGTCAACAAATTAAAACCACCGTATGCCTGTGCCCCTGGAGAAAAAATTAAAGTCCCACCAAAAACATAATATTTCAGAAATAGTAGTTCCTTTTTCAAAAAAATGGTTGTTGCGTATTGCAAATAATATACGACAGTTTGCAAGGAACATATTTCCTACAGTAAAAAAACGGAAAAGAATTTTTTTTCGTTTTTTGAGAGTTTCGTTTGTTACGACACTTCTATTCGCATGGATTTTTTCCGGCTGGCCACACATTGGGAAATTTCCACCAAAAACACAGAATGCACAAGCAGCTTCGGCAATTACTCTTATTTCTGGTGGTGCAATATCTGGTAATCGACAGAATGGGGCAGATGTAACACTACCATTTCCTGTAGGGGTTATGGAAGGTGATGTTGTCATTGTCTATGGAGGTCATCCTTGGAGATCTGGATATCCTGACGCGGGTGTAAGCACTAGTGGATATACACAAATTGCTCTGAATAATACAGCTGCTCCTGGTTTTGGTGCGTGGTATAAGGTGATGGGAGCAACACCCGATACATCTGTGATTGGTGTAGGCACAGGACATGGAGCAGATGGAACAGCCTATGCTGCTTATATTCTTCGTGGAGTTGATCCTTCTATTTTTGACCAAACGACTGTAACGGCTGGGCCTATAACTAGTACAAATCCTAACCCTCCCTCCATTGTTACTCAAACAGATGGAGCTTGGGTACTGGCATTGGCAGGAAGTAGAATATATGACACATCACCAGGTACCATCAGTGGTTATAGTAATGTCAATGGTAATTCTGGTAATGATAATGTTGACATATCCGTTCATGGCGCGACCTTAGAAAAAACAACTCATGGTACTGAAGATCCAGCGGCATGGTCAACATGGTCATCGGGTAATTGGTTTACAATAACCATTGCTCTAAAACCCTATTCAACGGCACCTTCGCTTTCTATTTCCCAACCAGATGGAGTGTCGAGTACTGTAAATATTGGTGATTCCTATGACATTACTTATTCACTCTCTGACAATGATGATGTAGTTACCGCTGCTTTCTACTATGATACTAACAACTCTGGTCTTGATGGTACTGCTATTACTGGAGCATGTGCCACTGCAGCAGAAGGGAATAATGCAACGTGTTCTTGGAATACGACGGGAATGACTGCTGGAACTTATTATATATATGGTGTCTCGGATGATGGTATCAATCCTACCACAACAGCATACTCTTCTGGTCCTATTACTATTACACTTGCTACACCAAGTATTACGACATCCACACCAAGTGGATCACATATTTCTATAGATTGGGATGCTGTGCTGGGCGCTTCTTATTATTCAGTAGTTATTTCTACTACAACTCCCGTAACAGAGGCTATTGTTGGGACAAATACCACAAATAGTTCCGCTTTACCTATCTCTAGATTCTATAACTATTCTTCCTCGGAGATGCTCTATCTCAATAGTGAATTAAATGGTTTGAATGGAGATATTAACTCTCTAGCTTTTTATAAAAGTAGTGGACTTACTAGCGTAACCATAGATAGTGTGGATATTTATCTGAAAACTACAACAGACACAACATTACCTACGGGTACTACTAGTTTGACAGGCTATACACAAGTATATTCAGGTTCATTTCCCAATACATCGTCAACGGTTGGTTGGATGAGTGTGAATTTAGACACTCCTTTTACCTACAATAGTACGGATAATTTACAAATTCTCGTGGTGAAAAATTTTCAGGATTATGCGATTTCTGGTTACCCTTATTACCGATATACTAGCACTGGCTCTTTTGTGGCAAGAAGTCATTTTAGCGATACAGTTGCCTGGTCATCTTCAGTAAACATGACACAGACATACAGTCGCCCAAACATAACATTTTCAACCGACGGAAACCTTTCTAACATTTTTTTTAGTGCAACAACAACAGCAAGCAATTATGATTTTACAGGATTGACTACCAGTACACTGTATAATTTTCAGGTCGCTGCCAGGGATGGATCAGGCAATTTCAGTGCATCGTCCACAGCATATTCTACATCCACTATAGCGAATGACTCCCCGACCCTTTCTCTTTCCCAACCAGACGGTACAGCGGATACCATAAATATTGGTGATTCATACAATATCACCTACTCACTCTCTGACGATGACGTTGTCACGGCTTCATTTTATTACGATACAGATGCATCAGGTCTGGATGGTACTGCTATTTCTGGAGCATGTGCTACGGCAGTAGAAGGAACTGATGCAACGTGTTCGTGGGATACGACAGGAATGACGGCGGGCACATATTATGTATATGGACTCAGCAATGACGGAGTGAATGCTACCACAAGCGCCTATTCATCTGGACAAATTACTATTAATATACCAACACCGAGTATTACATCTTCCACACCAGACACAACGAATATCACGGTCAATTGGGATACAGTGTTAGGGGCATCTATTTATACAATTGCTATTGCGACGTCAACACCTGTAGTGCAAACGAGTGTTGGTACCGCTACCACAAATAATAACCAACTACCAGTCAATAGATGCTTTGATTACTCTGCAAGTGAAATAATTTACCTGCAGAGTGAATTGGGAGGAATGACTGGAAATGTTACTTCTCTAGATTTTTATAAGGCAAGTGGAGAAGCGGGGGTCACTATTAGTGGTGTGACGATTTACATGAAACACACAAGCGCTACGACACTTTCTACTGGAACGACTACATTGACTGGCTACACACAAGTATATTCAGGCTCATTCCCCAATACTGTTGCCAATGGATGGGTATCTGTCGATTTAGACACTCCATTTGTGTACAACGGCACTGACAATATAGAACTATTCTTTGTCAAAGATTATGAATTTGGATATTCCTTATGTCCTTACTATCGATATACAACAACAGGCGCAGGAGTATATAGAGCAACGTATTATGGGGCAACTGAGGTGTGGACAGATGGTGTAACAAACATGTCACAAACAATGTATCGACCAAACATACGATTTAATACGATGGGTGCAAGCTTTACTGATTTCTTTTTTAGTACAACAACGACAAATGCATATTACAATTTTACTGGCTTGACCCCAAGTACCATGTATTATTTTCAGATGGCCGCTTTGGACGGACTCGGCCATACAAGTGCGTCATCTTCTGTGTACTCAACATCAACGACATTTGCCACTTCTTTGACTGTGGATATTGTAGACGGTAGTTATGCCTCGGTTTCTAGTCCAACCATGGCAATGAATGCCACCTCGTTTTCTCTCTCTTGCCAAACGGTTACCAGTACGTTTGGAAATGCATCAGAACAGATTTATATCAATAACAACAATGGGGCAAACAATGGATGGACACTCACAATGGCTGCGGTGGCCTCGTCCAGTCTATGGACAAGTGCAGGAACACCCTATGATTTTAATGATTCAAATGGATCAGGATGCACGGATGGCGCTGATGCAAATGATGCTGTGGGTGGACAAATGAGTGTGGATCCATCACTCGCTACATTGACAGTCGGTCAATGTAGTACTGGATGTACGACAACAAACGTCTCCAAAGGATCATCCGCATCTTTTGTAGAGGGCGTTACTGACAGTATTACTCTTTTGACTGCAACGGGCGCATCTGATGATGTTGGAGACTGGCTCCTAAAAGGGATAGGTATTAGCCAAACTATTCCTGCCGAACAAACGGCTGCAAGTGATTACAATATTAATTTTGTGTTAACTCTCACGGCAAGTTAAGGACAACAAATATCTCAATGAAAAACTTTTTTTTACTCTCAACATTTCAAAAACCACCCCTTGTATTTACAATATTTGCTTGTTTGTTATTAGCATTTCCACAATACGTTCAGGCGACTGGATCTTCAAATTTAAGAATTGAAATTCTCGCATTGTGTGGAAATAGTATAAAAGAATCTGGAGAACAATGTGATGATACAGATTTTGGCGTTGCAAATTGCGCGAGCCAAGGCTATGACACAGGTTCTCTCGGTTGTAATGAAAATTGTACGTTTGATATATCCGAATGCACGCTCACAGAAAGTTCTGGAGGTGAAGGAGGAGGTGGAGGAGGTGGAGGCGGTGGGACAGAAACACCTATCACGAGTGTTATTTTTGTTGGACGAGCATATCCTTTAAGTAAAGTAAGTGTTTTGAAAGATGGGCAACTTGCCATTTCTACAATAGCAGGACCTGATTCCAATTTTAGTATTTCATTCTCAGGACTCTCTGCGGGCAATTATAGCTTTTCTGTATATGGAGAAGATACGTCAGGGAGACGTTCGTCGTTATTTACCTTTCCTGTTTTTATTACATTGGGATCTACCACACAAGTGAGTGGCATCTTCATTGCCCCTACAATTGCCATAGACAAGAGCGAAGTAAAACAAGGTGATAACATAGCAATTTTTGGGCAAAGCACACCACACGGACAAATTACTATTTCAGTTCATTCTGACCCAGAATTCTTCAAACAAACCACAGCAGATAGCAATGGAATATATTTGTACAATTTTGATACATCCGTCCTCAACAAAGGACAGCATGCAACCAAAGCAAAAGCATCACTTGGTGCGTCCATAAGCTCTTTTGGTCAAGAAATAGAATTTGTCGTAAGTGACAAAACAGTACTTTCTCAACCAGAACAAACAGTAAAAACGGGAGATCTGAATGGAGATGGACATGTAAATCTTATTGATTTTTCTATCCTCGCGTATTGGTACAAACGACCAATCAGTGAGTCATTTGCAAAATTTGAACGAGATCATTTTAATGGCGACGGAAAAATTGATTTGATTGATCTAAGTATTATGGCTTTCCATTGGACAGGCTGATAATTTTTTATATGAAACATACACACGCGCGCGTACTTTTCGCCATTATGTTCATAGCACTAAGTTGGTGTTGGGCACCACCAGTATTTGCTGCTGACATCTTTGTCGAAGCAGAAAATTCTCATATTAATCTGGCAAACACATTTGAAGTCAATTTTTTTCTCGATACACAAGGTGTTGATATCAATGCACTCGAGGGAAACGTCGTCTTTCCTGAACAACTTATTGCTGTCAAAGACATAAAAGACGGGAACTCTCTGGTCAATTTTTGGGTAGAGCGCCCTCATGTAACCAATGGCACAGTCCCCTTCTCAGGCATTATCCCTGGTGGCTTTGAGAGCAAACGAGGACTTATGTTTTCAATTATCTTTCAACCAAAACAAACTGGCACAGGAGATATCACAGTACATGATATGCAAGTACTCTTGAACGATGGCAATGGAACGGCTGCCAGCACGACAGTCCAACAATTTAATATTACCATTTCCAGAGAGGCCCCAACCTCTCAACCACTGGAAACCCAACAGCGTGATACAGTTCCTCCAGAACAATTTGAACCGGTTGTCACCAGCGATTCTTCTTTATTTGATGGGAAATACACCCTGGTTTTTGCCACACAAGACAAAGGAACGGGCATAGACCATTATGAAATAAAGGAATCGAGAGAATTTCATCTGTGGAAATGGACATTTGCAGAACCTGGCAAGTGGGTAATAGCAGAAAATCCTTACGTGCTTCAGGATCAAGAATTAAAGAGTTATATTTATATAAAAGCGATTGATAAAAATGGAAACGAACGAATTGTTACACTGGAACCTCTCCACACAATGAAATGGTATGAAATATGGTGGATATGGAGTATTATAGGTGTAAGTATGTTCATATTGTTCATTGGAACAAAGATCTTATGGAGGAAAAAAACAATTTCAAAAGTGTAATCACAAAACAACACATACATACACGAAAAAGAATGTTATTTTTTTCTTTGTTGTATTTAATTTTTGCCGGTGCGAGCACTGTACGAGCAGCATCATTGTATCTCTCCCCTTCCTCAGGCTCTCACGCAGTAAACCAATCATTTTCTGTAGGCATTTATGCTAGTAGCGATGAAGCCATGAATGCCTCTTCCGGCGTTCTTTCTTTTCCAACCGACAAACTCCAAGTGGTATCTGTCTCAAAAAGTGGTTCAATTTTTTCTCTTTGGGCACAAGATCCCTCGTTCTCAAATAGTAATGGAGAAGTACATTTTGAAGGAGTCGTGTTAAACCCAGGATATACAGGTTCATCTGGAAAAATTCTTACCATCACGTTCAAACCAACGTCCGAAGGTTCTGCAAAGATACATTTTTCTTCTGGATCCATTCTTGCAAATGATGGTGCTGGGACAAATATTTATACTGGTGCTGGTTCTGGCACATATACGGTATCTGGGACGGCCCCAGCACCTCCTGAAAAGCCATCAACTCCACCTACCAAGACAGAGACAGAAACCACACCACAAAAATATACAACGGCTCCAGTCGTTCTTTCTCCTACCCATGCTGATTCAGAAAAATGGTACAACAATAATAATCCTCAATTTTCTTGGGAATTACCAAATGATGCCACAGGGGTGAGTACCATTTTGAGCCAAGAGACATCAAGCGACCCAGGTTCCACATCTGATGGACTTGTTACAGAAACATCCTACGAAAATGTCGACGATGGTGTGTGGTATTTTCATATAAAACTAAAAAATTCGAGTGGCTGGGGACCAGTAACACACTACAAAATTCAAGTAGATACCGAGGCACCAAAACCATTTACTATCTCTTTTGTTGATCCAAAAGAAAGTACGACACCACAGCCACGTATTACATTTCACACGTCGGATGCCCTTTCTGGTTTGAGTCATTACCAAATAAAAATTGGCACTGGGAATTTCATCGAAATAACACCGGACACAGTTCTCTCTTCTCCATATACACTCCCAGCGCAAGATCCAGGCACGTACCCACTGATCATACAGGCCATTGATAACGCGGGAAACAATACCACAGCAGTAGAAGAATATACAATACTTGCACTTGATGCACCACAGATCACACGCTATCAAAATAAATTGCAAGAAGGGGATATCTTATATATTGGAGGAATGACATACCCCGAGGCAAGCATACAGCTGTATATCTTCAAAGATGGGAAAAAGGTGTTGGAGCAACACATACGGAGTACAGCGTCTGGTGATTTTGATATAGTAGGACAAGAAACACTGCCACGTGGGACGTATGAGATACAGGCACAGGTGACAGATGATACTGGTGCAAAAAGTCTTTTGAGTGAAAAAATTGTATTTGTTGTTACCAGTAAAACTTGGGCACAAGTGGGAAGTTGGTTGATCAGTTTGCTTTCAATAACGATTCCTCTTGTTGTGCTTATTATTGCACTCCTCTTCGTCTTCTGGTACAGCTGGTACAAATTTTCTTCATTACGAAAAAAGGTTCGTGTAGAAATGCATAGTGTCGAATCAATGTTCCAAGCAACATTTGGTGTATTGAAAGACAAAGTACACAAGCATATGGATCTCCTAGAAAAAGCGAGTCTCAAACGGGATCTTACGAGAGAAGAACAACGATTTATGATGCATTTGAAAAAATATATTGCTGAAGCAGAGCAATTGCATACTCTTGAGCGTCAATCATTTGTAGAAGCTGGCTGGAAATTGCATGATTCAGCATTGTCCTTCCGTGATATACCAAGAGAGGCTGGCATGAAGATCACTGTTGCAAATCAGACAACTACCTGGCCTCATCCACAAACAAAAACAAGTGGATCATGTTGGAGAATGAACGGAGATGTTCTTCCTCCAGAAGGTTCTTGGAAAGATCGTACTGTGTATCAGTACAATGCAGGATATGCAACATGGAAAATCATCTTGCAAGAAGACGCAACAAAATAACAATGTGTATGGGAAGTTTTATTGAATTCAATGACACGCTACAAATTACTACTGAGCAAGGTTTTCCAGAACACATCTTGAATCTTGCCACACATACAAAAAATCCCATTCAATTGCTAGATCTAAAAGATACAATTTTTAATTTTACAGAAAAAACAAACGCGAGAATATATCATCCCTCACCTACAAGATGTTTTTTGGTTCATAATATTGAAGACAAATGGCTCTATTGGGGGAAATTGCTTATGATAGAACAGACCATAACAAGAAATACAGATGGAACACATACAACCTCGGGGATATATGAAATTATTGAAATCTATAATCCAGAATATCAAATACAAATCACCACGCATGAATCGCCTCCTGGGTTAAGTTATTTCCAATAGCACAAAAAAACTGAGTCTCACGACTCAGTTTTTTATTACTGATGTTCCAATTACCCAATTCCCTACTTCCCCCCTTTTGCTGCTTTCACAAATTCTCGAAACAATGGATGTGGTCGCATAGGGCGGGATTTGAATTCCGGATGAAACTGCGTTCCTACAAAGAATGGATGATCTTCAAGTTCTACGATTTCTACAAGATTTGATTCTGGATTTACCCCCACGACCTTCAATCCTGCATTGTCCATTTCCTCACGATATTCATTATTGAACTCATATCGATGTCGATGTCGTTCTGAAATATGCGCTGTGCCATACGCTTTTCGTGTCTTTGTCCCTGGCATCAGATCACAATCATACGCACCGAGACGCATGGTTCCACCATACTTCTCTTCTTCTATATTTTTTGCTTGAAATGGATTGACCACAATAATTTTGTGTGGTGCTTTTTCATTGACTTCTACAGTATGTGCACCTTTTTTCTTCAAAACATGACGAGCAAATTCGATCGTCGCAAGCTGCATACCATAACAGAGTCCAAGATATGGAATCTTCTTCTCACGAGCAAACTGAATCGCAGAAATAATGCCCTCTATCCCACGTGTGCCAAACCCACCCGGCACGATAATACCATCATACTTTTTCAATTCCAACAATTTCTTTGGATCTTTCTCGAACTCTTCAGAATCCACCCATTCGAGAATTGGTTTGACGCCATTGAACCATGCCGCATGCTTCACAGATTCGATCACAGAAATATATGAATCAGCAAGCGTGAAGCTTCCTGTTCCAAAATATTTTCCCACAACGGCAATTTTTACTTCCTTTGTAGAATTGTGAATTTTTTTGACAAATGCATGCCATGGTGCAAGATTGGTTTTTCGTGGACTCACGTCAAGCACCTTGAGCAGTTTATTTCCTACGTTTTGGTCTTCAAATCTTGTTGGAATTTCATAAATTGATGGCACATCTGGAGCAGAAATACAATTTTCTTTTTGTACACCACAAAAGGTTGCAAGTTTTTCACGACGTGGCTTGTCAAGCTCCATACGTCCTCGTGCAATGATCATATCTGCTTGGAGTCCTGCTTGATTCAAAAGACGTGACGCATGTTGCGTTGGTTTTGTTTTCATTTCTCCGAGATGTGCTGGCACTGGTAAGTAACTTACGAGCACCACAGCAACATCGTCAGGATTCATCATTTTCAATTCACGTATTGCTTCCAAAAACAAAATATTCTCATACTCCCCTACTGTTCCACCAATCTCAATGATAACCATGTCTGCATTGTGATGTTTTTGGGCTCGCTTTATTCTCCCAATAATTTCTTCTGGA
The DNA here is from genome assembly GCA_002792995.1 of Candidatus Magasanikbacteria bacterium CG_4_10_14_0_2_um_filter_41_10. Lineage (GTDB taxonomy): Bacteria > Patescibacteriota > Patescibacteriia > Magasanikbacterales > UBA922 > UBA12086. The sequence continues at coordinate 2,364 of PFPJ01000086.1, read as the reverse complement.
ATATGGGGTACCACTTGTACACAGCGCCCTTTATATTTCATGCTTCGTTCATTGTTGATCACTGTCTGATAGACTCGCCCAGTCGTCATGTAATTCATGGAGGTCAGGTCTATATCCAAAAAACGCTCATAGTTTCCCATGTCTTGATCTGTTTCATCCTTATCATCCGTCACAAATACTTCTCCGTGTTCGATAGGATTCATCGTTCCAGCATCAACATTGATATACGGATCTGCTTTGAGTGCTGTTGTTTTGAATCCTTTTGCATTCATGATTGCCCCTATCGATGCCGTGGTTACTCCTTTTCCTACACCAGAGAGCACACCACCTACGACAAAAATGTATTTTGGACGATTTTTCTTTGCCATAATAAATAAAAAAAATAGAAATATAGTATTTCACCGACCACAGTATATCAAACTTCCAAACAAGAAAAAACCCTCCAGGGGTGGAGGGATTATAGTGAGGTCAATTGTATGGTAATGTCTGCCTCGAGGCCGTGCGGAAACTCTATCCGTACCTGATGTTCACCCGTTTCTTTGATTGGCGATTCAAACATGATTTGAGCCGGATCCAAATTGACTTTCAATTGTTTTTTGACTGTCGATGCGACAGTATCCTTACTGAGAGCTGCGTAGAGATGCCCCAGTTCATTCACTTTTTCAGAAATAGTCACTTCCTGTCCATCAATTTTAGCAACCACTTCTTGTGCACGCCTGAGGTCTAGTTCGCTCGCCATTTGTGTGTTGGCAAGCATGGCTTCGACTTCTGCTACCTTTTTTGATGAAGCGACGTCAGCAAGCCCCTGTTTTAATAAAAAATTGCGGGCATAGCCATCGGCCACGTCCTTTACCTCTCCTTTTTTCCCAGTCCCCTTCACGTCTCTAAGTAAAATTACTTTCATATATGATGCTTAACTAGATAGTATCCTAGCACAAAGGTTGCCAAAAGTGCAAGAGGCTGGTAGTATGAAAAGACTCAGGATGCCTAGATGGACTAGAACGCGTAAAAAATAGCCTTCAGAGCCTCATCAGCATTCCAAGCTTTCTAAGCAATTTTTTATGAAATCAGGATTTGTCGTCATTGTTGGTCGCTCAAACGTAGGTAAATCTACACTTATCAATACGATCGTTGGTACCAAAATTGCTGCGACGAGTTTTCGTGCCCAAATGACGCGCCATATTATTCATGGGGTTCTCAACCATCCAGATGGACAGGCTGTCTTTGTGGATACGCCTGGTTTTTTTCGAGACAAAAAAAGTGCCCTTACCACAAAACTAACGAACAAAGTAAAAGAATCACTCGAAGGGATTGATCTACTTCTTTATGTGGTGGATCCAACACGTGAGATCGGCGATGAAGAACGAGGTCTCTATGGTATGGTTCGTCATCTGGATATTCCAAAAATTCTTGTTATCAATAAAAGTGACTTACCAGAAAAAGAACGAAAATATGAATCAGAATATCTTCTCTGGCAAAATGAATTTCAAGGCGTTTTTCACTTGTCTGCACTCCGAGCAAGTCATATCGCACCTCTCAAGGAACGAGTCATTGAACTTCTTCCAGAAGGTGGTGAAATGTATCTTGACAATCAGCTCACGAACGTAACTGAAGACTTTTTTATAGCAGAACTTATTCGTGAAAAAGCTTTTTCTGTCCTTGACAAAGAAGTCCCATACTCACTCACCGTAGATGTAGAGAATATTGAGGACAAAAAAGACATGTTTGTGATTGAAGCGCATATCAAAACAGATGAAGAACGATACAAAAAAATCATTATTGGAAAAGCTGGATATAAAATCAAGGAAATTGGGCAAATGGCACGAAAAGAACTCGAGCAAGCACTCGGTAAAAAAGTATATTTGGAATTAGATGTAAAAGTGGATAAACATTGGGTGGAAGGGATTTAAACGTGTAGACCAATAAAAAAACCGTCAATAAGACGGTTTTTTTTATATATTCTTCAGGTCCATGTCAGCGCGTGGCGCTGACATGGACCTTTTCCTCCGACGATGCGCGCGGCACTTACGTGACGAGATCAAAGCCGACGATGTCGGCGCGCGGGACGAGCAGTTGCTGCCGCCCACTCAGGCACACCCCTATGACGTACCGAGTGTTCCTGTTCTGGAACGTCCCACGACGGAACTCAATCATATCGCCCTGGCGAGTTGTGACGACGCATCCGAGATGCGCAGATTCACACTCTACCATTCGGTCCTCTATATCGTACGGTAGCATCTGGCACCTCCTCAATGTTTGTGTATACAATACACTATTTTCGACTTAATGGACAAAATGGGAGGCTAGAATCTTGTCTTTCCCTTTAAAATTTCATTAATAAGTTTCGTTCGTCGCTTTGCTTTC
>PFPJ01000009.1 GCA_002792995.1 Candidatus Magasanikbacteria bacterium CG_4_10_14_0_2_um_filter_41_10 | reverse complement strand
CTACTATTACAACAAAAAGTGGTCCTCAAACAATGGACGGAAAAATAATTACGGCAACGGCGATGCATCTCAACAATGACAGTGACTATACCACAGCACAAACAGTCTCAGTAACATTTGACCAAAATAATGCGTCGCTTATCGCGATCTCAACAGATGCAACGTTTGCAGATGCTGCATATGAACCAGCAAAACAAACATACAATGTAACATTACCAAATGCGTTCGGAACCTATACCGTCTATGCAAAATTGCGTTCTTCAGCAGGTGGCATTACCGTACTCTCAAAACAAATTACCTATACAGCCGAAGAAACTATCAACGACACCACACAGCAACCTATAGATACACCATCTGAAACATGTATTCTCAAGGAAGGAAAACCATACAAGAGTCCACGTTCTTCAGCCGTCTACTATGTCACAGATGCTTGTACAAAACGCCCATTCCAGACAGCTGCACGATACTTTGAATATTTCCTTTCTTGGAACAGTGTAATAGTGGTCGACGCAAATGTGCTCGGTGCTGTAACAACGGATCCTGCTGGATATATGCCACATGGGCAGCTATATACCCCACTTGTCAATACCATTCTCAAAGCAACAACTGATCCAAAAGTATATTGGTTCTCAGGAAATAATCTCCACTGGATAGTCTCTGAAACAGTTTTCAATACACTTGGATATGTATGGAATGATATTGAACATGTCGGAGCATCCATACTTGCACGATTCACCCATGGTGAAGACATCACACAACATCATCTCAGACCAAATGGCACACTCATCAAATATGACTACTCCCCTCGCGTATATGTGATTGAGAAAGATCCACAAGATAGTACACGCCAAGTCAAACGATGGATCCACGATGAAGAAACATTTACCTCACTTCACTACCAGTGGCAAAATATCCTCACTATAAACGAAGCAGAAACGTATCCAAATGGGGAAACACTCTAAGCATATACTCTATATAAAAAATGACACCGTGTGGTGTCATTTTTTTGTGCGTGCGATGAAATATGTATTACTTTTTCTTTTTCGCAACTGCTTTTTTCTTTGCAGGAGCGTCTTTCTTTTCAGCTTTTTTCTCTGCTTTCTTTACGGTCTTTTTTTCTTTCTTTTCAGCTTTTTCAGCCTTTTTTTCTGATGTTTTATTTGTTGCTGGTTTTTCTTCAGCTGTTTCTTCTTTCTTTGCAGTGAAGACAGGAGCTTTTTTGCCACTTTCGAGAAGAGACAAAATTTTGTCCATTTTCAAGTGCAATGAATCAAGTTGCTTCTGAGAAATACCAGCGCTTGATGGTGCGCTCGTTGGAGCTCCACCAAAACTCTTTTCAAAGCTTCGTTCTGGCTTTCGTGATGAAAACTTGTCTCCACCACCTTGGCTTTTGAAACAATTGCTACAATATACTGGCTGAGATCCACTTGGTCGGAAAGGAACTTCACACTGTTGCCCACAACTATCACACGTTGCTGGAAACATTTTCTTTGGTCCGTCACTTCGTCCGCCATAGCTTGAACGTGATCCACTGTCTCGTCCACCACCATAGCTTGGTCGTGATCCTCGGTCTCGGTCGCCATATGAGCGTCCGCCACCACCAAATCCTCTATCTCCGCCACTTCGGTCGTTCTTGAATGAGTTAAAATTGCCCATATAATCTGTTCAGTACTTAATGAATAGAGAACGTAAATCACAGCATAGCACGTTTTGAAATAAAAAGCAAGGGGGAAACGGGAATATTTTCTTTGTTGATTGTTTCTACACGCCAACACTAAAGATGCGAAGCCAATCGACGGCGTTCACGGAGCAAAAATATACTGTTGACAACCACCACAAACACGAATATCGCCCCGCACCCAAAAAATAATAGAGACATACCAAGCTCATATTCCCACCCGAGCGATGGATCTATGACCATAAAAAAATAAATGATATTGACCAGGGTATATATCACAGGAAACAACAAACTCTGCAAAAAACGACGTATGGTTTTTTTTGTCTTCATGTAAGCAATGCTCCAAAACAAGACCAATCCGAGGGGAATCCAAAACGCAGCAAGCGCAGATATCTGATACGGAAAAAAATAGGGTGTCTTCGTATAGTAATAATTGGTGCCAAACGAATCATCTGACGTAGGAAATGTTTCCATTGTCGTCAAGGCATCTTCATGCGACTGAAAATACATGGTATCCAATACAAAAAAAAAGTGCCCGAGCACATTGAGACCCACCATCATACCCAAGAGCAACCCAAGATACCATCCGAGAGGATATTTCATATGTATTGTTATGAACTACTCAGCGCCAACTGTCCGCACGCAGCATCAATATCTTCTCCCATGGTTTTTCGTTCTGTGACATTGATATCATGATCTCGTAACATTTGTTTGAAGGCATCGATACGCACTCGTTCTGTGCGAGTGAATGTCTTTCCAAACACAGGATTGTATGGAATCACATTTACTTTTGTGACTGCCGTTTTGACAATATAGCTCGCGAGCTCGCGCGCCAAAGCAGGTGTATCATTGATATGAGAGATGAGTGTGTATTCAAACGTGAGATGATGTCGACGATTTCCCAGCAATTCTTGATATCGGTGTGACCACACCGCAAGTTTTTTGATAAAATCTGGCACTGTCGTTGGTACAATTTCTTCACGCCGTTCTTGGTTTGCACTATGCAGTGAAATGGTAATACGCACGGGTGGCCACTCTGGATCGGTCAACAATTTTTCCATTTGCGATAAGACGCCGACGGTCGATACCATGATTTTTGTTGGACCGAGGTCGGTATATTTCAACCACGTATGGATTGCTTGTTTGACATTGTCATAATTTGCCATCGGTTCTCCCATGCCCATGAACACAATGTTGGAAATACGTTCTGGTAATTCTGGTTTTGTTTGCAAAAATTCTCGCCAAAAACGATATTGATCCATGATCTCATCGCTATGCATACTGCGCTTGAGTCCCATCGTGCCTGTCGCACAAAAGGTACATTTCATCGCACAGCCAATCTGGCTCGACACACAAATCGTCCACTGCCCTTTTCTATTTGCCATGAGGACTGATTCAAAATTTTTATTGTCTGCCGTGGTCAACACTGCTTTGAATGTATCATGGAGTTTGCTTTCAAACAGTTTCACAAGAGAAATACTCATCCATGGAATATGCTCTGGCAATGTCGTCCGCATGGCGAGTGGCAGTGTCGTGACATCTTGCCACGACGAAACAGACGTATCAAAAAGTGCCTTGTTGATCTGATCAAAACGAAATTTGGGGACATTCCCGAGAAGTTCGGTAATTGTTTCTGCACGGCTTTTATACATATAACAGAAGATAGATGATTTCGTTATATCACATCTAGAAAAAAATTTCCAGAGTATTCCCCTCTCTACAGCATACTTCTCCACAGCAAATTCTAAAGAATCCTATGCGTGATCTTATCCCTGCAGTAGAAACAGAAGGTATGGGCGACGAAGCCTAATCCTCTTTGCACAAAAAAAACACAGCGGTGTCTCCGCTGTGTTTTGTATTATTTTTTTATTTTGTTACCGTGCTGGCTTATTGTTTCTATTTCCGATACTTCGTTGCCGTGCGGCGCCGATCGTACTATTTTGCTTGGCGCGAAATCCATCTCGCCCCCTCACTTGTGTATGTTGACTGGTATCATAAGGAGTAGCCTCGGTATTTTCAGAGAAACCTTGTTCTTTCTTTCGTTGTTTGAGTACTTTGTGGAGCAACATATGATTCCTTTAGAACGGAGTGGATCACTATACCACAAAAAGGAAAAAATTGCAAGATGGCGACCTTCATCTAAAAAGTTAAACCTTTCGTTTTATGACCTCGATCAATTTTATGATTCGTGGATCCATAAAACGAGTGATATCCAAATTTTGAATCAAAAAACTGTCAGCATCAGTTTTAGTATTTGGTCCAGGTATAACTAGTACATTTATAGCCATAGGGTCATCCCCCAACACAATCTGCATCCCCTCTCTTTGAAATTTTTCCAATACCTCATCTATAGGCGTAACCAATCCCATCTCCACAAAATCTACTTCTTCTATTTTTGATTTATCATAAAATGCTTTGCTCACGCCAGGAAACGGAAACGTTTCTCCGCTTTCTATAAGTTCCAATGCTAGTTTAAAAATCTCTTGTTTTCGTTTTTCCCCTCCTTCACTTCCTCTATTTCCTTTCATACAAACTCCCAAACGCAGCACCGATCGCAATCCCGAGCCCAACATTTCCAAACACATCTTTTCCAAAGACAACGCCAAAAATCAACCCAAATACCACACCGAGCGCAATAGCATCCGGCCTTTTTTGCTTCTTTTCCTTTTGTTCAGGTGTATTGATATGTTTCTGTGGTTAGAAGACAAGATTCCCGTCTTCGTCTATTTAGACTCTTATCTTCCCCAAAGTTTTCTCAATGAAACTAAACAGTGTTTTAAATGTTTTTTCTGAATCAAACCGATTTTCAATGGTCTTCAATCCATTTGCAATAAATAATTCACGTACGCTGGTATCATTCAAGAGACTCAGCAACCTGATGGACAAATGACTCGCATCATTTGGAATGGTGAGGTATCCATTGACACCATCTTCTATTATTTCTGGAACGCCCCCTACCTTTGTACCGAGCACAGGGAGTCCGCATGCCATGGCCTCCAGATACACTTGCCCAAACGTTTCGTTTTCTGACGCAAGCACAAATACATCCGAACCAGCGTAGACGCGAGGCATTTCTTCGAGTTTGAATGTGCGAACGATGACCTGATCTTCGACACCATGAATTTGGATAAAGCCTTCGAGTTTTTTGAGCGCATCTTCAAATTGGGTATGGAGCTGCATAGGAGGTTTCCCAATAGCGAGAACGAGACGAAGTGAGGTGTCTTGATACGCTATTTTTGAAAACGCATCGAGCAGGTCGATAAACCCTTTTTCTTGAATAATATCTGTGTACCCATGCAAAATTCGAGAAGCACACAAAATTATTTTTGTGTCTTGCGGCAAGGCAAGTTTCTTTTTCAACCATTTGGTATCCACACGCTGATTGAATTCTTTTGTATTCACGCCGAGATATTTTGTAGTCAAACTTTTGATATTTGCCCCTTTTTGGAAGACATCGCCTGCGATACTTTTACTGACACAAATTATCTTTTCCCAAAAAAGACTATTGATAAGTTCCGTTTGCAGTTCTTTGGTCGCAAAAGAGTGGAGTTGCAAAAAAAGTGGAACATCTTTTGCATGACAGATCATGTTGAGAAGTAAACTGTATGACGGAGGCAGTCCCACATGAAAATTTTGTGCAATCACAGCATCAATATTCTTTTCTTCAATAAATGAGTGTAAAAATGAAAAGAATTCTTGAGATTTTCTTTTTACCGTCTTCTTTGTGGCCATCCCAGCATCCACCCCTTTCCGTGCACTTTGGGACAAGTCCAGTGATTCCCGAAAATAAATCGTGACATTTTTTTTCTTGATGACCGTATTCTTGGTGCTACTCGGAAGAATGAAATAATAACGACCATCTTGGCCTT
>PFPJ01000020.1 GCA_002792995.1 Candidatus Magasanikbacteria bacterium CG_4_10_14_0_2_um_filter_41_10 | reverse complement strand
AGCGAGCCGTCCCTTTTCGTCTAGATTGTGAGAATACTCACCGATAAACATACGTGGAAAGGAAAGTGGAGAATGATATATAGACAAGCACGTTATATATCGCTCAGAGAAACCCATTATCCTGTAATCAGGAAAGATCTCTTCATGACTACCGAGGCAATCATGGAGTTCCCCACTTTTCCCCACGTATAACCATTTTAACCCACTTCTCTTCCCCATGCAACCACTGTTATCCACTTTTGGTGGATAACTCCTCTGTTTTGTCATCCCGAGCGACCGAAGGGAGTCGAGGGATCTTTCGAAGTCGAAAATATTGGTTAAAAAAATTACTACAGACAAGTACAAATATTCTATATATGTTTTTTATTTATCCACAACAAAAATTGACGAATCTTATATAAAAAAGATAGTGTGTATCTATTGCTTTCTCGCGCAATTCTGCGTGGGCAAGTAATTCCGCTGAAAGGAGAGTTCGGATGAGACACATCTCGTATCTGGCGTTCCTCGCCGCGATGCTCGCCCTAACCTGGGCGGCTCCCTCGGCGAACGCCGAGACTCCGACGATGGCAACCGACGCGAAGACGACCGGCGACCACGCCACGGAGGTCACCGCGACCGCCACCGCGGTCAGCAGCCTTACGGAGGAGATGGTCCACACCGCGATCTGGCAATCGCCGAACAACGCCATCGCGAACCTGGCCTTCTCCAGTTCCTCGCCGCTCACCGACCGCATCGCCGTCACCGCGGTCGTGGACGACGACTTCAACATCGGCCGCGGCGCAGGTGTCATGGGGTTCGTCGGCAACGCCGACCACGTCCCCATCGCCATGTGGCACGACGGCCAGGCCATCATCCTCCGGCACGACGCGACCGACGTCATGGGGGTCAACAACGCGACCACCACCGCGGTCAACAACGCGGCGGCGGACAGCGCGGCGACCAAGGTCCAGAACTCGGTCATGGGATGTACTACCGGCGGCGACGCCAAGGAGGTGGGCACTCGGCCCAACTCTGAACCCATGATGGCCTCGCCATCGACGACCAACGACACCGCTCCCCACAACCCCAAGGAGGGTATGGGGAAGACGGACTACTAGCGCGCGGCGGCTCCAAGAGCCATCACCGCGCGGGCTGCGCTAACCCGTAGCCAAGCCCAGGAGGGGGCGACGAAACGGCAGGACCTTGTGTCCACGCCGAATCGTCGCCCCCTTCGACTTGATTCTTCTAAAAAAACCAAAAACCGCCCAAAGGCGATTTTTTTATTTATTCAAATTTGTTTTAGCCATGTTCTATTTTTTCAACTTCCTCAACTGCCGCTGATACGTAATAGCAAACCGATGCGCCTCGTCTCGCACACGAACAAGAAGCTCCTGATGCTCATTCACCCATTTGATAAATCCACGATCACGCGTGCCAAACACAAATTCATTTTTCTTTCGCTCTGGCCCTTTTGCAATCCCAACAAGCGGGGTATCTATTTCAAATGCACGCAAGACTTTCATTGCACGATTCACCTGCGGCTTGCCACCATCAATGAGGAATACATCGGGCAACGTCCAAACGTCCTTTTTTTGTTGTTTCGTATTATTCGTAATTCGTACATTCGCGTCATTCGTAATTTCAGGAAACACTGATGCTTTAGTATGAATGTCAACATGGCGTAATCTTCTCACAAGAACTTCCTCCAAACAATCCACATCACTCTGCCCGACGACTGATTTAATTTTGAATTTTCGATATTGATTTTTTACCGGACCATCACTATCAAATACCACCATTGAGCCCACTTTCCCCGTTGCTCCAAGATTTGAAATATCATATCCTTCTATGCGTTTCACGCCAGCGGATTGTTCATCTTGAACAAATGATTTGTTAATCAACGCCATGTCATGAATACGTTCGAGCGATGCAATCTGATTTCGAAGACGCGCTGCTTCTTCAAATGCTTCTGCTTTTGAGGCTTCTTGCATTCGTTTTTTTAATGTTGTGATAAGTCGTTTTTTTCCACCTTTGAGAAATTGCACTAGTGGTTGAATCACATTCTTTTTGTATTCAGCAGGACTAATTTCTCCCGTGCACACTCCCAAACACAATCCCATTTGTCTATATAGACAAGGTTTTCCAGATTGATTCTTCTGCTTTTGACAATCAGAAATATAAAAAAGCTTTCTCAGCAATTTCATCGTCGCTGTTGTATTTAGTCCAGGATATGGTCCGAATACATACGCATATTCTTCCAATTTCAAATTTTCAGGGAACACTGATGCTTTAGTACTTTTTTCCAATTTCTTCTGCACGTATTCATGCTGACGTAACGTGGTAACTAGTGGGTATTCACCTTTTGCAATGACAATATAATTCCAACTTTTATCATCACGCCCCAGAACATTATACTTTGGTTGTTTTGCTTTAATAAAATTTGCCTCGAGGATGATCGCTTCGAGCACAGAATCTGTTGTTTTCCACTTGATATCCACGACTTCGTGGATCATCTGTTCGATAGGTCGCGAAGTTCGCGCACCACGGAAATAACTACTGACCCGACTTTTCAATGATGTCGCTTTGCCAACGTAAATCAATTCTTTTTTTTTATTAAAAAAAAGATAGATGCCTGGTGCGTCGGGAAGTTTGGTGAGTTGATCTGTCACCTGTATTGCAAACATGGTATTAACTACGCTAGTGTACTCTCTATTTTTTTCAAAACAGCAATCAAAAATTCAGCAGAAGAAACATCCAAAGGTTCTCCCTGAAACACAAACTCTTTTCTATCCTCCGGCTTATTTTGAATAAGTGTTTCAATCAATCTATCCAAATCAGAAGGTGTTTCACTTATGCGAGGTGGGTTCTGATTCAAATGTGCCTCTGTTGCGTCTAATATGTACTGTTGTCTTTCTTCAGTATTATTGTTAGGATTATTTATCTTATCGTATTGCTCCTCAAACGGTTTTTTGCTAGTTCTCAATTCGTATAATATGATTCCCAAAGCATATAAATCTCTCCCAGCATCAGCAGGATATCCCTGTAACACTTCAGGAGAAAAATATTGAACAGTTCCTGTTATTGTAGTTTTTGGTTTTGTTTGTTTTATCACTGATTGCATTTTAGAATTTTGTGACTTACCATTCTCGTCATCATCACTTCCAGGTCTTTTATACCCTCTCTTTGTGGGAGGAAGCGAAACATCATATGGAGCTAATTCTTCCATCAGTTCAGCAATACCAAAATCTCCAATAGCATAAGACCCATCACTGCGAGCCATAATATTCCCTAGCTTAATATCCTGGTGAACCAAGTCAGATTTATGAATAGCATCTAATCCTTGTGCAACATGCTGAGCAATAGTAAGCAACTTTTTATCCATGCCTTTCCTAAAATATTCAGAATAATGTATCCATTGATCATATAACTTTCTGACTTGTGCATAATCAGTTGGATATTCAATTTTATGACCATTCAAATATGCCAAAAAATTATCTTTATTTTCATCAAGCATAGCCGTCAAATCACCTCCATCAATATATTCCATGACAATACCAATAGGTTGTATATCCAAACCCTGATAGGACAACTCAACAGTTCCATCTCCGATAAGCTTGACTACATGACGGCTTGGATTCTCGTTTTGAACTTTTTGTATATGACCAACTTCCTGATGCAAAGAATACATGTTCATTAATTTTTGAACCATTTGCCAATCATTATCAATATCCGAAGGCACCTCTGCAGAGGGTTCTTCAAGATTCGAATCTTTTATTGCAGTCTCTTGAAATCCCAGATGTTCTTGATCTCGCATTTTAACTATAAAATCAGGTCTCCATGTTTTTATCACGACTTTTTTCCCGTCACTATCAACCGCGAGATAAGCCACCCCCATTCCCCCCTCACCTAACGTATCCAAAATTCTATATTCCCCGCCTAATACTTCTATACTTTCAACAGGGATTTCCCTTTTTTCATGTTTATCCCATGTGAAATCTACATCGCCTACAACAGCAGTTTCTTCGTCTATACCGGGTAAAGTCTCAATCCTTTGTTCTCCTTTACCCGTTATTTCTTCTGAAATTTCCATTGCATGTGGGCGACCAGGCCGAGTAGTTTCTCCTATCATAGGATGAAATCAAATATGAATATATAGATTCATTGTAAAGCACAAACACAGTACTTTGCAAGCAAAAAAGAAGACAAACCCCATATACAGTGCTATAGTCAAGAGAGACAGAGATGTATTCACCTAACGAAATGGCCTATGAAATCCTCATATATCCTCCCGGTTCTTGTATTGTCCTCACTTCTTTTAAGTGGATGCGTCTATACTACTGATACACAAACGACACCAACAGTATCTCCCAGTGAGCAACAACAACCCACAGTACAAGACAAAGTAAATGATAAGGATACGATACTGTCTCTCGACAATCGAGGCCTCACAAGTGTACCGTCAGACATCTTTGATAACACGGCTATCGAAGTACTCGATCTCTCGCACAACGATCTTACAGGATCACTCCCGGCTGAGATCCGCCATCTGTCGCGTCTCAAAACACTCGATATGAGTTACAACAGTATGACTGGTATCCCGGCAGAAATAGGACAACTGACAGAACTCGAAACGCTCAATCTTTCACACAATCAATTTACCGGTCTTCCCTACGAACTCGGCAATCTCACGCATCTACGGACACTCGACATCTCTGGGAATAATTATTCCACAGAAGATCTCGCAATTATTGAGAAACAACTTCCTTCGTCAGTCACGATTATACAATAATCGACAATAAGTTACCGTACAAAAAAATCTAAAAAAATATACCACGAATAGATCACCAGTTTTGGAATGTATTTGATTTTTAATACCGAGCGAGACAAACTTTTTCGTTTGTCTTTGTTGTCACAAAATTGATCAAGAAAATGCGCTCGTTCTTCATTGATAATGTGGTACATAGCACGAAACGTTCGATCTCGTTTCATCCGATCCCATATCCAGCGATATCGCAACTGACGCGTGTAATAATCAAGTAACCATCGATGTTCGTTTATTTTTTTTCGTAATGTCTTTGCAAGATCAAATCTCTCTCCACCAAGATATCGTTCAATGAGTAATGCAGATTCTTTTCCAGAAATGACAGATCCTTTTATCCCGTCTGCAGCAAATGCACCACAATAACCAGCTGCGTCACCAATCAACAATACATTGTCACAGGATGTTTTTTTCAATACACCTCCAATAGGAATAAAACTTCCAAATCGATATTCTGGTTTTTGCACATCTGACGAAATCAATACAATCTTTTTTTCAATCAATGTCTGCATAAACTGCGCAAGCAATTTCTTAGCATCTCCTCTGTCTTTTTTTAATTTTGCCAGGCCGATACGAAATCCCGCCTTGCCATCAATCGTTGTTGGAGAAAGCCATCCACCATACCCGAGAGAAAACTCTCCAAACCAGAAATGGTAAATCGTCTCAGCAGGAAGAGGCCCGAGAAGCACGTCCCCAATCCATACTTCTTCGTAGCCGAAAAGAAACGTATCATTTGTATCAAGTTGTTGAATCGATTCTGCTACAGAAGAATGTCCGCCATCAGCACCTACGAGAAATGTTGTCGTGACGATTTTCACATCTCCCCCGCCCTTGAGCTGAATCGTACTCACGCCGTCATGTGTCTCCACACTGTCATACGCCATTCCCGTCCAGACAGTAACATTGTCTGGGAGCTTCTCTGCGAGTGCTCTAACAAGCGCCTTTGTATCTGTCTGATAAATCCAGAAGTCATCTGTTTTTGAAATAAAATAATCGTCATAGT
>PFPJ01000042.1 GCA_002792995.1 Candidatus Magasanikbacteria bacterium CG_4_10_14_0_2_um_filter_41_10 | reverse complement strand
AGGCTGGTGTGCCTACGACATTGATTGTGGATGATCAAGGTATTCAGGGATGTGGTATATTCCTTGCATCTCGCGGTTTGATTGATAGTTTTGTGGAATTAAAATTGGGAAAAAACACGATTGACCTTGGCACGCCAAAAGCAGGGACGTACAAAATTACGTGTTCCATGGGAATGGTCGCTCCTGTGACACTTCATATTCAGTAATAACAAGACATATATGACGACACTTACTGTAGAAGGAATGCACTGCGATGCATGCAAAAAACTTATTATGATGGAACTAGAAGATGCTGGGCTTGATACCTATGTAGAGAATGTTACTGTGGCATCTACAGAAAAGAAAGGTATATTTCAACTCAACGAGGCTATAGACGAAGACTCGCTCGAAAAAATGAAATCAATAATAAACGCGATGGATGGCTATTCTGTTGAGTAGTCTCTGATTTCTCTTTTTTGAGTGTTCAAGACATTCTCTCTAACAAAACATACGTCTTGCGTGTGTTTTGTTATGTGATATTATATGAACATATATAAAACATATGGATAAAAAACTTGTCATGCTTGGAATGATTGTTGGAAGTTATATTGGGGCTTATGTCCCAATATGGTTTGGTGCGAGTTCTTTTTCATTCGCTTCAGTTGTAGGAACTTTTGTAGGTGGCATGTGTGGAATCTTGATTGTCGTTCGATTCTATACATAAAAAACAGGGGAGTCTTAACTATTTTTTTTATGTAGGTGCTGTTTTTTCACAAGTTCACTTAGAGTTTTGGGTCCTTCAAAAAGGACTTCCATAATGCGATATTTAGGTGTACTTTCTACACCTTTACAAATTTTTCAATAGCTGTGCAGAGATCAGATGTACTGATGTAGATCTGATCTTAATATATTGGCATATACTTATATAAGACAACTGTACTTTCAGTTGTGCAATCGCCATGGACATATAATCTACTTTTCTATACACTTGGTTAGTGCAGATGTTGTTTATTATGTGAAATAAATATTTTTTACGTGTATGCGTTGGTATACAAAAATGAGTATAAGTATTGTTGGTGCGTTGTTTATTATGACGTGCAATCTTATTTTTCCAAGCATGCTCAATAATGGGGTTCCTTTTTATGCAGAGCCTGGGAGAGGTATTATTGATGGTGCGTTGATTCGAGATATTGTAAGTTATCATCAAGAACAACCTGTCTTTGCATTACGAATATTTACCACGTTACCCGTGGTACTTCTTGCAAACACAGGTTTGGTTTCAAGCGGAGGAGCATTTATTCTTGTTCAAGTACTATTTATTGCGTTGAGTATCTATATGTTGTTGTCCATTGGTGCATATCTGTATCCGAGCAAGACGAAATATCAAATAGCAAGTGTTGTCTTTTTTATCCTTTCATTTACTATTCTTTTTGCATTTTGTACTCCTATCTATACGTATGATGACTTTATACAATATGTTTTCTTGTGGGAAGCTCTCTTGTTTGGATTGCAAAAAAAATATATGTGGACAACTCTTTTTTTATCCATTTCTCTTTTCGTCCGAGAATCATCTCTATTGCTATTTCCGTCGTTTGCGATACTATTTTTTTCAGATATTGTAGTACACCCCAAGAAATTTTTTTATAATAAAACGAACGTATTTCGATGTATCGCTTTGTTTTCTTTCCCTTTGCTCGTGTATTATATTTACCTTGCCATATTGCACGGATGGTATAGTGATGCGATTACTGAAAATATTCAGTATTTGTATACACAGCGTTTTAGTCATTTTTCTTACAATGTTCAAAACACAGCTTTTGCTGCTGCTACTCTTTTTGGCATTATTCATGTTTTTTTACTTCCCATGTATATTCTTACTCGTAGCAAATTCCGCCGTGATATGTCACAGGCAAGAGTAGTCTATACGGCATTCATTCTGGCTGTTGCAGTAAATACACCTATTACGCTCTTTGCAACGCGAGCACAAGAAGCACGTATTTTTGCATTGCCACTCATTGTCCTCTGGCCGTATATTGGTTTTTATGCGTATCAGCTTATTCAAGCATTGCCAGAACAATGGAAAACGTATGTACAGAGTTGGAAAAATCCTCGAATAGTGCCAGTGATCCTTACAGATGTATTACTCACTAGTATTCTCATATTCATTGGGGTGATCTCTCTTTTTTATCTGTATACTCCATTTTTTCTCGATGCAGGCGTGAGAATGTACCAAATCTATACAGCGATTGTAATGATAATTATTGGGTTACAGTATATGATTTCCAAAAGTTCATATTATATCAATGAACCGTCTCGATTGAATGAATCTTTGTAATTTTGCCTTTGGCTAGTGGTATGTAAAGAATACTCACTCACTGTCCACCTCTTGTAATCTCTACAGAAGGGCATATACTACAATGTGTAATATAGTATATTTTTAACCTATTTTTTATGTGGAATACATTTTCGCACGGTACGTCTATGATGGATGGATTTGGATTGAGTGGCATTGGACAGGGATTTTGGGGGTTCTTTACCGTTGTAATGCTTTGGTCCCTTCTGTGGAAAGCTTTTGCTCTGTGGAAGGCAGCACGACGTGGTGATACTATTTGGTTTATTGCGCTTCTTATTCTCAATACGGTCGGTATCGTAGAACTCTTGTATTTGTTTGTCTTTTCAGAACCAAAGGGACTCTTGAAAGATACAAAAAATACTGTTGTTGGCGGAGAAAAAAAAGAAACACCTGATGTCTCTACCTCCAATAACGTATAGTTTTTAAAGATGCACACAAAAAAATTCTCTCAAGCGAGAGAATTTTTTTTCAGTAATACTCTTACATTTTATGGAATATGGATTTACCACAACACGAGAAGGTTCGTTTGAAGAGGTTCTCGCTCTTACAAAAGAATCTTTGTCTGCACATGGATTTGGTGTACTCACAGAAATTGATGTGAAAGCTACGATGAAGAAAAAGCTTGATGTTGAGTTTGATAAGTATATTATTCTCGGCGCATGCAATCCACCCTTTGCCTACAAGGCCTTGCAAGCAGAAAAGCAGATTGGGTTATTATTGCCGTGTAATGTGATCCTCTATGAGCAGGATGGTCTGGTGACTGTGTCTGCCATCAATCCAGGTGTTGCGATGAATATGGTAGAAAATGATGCATTAGCAAGTATCGCTACAGAAGTAGGAGAAAAACTCCATGCTGTTATTGATAGTCTGTCTGTCTCTTAAAAACTGTATATGCAACATACTCATAGCCACGAAGAACCGTATGCACCTGTTGCACACACACATGGACAGCATAGACGCTATGCGTTCATTTCGCGTCTTTTATTTGGTCACATACAGTCTCGTATAGCACGAAATATTGCTTCAACCCATCCAAGTATAGTGCTTGATGTAGGATGCGGTCCGGGATTCCTCCTCAAAAAATTGCATGTGTACAAAGAAATTTCAACCCTCTATGGTATTGATCCGGATCCTGGTATGGTTCGCTATGCTCAGTCTGTATTACAGAACATTTCGTCGACTATTTTTTGTGCCAATGCTGTATTATTACCTTTAGAAACTGCATCTTGTGATGCTGTTGTAACCTCACTTGTATTTCATCATTTGAGTTCAGAACAAAAAGTACGAGCTACCAAGGAAATTGTACGAGTGTTGCGACCAGGGAAACGATTTTGGATATTTGATTTTGTTTCACCAACAAATTTCCTTGGGAGACTTTTGGTACCTCTTTCACCTGAGCACCGTATGCTTCAAGATAACATGTCGGGCAAAGTCAAAAAAATACTTACTGATGGGGGATTGTTCTATGAAAAGACACATTGGAACGTATTTGGTGGTATTGCATTAGAATCGTACAGAAGAGCGTGAGACACTAAGTAATACCAATAATGGTATACGCAGTGGTTTTTTTTGCTACCGTAAGATCTACACTCTCACCGATTTTTTTGCCAAGAAGCTCTTGTCCAAGAGGGGATGTATAGGAAATAATGCCTTTGGTCGGATCTGTTTCGGTAGAGCCGAGAATCGTATACGTTTTTTGCGCATTGTTTCCCTCGATGATCACTGTACTTCCTATCTGAACGGTATCACTACCTGTAGGCTCTATAATATGTGCGTCAGCAAGCTGGCGTTCTCGTTTCATGATCCCATAATTAATACCTCTCAAACGTCCCTTTGCTAGCTGATATTCTACGTTTTCAGAAAAATCACCAAGTTCAGCAAGTCGTGCTACTTCTGAGGCGGCATGCGGACGTTTTTTTTGCAGACTTTCCAATTCTTGCTTTAGTTCTGCAAATTTATGACCTGTCATGAGAGGGTCATTGGGAAGATTGGTATATTTGCCTGGTTTTCGTTTTGGAAGTTGCATATAGTGTATTCTATGTTATTGTTCTGAATGCGTCTCTATGATACAATAGTCCAGCACATTTTCATATATATCATACACCTATGCAAGACCTACAAGAAATTTTCAATCGAGTTCAGGAGAACAAGAAAAAACTGAAAGATCTCAAAGATGCATATCGGGAAGCTTTGAAAGGAAGTGAATCCTATATAGAAGCTGAAGAGTCATTGAAGACGCTCCGTGAGAAGAAAAAAAGCATAGAAACAGAATTGAAATCACAATTTTCTGGTGAATTTGTGCAGATGGATGATATCAAAATTGATATTGCGAGTGATCAAGAAATGATCAATGATATTGCCATGACGATGGTCATGAAAGGGGAGACTGTGAGTGTGAATGATAAATATGAAAATGAATACGAACCACTGTTTACCGTCAAGTTTAAGAAAGTAAGCTAATATGGCAGGTGAAGTAGTCTTTGATATTGAGACCTACGGAGATATCCGTGATAGAGCAAATATAAAAGTGACGGTCGTATCTGTGTATGAATACGAAACTGACACCTATCGTTCATTTGACGAGCATCAGTTGTCAGAGTTGTGGCCAATATTAGAGCGCGCCGAACGCATCATTGGATACAATAGTAAAGGATTTGATGCACCGATTCTCGATAAATATTATCCAGGAGATATCAATGTCATTCCTCATCTTGATCTTCTTGAAAAAATAAAGGATTCTGCTGGCAAACGTTTTAAGCTTGATGATATAGCAAAAGCAACACTCGAAATCAGTAAAAGTGCAAATGGTTTGGCCGCTATCAAATGGTACGAAGAAGGAAAGATTGATGAAATAAAAAAATATTGTGAGCAAGATGTAAAAGTTACAAAAGAAATTTACGAATTTGGAAAGAAAAATAAAATGTTGTATACAGCAACACTTACAGGTGAATTGATGCCAATAGCTGTAAATTTTGACCCAGAGCCCAAAATTGAAGGACAAGCAAGTGCTGGAAGTGGTATCAATATGACATTGCCTCTATAATGAACATTGATTAACATGTAATGAAGGAGGTATGAAGTTACTTGATGAACCACTCGTTGAACGAGCCGATCAATTGGCTCACGCAGTGTATGATACTCTTCCATCATTTCCAGATGAAGAAAAGTTTGCTCTTGTTTCTCAGATTCGTCGTGCAGTTATATCTATTCCTTCAAATATCATTGAGGGATATGCCAGAATAAAAAGTGGTACTTTTGTGTACCATCTTGAAGTTGCCTACGGATCTCTTATGGAATTGAAATATCAGACTTAATGGACAAAACGGGAGGCTAAAAAGTGGAAAATATGGCATAGTGTAGATAAAAAACAAGTAAAAACTATGAAC
>PFPJ01000060.1 GCA_002792995.1 Candidatus Magasanikbacteria bacterium CG_4_10_14_0_2_um_filter_41_10 | reverse complement strand
AGACCGTATTGTGACCGTACCAGACACAGAAACCTACGACACTGGTGATGCTATTGAGAGTGTGAAGTAGGGGTTCTACAAATATATTTTAAAGTAAAAAAACTCGTCAGATTATATGACGAGTTTTTTTGTTGTATGATGTTATTGTTTTTCTATTTTGTGACTTACCAATAACCCAGTCCCCACATCAACTAATTCACTCTCAAACTGTGGGTCATCTTCCACAGTTTTTTTATACTCGGCCAATTCGTTTTCATGAGAGAGCATATTGTCTGTGATAATAATGCCGTGTGGATTGATTCTTTCTTTTAATGCATTGAAATATGAAAGATGTTCATATTTTGTGGCGTCAAAAAAACAAAGATCAAATGATCCATCGATATTTTTCAATATTTCTGGGGCATGCCCTTTTACTTGTATGATATTTTCAAGCGTTGAATCTTCAATATTTTTTTGTGCCAAGGAAAAACGTTCTTCGTGAGATTCTATTGTCACGAGTGTCCCTCCCCAAGCTGCCAAAGCTTCACCTATACAAATGGCAGAGTATCCTATTGAGGTGCCTATTTCTAATACACGCATTGGTTTGTACGTGTTAAGAAGTGAGACGATGTATGTTGCCGTTTCAGGAGAAATATTCCAATATGGGTTGCCCTGTGCGATATATAATTCGAGTTGTTTTTTTACAGGAGCTATAGCATTTTTGTTCATAGATTGGTATGATAAAAGGGAAGTATACGTATTTTTCATAAAAAAATATATGGACGTCAATTATATTGCTATTGCTGTAGCTGCTTTTGTGGGTTTTGTCATAGGGTTTGTATGGTATTTGCCTGGTGTGTTTGGAAAAGCATGGATGAAGGCTGTTGGTATTTCTTCAAGCCCACAAGATAAGCAAAAGAAAAAAGGAATGGGAGGAAAAATAATTGTTTCTTTCTTGTCCGTACTGCTTGTTTCATTTGTTCTTGATTATATTATTCAGGGTATGTACATCTGGAAGGGGAATGTGGCAGGGACGGCTGATCTTTTGATGATAGGTATATATACAGGATTTTGGATATGGCTTGGATTTTTTGCGACAAGCCTGCTTGATCCGATTCTTTGGCAACAAAAACCAATGCGTCTCTGGTTCATTAATGCTGGACAATGGCTTGTTCGCCTTCTGGTCATGGGAGCAATTCTTGGATCAATGTAATAATTCATCCTTTTTCTTTGTCTTATGCATGTGCATGCCAAATCTCACCATTTCATTATTCCCAGTGTGGCCGTCACGGTTGCTGTCCTTGGAAGTATTTTTACACAGCTAGGCATGACGTGGTATAAGACTGAATTGTCATTGCCAGTGGTTACTCCGCCAGATTGGTTGTTTCCTATTGCGTGGACTATTATTTATATTATGACGGCAGGAGCGGCATATATCATTTGGCATGAAGGACCAAAAAAGGTATTGCATTTGTTTGCGACTCCTCATAGCAAAGATGAATTTGTAGCGTTGCAATGGTTGTTTGGTATTAATGCTATACTCAATATATTGTGGACAATCCTTTTTTTCTTTTTTCATCTTATTGGTTTTGCCGCGTTTGAAATTTTTTTGCTTGAGATTACTATCATTGCTATGGTTGCTTTTTCTTGGAAGATTTCTCGTGTAGCAAGTTATTTACTTCTTCCATACGCCGTCTGGGTACTTTTTGCTACGTATCTGACGATGCGAATCATGTTTTTGAATTAGGATCAGTGAGTAGAGTATACTGATGAAAAAAGGATTTTACACATGTGTAATCCTTTTTCTGACCCAATACTATGTTGACAGTCTCACAGCGAAAGAAAAAAGTGAGTATTCTTCTCAAAGAATTAAAAAAGCTTGTTCCAAAAGCAACGATGATGTTGGCATATTCGAATAATTGGGAACTGGTCGTAGCAGTTGTACTCTCTGCACAATGTACTGATAAACAGGTGAATAAGGTAACCAAAACATTGTTTCAAAAATATCCGACGCTTCAGGATTATGTCGATGCAGACAGAACAGAATTTGAACAGGATATATACTCAACAGGGTTTTATAAACATAAAGCAAAGAATGTTCTTGCGGGAGCAAGGGTTGTGCACGAACAATTTGGAGGCATCATCCCAAATACACTAGAAGAACTTATGATGATTCCTGGCGTAGGGAGAAAGACGGCAAATGTCGTCCTCGGCAATGCGTATGGGATAGCAGAGGGGATTGCGGTCGACACGCATGTAAAGCGCTTTGCACAACATTTTGGACTAACAGACTCTTCAAATCCAAACGTCATCGAGCGAGATCTTATGGCTATCTTGCCTCAGAAAGAATGGTTTTTGTTTACCTATTATGCCATTGAATATGGGCGACAATATTGTTCTGCGCGGTGCCATCATGACGATTGCCCGCTTCGCATGTTGTTATCCACATAGAAATGTAGTTTTTTTTTTGCTAAAATATTTCGTAAGACCTCCAAGCCCGCAGCTTGTTTTGAGGCATAGTTCACATCGAACTATACCAACTTTTTTGTGCGGATACGTTGTTAAGAGAAAAGTTTCAAAGAAACGCCCAACATCCACTATAGGTATGAATGACCGTGTCGTTAATGCCTTTAGCACATCGTTGGGCGTTCTTTGTTTTCTTGTATATGCAGTGGTATGTAATTTTGGTATACTATTGCTATAGTTTCATATATATATGGCAGACATTACTATCTACACAACTCCCGTCTGTGGCTACTGTCGACAGGCAAAACAACTTCTCGATTCACTCAGTATTCCTTATACAGAAGTGGATGTCCTCGCAAATCCAGAAATTCGCGATGAGATGATTGAAAAGACCGGTCAACGGACAGTTCCTATTATTATGAATGGAGACGAGCTTATTGGTGGATATGACGATTTGCAAAAACTTCATTCAGAAGGGAAACTTGATACTTTCTAATATATGCTTTCCATAGATTTTTCACATATTTTTGATGTCGGCAGTCATGGCATGACAAAAAAACAATTTGCTGCATACAAAAAACAATTGAAACCTGCACTCAAATCATTTGAGTTGCGAGCACAAGGATTTCATACGATTGTCGATGACATGGCAACAGCACGTGAACTGATGCAGTATGCAAAAGAAGTAGAAGGTCAGTTTGATGACGTTGTCGTGCTTGGTATTGGTGGATCTTCGCTTGGGACGCTGTGTCTTCGTGATGCGCTGACACATCTCTATGGAAAGAAAGACAAAAAACAACCACGGCTCCATGTGGTAGATAATATTGATCCCATCATGATACAGGAGCTCGGCGATGTGATTGCGCTCAAGAAAACACTTTGTATTGTTATTTCAAAATCTGGAACGACACCAGAAACGATGAGTCAGTATTTTTACTATAGACAACAATTTGAAAAAGAGAAATTAGATATCAAAAAACATATTGTGTTTATTACCGATGCAGAGCGTGGTGTTTTACGTGAGGTTGCATGGGAAGAAGGGATTCGTGCATTTCATATTCCACACAATGTCGGTGGACGTTTTTCTGTCTTGACTCCTGTTGGGTTACTTCCTGCTGCATTGATTGGTATAGATATTGTTGCACTGTTATCAGGTGCAAAAGAAATGAGAGATACATTTCTTTCTCCGGTGTTTACCAAAAATCTTCCATTTCAACTTGCCGTGACGCAGCATTATCTCGATACAAAACGCGGAAAAGTAATACACGTTATGATGCCGTACGCACAAAAATTATATCGTTTTGCAGACTGGTATCGACAACTGTTGGCAGAAAGTATTGGAAAGAAAAAAAATAGAAAAGGAAAAACTGTGTATACTGGGATTACGCCCGTCAATGCGCTTGGTGTGACGGATCAACATTCACAAAGTCAGCTGTATAATGAAGGACCAAATGATAAACTCATTATGTTCATTGCCGTCAGCCAACTGGCAAAACAGATCCGCATTCCTCACCTTCATCCAAAAAAAGAAGCCGTTGCTTACATGAAAGGGACGTCATTTAATGAACTCATCGATATAGAAAGACTGGCTACTGCGATGGCATTCACAAAAAACAAACGACCAAATTTGACAATTACGATTCCAAAGATCGATGAAGAATATGTGGGACAGCTCTTTATGTTGTTTGAAAGTGCAACCGCATTTCTTGGAGAACTTTATGGGATTGATGCATTCAATCAGCCAGGGGTAGAGTTGTCAAAAAAAATTACCAAAGAAATGTTAGCAAAAAAATAGCTATGTATAATTTTTCAGAAGAACGTCCATGGGGAGGCTTTGAAAATTTGCTTGAAGCTGAAACATATAAAGTAAAACGTCTTGTTGTAAAGCCTGGTCAACGACTCAGTTATCAGCTCCATCACAAACGGCAAGAACATTGGTTCATCGTGTCTGGAACAGGGATTGCTATCATTGATGATGAAGAAAAAAAGATTAAACCCGGAGATTCTATCGATGTCGCGATTGAACAAAAACATCGTATTGCAAATACGGGAGACGAAGATCTGATATTTATAGAGGTGCAGGTCGGTACTTATTTTGGAGAAGATGATATCGAACGATTGAGTGATGATTATCAAAGAACATAAAGAGTTTTTCGAAATTTTGCATAGCCTGTCACTATGAAACAACGCCTGTCAGATATTGGACTCATCGGTCTTGGGCCTATGGGACAAGCACTTGCTCGCAATATGGAGAGCAGAGGGTTTGGTGTGTCCGTGTACAATCGTACATACGCAACAACCAAAACGTTTTTGAAAGAATACGAAGGAAATTTTTTAGGATTTGAACAGGCAAGTGCCTTTGTCCGTTCTCTCAAACGTCCACGAAAGATCATGCTCATGATCAAAGATGGAAAGCCAGTTGATTTGGTGATCAATGGACTTCTCTCACATTTGGATAAAGGCGATATTCTTATCGATGGAGGCAATTCATTTTATCGTGACACTGCACGTCGTCTCGATATGCTCAGACAAAAGGGCATTCTGTATATAGGTACTGGCGTGTCCGGTGGTGAAGAGGGAGCGCTCAATGGTCCAAGTCTCATGCCCAGTGGAAGTAACAAAGCATACCAATCAACCAAAAAAATATTTGAAAAAATTGCTGCGAAAGATTTCAAAGGGAATCCCTGTGTCACGTATATTGGTGATGGTGGTGCGGGGCATTATGTAAAGATGGTGCATAATGGTATTGAATACGGCATCATGCAACTCATGGCAGAAACATATCAGACCCTGCATACGGTGTTTGATATGACAGCTCCCGAAATTGGCGAGGTATTTCGTCGATTCGATAAAGGAAAACTTTCTTCATTTTTGATGGAGATCGCCGTTCCTGTTTTGAAAAAAGATTGTAAACCTGGTGATGAACATTGTCTCATTTACCACATTCTTGACAAGGCAAGTAATAAAGGAACAGGGAAGTGGGCGTCGATTGATGCGCTGGATCGCGGTGTTGCCATTCCGACAATTGCTGAAGCTGTGTTTGCTCGATTTGTGTCGACAGAAAAAAGAGAACGAGAAAAGCTTGAAAACATATACAAGACTCGGTATTCAATCACAAAGGTTTCAAAAACACGTTTTATTCGTACACTCGAAGATGCACTGTATGCCGCGATATTTTCAGTTTTTGCGCAGGGCTATGATCTGATTCAAAAGGCTTCTGAAGAAGAACACTGGGATATTGATATGGCAGAAGTTTCCCGTGTCTGGGAAGGCGGTTGTATTATTAGAGCAAAATTATTGAACGTGCTTCATGTCGCATACACGGCACACAAAGATAACACAACGCATGTGTTTGCGGTCCCCACAGTAGCTGCCATCATGAAAAAACACGTACCGCAACTTAGATCGCTCGTGTCATGTACTGTTGAAACTGGTATTCCAAATCCTGCGTTTGCCTCAGCACTGTC
>PFPJ01000066.1 GCA_002792995.1 Candidatus Magasanikbacteria bacterium CG_4_10_14_0_2_um_filter_41_10 | reverse complement strand
CGCTCCTTCGGGTGGGTGAAACCTAAAAGTACTTGTCTGAACCGTGAGGTTTTTTTCCTTCAACAATGCCAGGAAGTGCTCAATCGTCTTGATGCACTCGTTGACACAGCAGGAATTCCCACTAATCATGATCTCAAAGCGAAACAGCATGACGCATTCCTCCACTAAAATGAACAATGTTTTTCTGCAAATCGCAGGATAGAGAATCCTAGCATTACATCAATTTCCTGTCAACAAAGACAAAAAAACACCCTGTTTGGGTGGAAGTTATTCGCAAATACGTTTTGAAGAATTGACAGAGCCAGCCCGATACATGATCGGGCCGGCTCTCGGTGTTCGTAGCGCGTAGCGCTAGTCGCCGTCGGTGTACATTATTCCGACGACGTGGTGAATCCCCTTCTCCTCGGCCTTCTTGCGAGCGGCTCGCATGAGATCGCAAACAGAGATCACGACCTCAACCGACTGAATCACCAGCTCACCACCAGGCGGAACAGGCGGTATATCCTCCCTCGCATAGGTGAAGTAGTGTCGATCATTCGGGTATCGATACACGATGTACCCGAATAGGGTATAGCGAGAATCAGAAGTGCTCAAGCAAGTCTCCATTCATTGCAAAGTTGTTCACTATCCTCGAACTACTTGTTGAGCGGAGGCATCACCATGCCTTCTTGATTTCTCGCACCAAGAGGCTCCCTTTCTTCTGTTTGGCCGCGTGGGCCAGCACGAGGGGCTGAAACTCCGCCGGAGTGTCTACCTCGGCGCTAAACGTGAATACCCAGTCATATCCATCGGGCACAGGGTGTGCCACATCCGCCTGAATGGGCGCGAAGTAGAGCGTCCGCCACTTTCCGCTTCGATCATCGAAGCTTTTGCGCTTAAAGCATGTACAAAACAACTTCATGACTGCATTCCTCCGTGGTGTTGCCTATACCATGTCGGGACAGGACAAAAGAATATAACACAACTTCTTCACTCCGTCAATATAAAACAAAAGCAACGTAAAAAAACTACACTATCTTTGTCCACTATTGAGACTGCAAAAATACTGCATATTTCGTATAATTTATGCTATACTATGCGTGCATTGTATTTCCGTATGGCAGACGCACCAATACGAAAGGAAGAAACAGAAGCAGGACTCACACCAGTCCCAGCTTTTGATGCACGCAAAGATGCCCCAATGGCAACACCTGAACGCAGGCCATCACAAGAGCAACAACAATCAAAAGAAATGCGTGAACCCCAAGAAAACATATCAATTGACACACAGCAAGAAGAAGGATTCCTGGACGAAACGATAGAAGCACTTCGCACAAAACTGGGTCGCCAAAAAAAACAAAAACCAACCAAAATTCCCCAAGTTCGTGATGAAATTACCGTGAAAGTAGAAAAAATAATGGAAGAAGGAATAGCTGATGCATTCAAAGAACTCGGTCCGATAGAACGACAAGAGTTCAAAATCAAGGGAGAAGAAACAGCCCTCCAGATTCGAGAACTCCTCAAGGCAACACATGTCAAAATAAAAAAAATATTTAGACTACTTTTCGAGTGGCTCAAGATGCTTCCTGGTATCAACAGATTTTTTCTTGAACAGGAAGCAAAAATAAAAGCTGACAAAATCATGTCATTGCAAGAACAATATTATTCGAAAGAAAAATAAATACGATACTTCCCTTCTATGTATGTTTTCCAATTTCTAGGAACGTCGGAATTTGCTCCTGTCAGAACATACGCATTCACATCATCAAACACGACACTGATGTGGATCACTATTGCTCTTGTTTCACTTGGCGTTGTTGCTGCTATTCTTTTTATTATCCGATCAATACTCCAAGTCAAAACTCGATCAGACAAAGCATTCAACCGAGTCGTCCTCCAAATTCTTGTTCCAAAAGAACGAAAATCAGAAGGACAAGGAGGACAAGTGGGCGGTGAAGACAGACTCGAACAAGTGAAAGAAGAAATAGGAATCACTGAAACATTTTTTGCAGCCATAGCTGGGTTGCGCGCACAGCGTGGGTTGTACAAGTGGCTTCATGGTCGCGATGATCATTTTTCTTTTGAGATGGTTTCCTACGGCAACCTTATCTATTTTTACATCGACATTCCAAAAAAACTTCAACAATTTGTTGAACAGCAGATCCATGGACAATATCCTTACGCAGAGATTGATATCATGACTGATTATAATATTTTTTCTGAAACGAGTAATATCCTCGGTGCGTATTTAGTGCCGACACAAAAAAGTTTTTTTCCCTTCAAAAGTTACAAGACAATGGAATCTGACCCTCTTGGTGGGATCCTCAATGCCCTAGCCAAGGCAGAAGCAGACAATAGCGCATTGGCGGTCCAATTTGTCGTACGCAGTGCTCACAAAAAATGGAGACGCAAAGGTATTTCAGTCGTCCGAGAAGTGAAAAAAGGAAAACGATTTGAATCTGTTGCGAGCCGAACAACCACGATGAAAGTACTCGAAGGTCTTGGCACTATTACAGGCGACATGTTCAAGTCTGCGACAGGAACAGAAGATAAAGACAAATACAACAACAAGAAAGATGATTATAAACTGTCAGGCATGGAAGAGGACATGCTCAAAGGTATCGAAGAAAAACTCAGCAAAGGTGGCATGGATGTCACAATTCGCCTCCTCTCCAGTGCAGAGACTGAAGCAACGTCCCAAATGAATCTCGATAATCTGATCGGTGCATTCAGTCAATACAATGTATATCGATACGGCAATAGTTTCAAAGCCGTTATTCCTC
The DNA here is from genome assembly GCA_002792995.1 of Candidatus Magasanikbacteria bacterium CG_4_10_14_0_2_um_filter_41_10. GTDB lineage: Bacteria > Patescibacteriota > Patescibacteriia > Magasanikbacterales > UBA922 > UBA12086. The sequence continues at coordinate 3,219 of PFPJ01000066.1, read as the reverse complement.
GAAAACAGACACGCTTGATCCAGGATTTTATTTATCGATCATTTCATGCACAACGTGCGGCTCTCCTCACCACAGAAGAAATGGCATCCCTATGGCACCTTCCACTTCACTCTACCGAAGCTCCAAAAATTAAGTGGTTGTCTGGAAGAAAATCTCCACCACCACACAATATTCCTACATCAGGTCTTCATCTTGGCTATATCAACTATCGCGGATCAAAAACAGAAGTCTTTCTCGGCGAGGCAGACAGACGTCGACATCTGTATATTATTGGAAAATCTGGAACAGGAAAATCGGTCACGATTGCAAACCTTGCAAAACAAGATATTGAAAATGGTCACGGTGTGTGTATTGTCGACCCACATGGAGATCTTGTAGAAGATTTGTTGAAACACGTCCCAAAGCATCGCGCTGATGATGTGATTGTTTTCAATCCATCCGACATGGATCGTCCTATCGGACTCAACATGCTCGAGGCAAAAACAGAAGATGAAAAAGATTTCATTGTCCAAGAAATGATCAGTATTTTTTATAAACTGTTTCCGCCAGAAATGATCGGTCCAATGTTTGAGCATCAGATGAGAAATGTCATGCTGACATTGATGGCTGATATCAAAAACCCCGGCACGATCATCGATATCCCCCGCATGTTTACGGATGATGACTATGTCAAATCGTATACAAAAAATTTGAAAGATCCAGTGGTCAGAGCGTTTTGGGAAAAGGAAATGGCAAAGACCAGTGACTTCCACAAATCAGAAATGCTTGGCTACTTGATTTCAAAAGTAGGACGCTTTGTAGAAAATGAAATGATGCGAAACATCATGGGACAACAGCAATCTGGTTTTGATTTTCGCGAAGTCATGGACAACAAAAAAATCCTTTTTGTAAATCTTGCAAAAGGAAAAACAGGAGAAGTCAATGCAAAACTTATTGGTTTGATTGTAGTAGCAAAACTCCAGATGGCCGCCATGGGAAGAGCCGATATGCCAGAAGAAGAACGTCATGACTTCTACCTCTATATCGACGAGTTCCAAAACTTTATTACCGATTCTATTTCTACTATTCTTTCAGAAGCTCGAAAATATCGACTTGATCTCATTCTCGCCCACCAATACATGGGACAACTCATAGATGACAAAGGAAAATCAGATGTACGAGATGCGGTCCTCGGAAATGCAGGAACATTCATGGTCGGTCGTATTGGACCAGACGATGCAGAAGTGTTGGCAAAAGAATTTGCTCCGGTATTTGGTTCATATGACCTATTGAATCCTCCAGAATACAGCTTTTATACAAAAATGCTTATTGATGGAAAGGCAAGCAAACCATTCAACATGACAGCCTACCCTCCTGCAAAAGGTAATGCGCCACTTGCCGAAGCGATCAAACAACTTGCTCGACTCAAGTACGGTCGTGACAGAACTATTGTTGAATCAGAAATACTTGAACGTACAAAACTTGGGTCGAGTGAAGGGCAAATAAAAACAGATATGATAGAACCTTCTCTTTAGTACTAAAGTTGACAACTAACAAGTAAACAAGTTTGTTTATAAGGGGGTATGGCAGCAATACAAAAATTCACAGACATAAAAGCATGGGATTTAGCTCATGCTTTTGTATTACTTATTTCTGAAGTAGTTAAACAATTTCCCAAACATGAACAATACTGTCTCACATCCCAGCTGTGGCGTGCAACAGTTTCTGTTGCAGCAAACATCGTTGAGGGATTTTACAGAAGTACAGCAAAAGAACGTCTTCGCTTTTATGAAATATCGATGAGCTCACTTGAAGAAACAAAATATTACATTATTCTTGCTAAAGATTTAAACTACATAACAGTTGATGAAGCTCGGTCTCTCTATGAACAAGCAAACGAAGTTGGGAAAACACTCCGTGGCTGGATGAAACACACAAAGTAATTAAACTTGTTAACTTGCCACTTGTATACTTGTCCACTCTCCCTCCACACTCCATCCCCCAATCCTCCACTTTCATCCATGACACACACCCAGATTCTTGTTACAATAAAACAAGTAATTCTCTGATCGCCTGTCGTGCTATGACTCCACTCTCACATATTCTAACTGATCGCGCGGAAACATTTTCTCTGTCAGAAACCCTCACGCGAATCGAGCACGATAGTCATGAATCTATCAGAGCAGCACAGCATACCATGCAGATGCCCCAACAAGAACAAACGTCCAAAATCGAACTGTCACAAATAAAACAGGCGCTTCTCGACATGCGCGCTCAAATAGATATCATTGTTTCTGCACTCGATACAGAAATCGAGATTGTTCCTCCAGCACCTGTATACCGACAAGAAATGTATACTCCGCCATCGGTACACACACAAGAAAAACCAGAGTACATTCCACAGCAGTACGAACCGACACCTCAACAAGAAGTCTACAAAGAAAGAACATTGGCTCCAACCTATGGAAGTTTTCGCATGGTTGAAGGTGTATTCAATGGACAACGAATGATCGGAGAAGACGGCAACCACTATGATGTCCCTCAAAATTATGCAAGTAAATCAAAAATGGTAGAAGGTGATCTTCTCAAACTCACGATCACGGCAGAAGGAAAACAGTATTACAAGCAAGTGGGGCCAGTCAAACGAAAAAGTCTCATGGGCGAACTCATGCAAGATCCACAAGGAAACTGGGTTGTGGTCGTAGACACTATCCCCTACAAAATTTTGACAGCCACGGTCACCTTCTACAAAGCTCGTGCTGGTACAAAAACAGTAATATTGGTACCAGACGGCATGGTGGCAAACTGGGGAGCTGTAGATTCATTTTTGAACTAGAATAAGAACATATATTAAGATAAAAATAATCTTTCAATCTTATTTCACCGTAGGTGAAATATAATCTCCTAGTCTTCACAAAAAAAACGTCCAAGGCATTGCCTCGGACGTTTTTAAATTTCTAACAACCTAGAACTTCTACTTACGCCTTATCTGGATCAGTAAGGTGAGCAGAAACGAGCTTTGTCATTTCAAACATGGTTACTTCTTTCTTTCCACCAAAGAGTGGAAGAAGGAGTTCGTCTGCAATAATATTTCGTTTGTTACTTGGGTTCTGAAGATCTTTTCCTTTGATGTATTCCCAGAGCTTCTTCATAACTTGTCCACGTGAGAGTGGACCTGCTCCGATGACTGCAGCGAGTTCTGGTGAGAGTGTCAGCGGCTTCATGAGCGCTGGATTTGCT
>PFPJ01000013.1 GCA_002792995.1 Candidatus Magasanikbacteria bacterium CG_4_10_14_0_2_um_filter_41_10 | reverse complement strand
GCATATTTTTTTACGAGACGTTGGACTGATCTTGCTGTGAGATGGTCGTATTGAGATTGCCCTTTTGTTTTTCCGCTCAAGGCGGATCCGCCTTGGGCGGATTTCTTGTGAGCACTTTTACGTTTATCATGCGACACAAATAGGAATGGATTCATGTCTTTTCTAATAGAAAGATACTTCTTTATCCAATATTTAGCTTGTTCAGACAAAAATACGACGCGACGCTTGCCACCTTTTCCTTCAATACTAAATTCGTCACGGGTAAGATTGATATCTTCCTTTTGAAGTGTCGCTAGTTCAGAAACACGAAGACCTGTTGAAAATAAAAGTTCGAGGACAGCCTTGTCACGATATTTTTGGAGTACCGTATTGGGACTTTCACTTTCATGTTGTTCTTTGAGCGGTGCTTCGAGAATGCGATTCAAATCACTGCCTTCGAGAAAACTCACATCTCGATCTGGCATTTTCATAAGTTCTATTTTATCAGCTACAAGTGTTTTGACATCTCTCTTTGCAAGATATTTCAAAAAAGAGCGAAGAGCAATAAGATGATAATTTTGTGTATTTTTTTTCAAAGGTTCACCATGAACATCGATAAGTCGATTGAGCCAAAGGCGATATTTTCGTACTTCTTCATGTGTAATCGCTGTAGGGGATTTTGTTTCACCAAGATATTCCAAAAATCGACCTAAATAAAACGCATAGTTTTCAAGTGTTTTTGGACTGCGATTTTTTTCTATCTCGAGATGTTCAAGATATTCTGTGAGATAGGTGTTGAGGGTCTTTGACATATAGTCTATGAACGAACAGTCGTATTATCTATATGTTCGTATATATATTGTACGACACTTGCTCTATATATACAACATAAGAATTTTTTGGTAGGGTACATCTCTATGAACAACAGAGACATTATTCTTATTCTCCCCAATATCAGATCGTGCCATAATGTTGGTGCGATGTTTCGTACGGCCGATGCGTTTGCTATTTCCAAATTATATCTTGTTGGGTATACGGCGACGCCACCAAAAATTCAAATAGATAAAGTGTCACTGGGTGCTGAAACGTGGATGCCGTGGGAGAAGAGGGAAGATATGCAAGTGCTTGTTCATGAATTGAAAGAACAAGGATTTATGGTTGTAGGCTTAGAAAAAAATGAGAGCAGTAGAGAAATTAGAAAATTGAAATTAGAAATTGACATTGATCAATCTATAGCGCTAATTGTTGGGAATGAGGTGGATGGAGTTGATGATGATATTTTGCCCTTGTGTGATGCTATTGTTCATATTCCGATGCTGGGGAAAAAAGAAAGTCTGAATGTGAGTATTGCGGCAGGCATTGCGATGTATGCGCTTCGGCACCAGTAGTATCTTCACTACGGCTTTGGTATACTAGACATATATGGATACCGTAAAACAAACACAATATACAAAACAAATATTCCGCACATTATATGAATTTGTGGTTCCTGTGCTTCCACAAGATATGGGTGATGAAATGCGACATGCACTCGAGCACGTGGAACAAGATACTGAATTGAGTCGTGATGATATAGAAGAAACCATGATTGTTTTTGGCAAGAGAATTTGGCCGTATCGCAAGGCACTTCAAGAAATAATCTCGCTTCATGAGGGGGCACTGGGAGAAGGTTTTTTTCGTGCATCATTGTCGCGAAAAATGCAAAAGAGGTTTGAGGAATTTCGCGCACATGGTGGCACTGTCCATGATATATATAGTGGTGCTCCTGCAGATTTTTTTTCTTCAGAAGAACGCATAGCGTTGAATCACGCCTTGGTTGATATGGATGTCCATTTGAAAACCTATGCAATTCAATCGATCAAGGGAACAGGGAGGAATCAATTTCATTCGTCTGTAGAAGAATTTTCAAAACTTCTTGATGAACTTGAAGAAGAGCTTGGAGACATCCGTATCATGGCAGATGATGCCCAAGAACATCCTCTCATCGCACGAGAAATGCGTGAGCATATTCGTGGATTTGAATATGGGCTTGTTCTGCTTGGACAAGAATACAAAAAAGATCAAATGGAAAAAGCAGACGAACACTTTTCTGGAAGGCGGCGGGAGTTACAGGTGAGGGGATTTGATGCAGTCAATGCAGTATAATAAAAGAAGCGGTATTACCGCTTCTTTTGTTTAGGTTGAAGTTCAATTTTTACAATTTGTTCGATTCGGCGTATATCTGCAAGGAGTTCTGGACGCTGTACATGTGAGAGTGTTATATCGCATACGGATTTTCCTCCATGTTTTGCATGCATACATTTTTCACCAGGCTGTATATGTGTAGCAATGCTCGTAAAAGATGATAATTTTTTTATTTTTCGTATTCCTTCAATATGTTGCAGGATACCCTCTTCTTTCGCAAATAATTTCATAACGGCAACGTACGTCTTTCTTTTTTTAGGGATAATTGGTTTTTTGTTTAATCGAACTATAAGATCATTTGTATCATGATCAATGCCATATGACAACATATACATATGGTGTCGGAATCCTCCAATACGAGGTCCCAGTTCTATAATTTTCCATCCATCTTCGGTACGCATGAGTTCAATATGAACCGTGGTTGAATGGAGATTCAGTGCTTGTATAGCTGTTTTTGCCACGATTTCTGCTTTTTGTATGTTTGTCGTACTCAATTGAGATGGTGTCATTTGGAGATATCCAAAAAAATCATCAAACCCAACCGATTTTCCTGTTTTTACATAGACAAATGGGCAAAAGCTTGTATTCCCTTGTTTGTCGACATACGCATCAACAGAATACATTTCTCCTTCCATAAATTGTTCAACAAGTAGTTTAGGAGTCACGACTCTGTTGTTCTCTTTGTAAATTTTTTTTATCTTTCTTAAAATTGTTTTCAATGAGCTACGAAGTTCATCTTCGTGATAACACATCGTTACCAATAAACTGAGAGCCAACCCTGATGGTTTAATAATAAGAGGGAAACCAACTTTTTTAATGATTCGTTCAATCGTTTTTTCCTCATTATCTTTTACAATGGTAAAGGCTGGAGTAATGGCTTTATCATGTGCTTCAAAAAGATGTCTCATCGCTATTTTATCAGTTGCCCATTCAATGCTTTCTGCAGACGGTAAATCAATATATGGTAGGTGGGGAACAATTTTTGCAAAAAAAGATGCATTTGTTTCTCCACGAAAGGTAACTGTGTGAATAGTTTGTTTCCATGGAGCAAGTGCTTTTTCAATATCTTGAGGCTTGTTAAAATCACAAGTTAATACTTGAGCAACATTTCTCTTTTTTGCTCGTGCTTCCCAATTTTTTTTATTTTTATCTCTGAGCACAAGAATACGAAAATTTGTATTAAATTTTTCATTATATCGTTTGACAGCATCGACATCTCGCTGTGAAGCACTTGTGACGAAAAGTATATATTTGTTTTTTTTCATAAAAATCAGTGTCCTTCTTGTGGAGAAGGTATTATATTGCTTGTATATCAATCATTTGTTCAATTCGGCGTATATCTGCAAGGAGTTCAGAACGATTGATATTTGATAATACGATGTCACAGACAGATTTCCCCCCATGTTTGGCAAATAAACATTTTTCTCCTGGTTTAATATGAATATCCATTTCTTTCAATGAAGCAACAGCTGTTATTTTCCGTACTCCTTTTATCTTTTGCAGTTGCCCTTCCTTTTTTGCAAAAAATTGAAGTACTGCTACATACGATTTTAATTTTTTAGGAATAATAGGTTTTTCTCCTAGATGTATGCGCAAATCATTCATATCATGATCGATCCCATAAGAAAGAACATACATATCATGACGGAATCCTCCCATCCGTGGACCAAGTTCAATAATCTTCCATCCTTCTTCTGTTCTCATCAATTCGATATGTGCAATTGTTGAGCGTAAATTAAGCGCTTGAATTGCCTTCATGGCGACATGTTCTGCTTTTTCCTTTGTCGATTCTTTAAGTTGGGTTGGAGTCAGACGAAGATATCCAAAAAAATCATCAAACCCAATCGCTTTCCCTGTTTTTACATAGACGAGAGGACAAAATTGAGCATGACCATGTCTGTCTACATATGCATCTATTGAATACATATCACCTTCCATGAATTGTTCCACAAGAATTTTAGGGGCAATGGACCTTTTGTTTTCCAAGTAAATTTTTTTTACTTTTCGAAGTGTTTTTTTCAAAGATGAACGAAGCTCATCTTCATGATAACACATGGTCACAAGTAGACTCGCCGCTAACCCTGCAGGTTTGATAACCAAAGGAAATCCAATTTTTTTTATGATTTGTTCAATTGATTTTTCATCCGCATCCTTTACGACAATAAAGGGTGGGGTTATAGTCTTATCATGCACTTCAAAAAATTGTCTCATCGCTATTTTATCAGTTGCCCATTCCAAACTTTGCGCTGTTGGCATGAGGACAAATGGTATATGAGGAACTATTTTTTTGGCAAATGGTGCGTTGACATCACCATAAAATGTGGCTGCTTTGATAGACGTTTTATATGGTGCCAGTGATCTTTCTATGCTCTGTGGAGAATTGAAATCACATGTGAGAAGTTTGTAAATATTTCTTTTTTCAGCGACTTTATCCCAATTTTTTTTATTTTTATCTCGTATAACAATAATTTGGTAGTTTTTGCCCATTGTTTCATTATATTTCTTCACCGCTACTGTGCCACGTTTTGAAATATTTGTTATAAACAGAATATATTCTTTTGTCCGAGACATATAATATGAGAAAGAAAGCGTACCCGATGGAAGGGGTACGTTGTTTCTAAAAAGGGAGAGTATGCGTAATGTTATTCTACTTGGATATCGACTGTCTGTTCGAGACGTCGAATATCTGCAAGAAGTTCTGAACGATTTTTATTAACAAGAATAATATTGAAGACACTGCTGCCACCATGTTTTGCAAATTTGCATGAATCTCCAACTTTTTTATTGATATATAATTTTTTGAGTGATTTCAGATCCTGAATTTTTTTTATTCCCCCAAGTTTTACCAGCTTTCCTTCTTCCTTTGCAAAAAACTTCATGGCTGCTGCGTAGCCATGTTCTTTTTTCTTAATATTTGGTTTTTTTGGAAGTCTGATAAGTATGTCATTTGCTGTATGGTTGAAATCAAACGCTGCTTCGTAGAGCATGTGCCGAAATCCACCAATACGTGGTCCTAGTTCTATTACTTTCCAACCCTGCTCTGTCTTCAAGAGTTCTATATGAACAGTGGTACTGCGCAGTGCCATCGCTCGGATTGCCTGCTCTGCAACTATCTCTGCCTGGGCTATACTTTCCTCATTGAGGAGCGTTGGCGTCATTTGCAAATATCCAAAAAAATCATCAAACCCAATGGCTTTGCCAGTTTTCACCGATACCATAGGACAAAAGTACATACGACCAACATCTGTGACATACGCATCAATCGAGTATTGCTGTCCTTCCATAAATTCTTCTACCAATACTTTCGGTGTGCCATTACCACCGTCTTCCTTATACACAGTTTCTATTTCCTTGAATACTTTTTTGAGAAAATCAGATAATTCTTCTTTGTGATAACAAATACCTACGAGTCGACTTGCAGCGAGGCCTGCAGGCTTTACAATGACTGGGAAGGTGAGCGTTTCATGGACAGCTTTGATACTCTTTTTTTCTGTATCTTTGACCACCATGAAAGAGGGGGTAATATTTTTATTGTAACTACGAAGGTGTTTTCGCATGGCTATTTTATCCGTTGCCCACAAGAGAGACGTCTCCGTAGGGGCATGGACAAAAGGAACGTATGGCACAATTCGAGCAAACGAAGTGATTTGATCCTCGCTGCGTGTTGTTAACACCAAAATTTCATCCTGAAAAGGAGCCAGTGCTTCTTGGATGGCCGTATCAGATGAAAAATCACAGGAAATAACAATGTCGAGTTTGTCGACAATTTTTTCTGTAAATTCATCAAGTTTGGTTTTGCTATCGTAGATCAGTCCGAGGCGAAATGTTTTGTCTTCTGCTTTTTCAAAGGCA
>PFPJ01000045.1 GCA_002792995.1 Candidatus Magasanikbacteria bacterium CG_4_10_14_0_2_um_filter_41_10 | reverse complement strand
CCACTGGCAAATATGGGTGGAGGCTTGCGGAGGTACGGAGCAAGCCGTAACCGCATACGTAGTGTTAGCTGATGTATTCCTTTTCTTTTCGACGATAGTCGTTTGTTTTAAAAATTTTCACATTTCTTTTTCCGTTTTGGGTGGTGGGCAGAGGGGAATTAAAGGGGTGAATGCCCGCCACCCAAAACACCTATTTTTGGTTTGAGGGAGGGGCAAGAGGGGAACAAAAGGGGTGAATTGCCCCGACCGAAAACATTCAACTACATAAGCACCAATATAAACACAAAAATTACTAAAACAAATAAGGCTTTAGTGCTGTTTTTAACATAATTCATTTTTTGTGTAGCGATTATTGAATTTGTATATATCTGCTCTGATATTTGTTTTTTTGTTTCATCTTCCGTTAATTTTTCCATCTCATTAAAATAATCAATCAGTTTTAGCTTGGATATGTTTCCAAAGTAAAATAGCGATTTATCAGTATTTGTATTTTTCAAACGAGGAAAAACTGAACTAATTAAAAAGAACATGCCTAAAATGAATAAACCGGCCGCTATTGAGATTACTGCAATATAGAAAAAAAGCCTCCAACTTTGAAATTTTGAAATTGAACAAATAACACTGTCTTTGTATGAAATGATTCCTAGAAATATTCCCGAGTAGTAGGCTGACAGAAAAGCGCTTTTTTTGTCTGAAAAACGAATCCATTCACTTACTCTATTTAGCTCATTTTGAAGAAATGATAACTTTAGTTTTTTCATAAGTTAGTTAACTTTATTGATATAGTCATCAGCGCAATGCTTGCACCAATCGACTTGGGTAAAATAGAATTTTTCGCCAAGCGTATCGTCTGAAAAATCAGTAACTTCTGTAAAGACTGGGATTTCTTGATCTAAAACAGAAACATCGAGATTGTGGCAGTTATATAATCCAAATTCTGGCTGTGCAACAAAATCATTGTATACTTCCTCAGATATTATTATGGGCGATTTGCTTCCATTAAATTTCTCAGGAGAGTCCTGGAATTCTCTAGATAATTTTGCAGCATTATTTACAAGTCGCCCTGCCCATACTTCATTATAATCACCTTTTTTTCCGATTTTTTTAACCAAAATTTTATCCTTATGGATTCCAATCTTACAACTTAAATTGCCACCTTCGTCATCTTGAAATTTTGACTTTATTTTTTCTTCAAATATTTTTCGAAAAGTGATTGCTGCATAAAAAGCCTTGTATGAGGCATGTTCACCTTCGTAGATAGCAAATGCGCCATCACCTTTTACATCCACGTAATCAGCATCAAAGACTTCATGGTTAAAAACGTCTACAAGCGTTTGAGTAAAATAATCATAGATTTTTGCCATTGTCACGGCATGTTTCTTGAAAGAGATTTTTGACGATTTATCTAAATCGATAAAGAGGCAGACAAATTTGTGATCTCCACCAACCCAAGTCGGTTTCTCTAGGTAGGCATCATCTTTAATAGAAGAGATTGTGTCTATTTCATCTATTTGAAATTCTTCAAAGCGTTTTTCTGCTTTATTTTTTAGGTCATTTACAAAATCTGCAATTGGCATAGAGAAAAGTTAAATTTTAATGCTTTGTGTCTTTTGGTGGACATGGATCGTTTCCGGGTGCAACAGTATCGCTGTCACGAATTGGACCACTTGGCCTGTGAATTCTTACTTCACCACCACCGCTATTTGCCGCGAAACCCTTTGCGGCTTTTTCAGCTTCGGCTTGGGTGTTGTACAGTCCGCCTGCGCGTTCGGCTCCGGCGCGTTTTGCCTGCCATATGCCGGAATCTTTATGTTTGGTAACGTGATAATTGCTCATTTTATTTGGAATTATTGAATAACAGTTCAAGTGTAGAACAGATAGTAGAACAAGTCAATACCTTCTTGACTTCATTCTATCCACAGTATATACTCAGAGTAGGCTTAAAAACACTTATGGACAACCTACACCCAGCACAAAAGAAACTATTGAATCTTCTCAAAGCAAATGTTGAGGACCCTCTTACTATCCGAGAAATGCAGGAGGAGTTAGGTCTTTCTTCTACGAGTCTTGTATATCATCATATTCAGCAGCTTGAAAAAAAGGGGTATCTGAGACGCAACCCTGTCAACACACAGGATTATCAAATTTTGGCGGACGAGCCCGAAAAGAAAATTACATATCTCAATATGTATGGTCTTGCTCATTGTGGACCAAAGGGGTCGATTTTGGATGATAATCCGATTGAGAGAGTGCCCATAGCTTCAAAAATTCTTGGGTTTGCTTCTGGCGAAGGATTTATGGTCAAGGCAAAGGGAGATTCAATGTCACCAAAGATAAATGACAAGGATTTAGTTGTTGTGCGTAGGGCAAATGATGCAGAGAATGGTAGTATAGTTTTATGTATAAATGACGGAGAAGCCTTGATTAAAAAAATCCAAAAAGGAAATCAAATTATTTTGACTTCTCTCAATCCAAAGTATGAGCCCTTTATTGCAAGTAAGGATTTTAGGATTGAAGGAGTGGTAAGAGGCATATATTCTTATGAATTTTCCAATGCTTAACAACGATATTAAATATTGGGATCAGTTATGCGAGTCGTTTGAAGCGGCATGTGGTGTTTTTGGTGCAAAGAAAATTCTGGAATTGCCTTTTGATATAAACGACTGGGATGGACTTGGAGGTTTTTATGAAAAAAATACGACCAAGCAACATAAATCTAAATATGGACAATTTTTTACACCAAAGAGCATTGTTGAGTATTTGATAAAAAGTACTCGCTACAAAAAAACTTACACCATCGCTGATATATCTTGTGGAAGCGGTCGTTTCTTGCTTGGAGTAATTGAAAAGTTAGTAGATTCGCGCGCAGATTTACAAGACATACAAAATAGAGTTTTTGGATTTGATATTGATCCGGTTTTGACTAGGATTTCTTTAGCAAATATTAGAGGTTACCTTGCAAAAAACGGCTACAAAATCACCTTAGATACAGATTTCAATATTGAGTGTAAGAATTCCTTGGAAGGCGTGGGTGGATTATTTTCAAAAAAGTATGAATTTGATTGTATTCTTGGTAATCCACCATATTTAAAGGCTTCTCCGAAACAAAACCTTGGTCATCCAAATTTATATGCGTCTTTCGTTGAAACAGGTGTTAGTTTTTTAAAAAAGGGTGGAAGTTTAGGCTATATAATTCCTAAAAGTTTTGTTTCTGGTGCATATTTTTCAAAATTAAGACAAATTTTAACAGAACAGGTTTTGACCGAAGAAATAATAACTCTTTACGAAAGAAACGGAGCTTTTTCAGATGTGCTACAAGAACAAGTTTTGCTAACTATTCAAAACTCAGAGCCGACCAAAAAAGATGTTACGGTGGGGGTAGCTTTTACGAATGGAAAATTTGAGATAAGCACATTTAAATCTCCGTATAATACTGTTTTTTGGGAAGATATAGTTTGTATCCCCTCAAATGAGTTTGACATGCGGCTTGTCAATAAATGCTTTAAGAATGGTTTTAAAAAAATCGCACATGCTGGCCTACGTGTTTCTACGGGTCAAATAGTACCCTACCGGATGAAAGAATATTTGACAGAAGAAGATAAAAAAAATCATCGACCAATTTATTGGTCACACAATATAGCTGCGCGCAAATTTGAGCCAAATAAAAAACAGAAAGGTAGACAACACATGATGATTGACTGTAAAGAAATTGAAACTGAGAAATTGCATGAGCCAGTTCTGGCCTTTAAGCGTATTAGTGCTAAAGAACAAAGCCGAAGATTGGAGGGTGCTTTAATTCCGGGGCATTCTCAGGGTTATTTTTTGGAAAATCATTTAAATTTTATCAAACGAGAACATGAGCAAGCCCCATCCCTTGAGGTGCTACAAATTTTGTTGAACAGTGCTTTATGGGATCGTTTATTTCGACTTATAAATGGGAATACTCAAGTTTCTGCTAAAGAAATTAGGATTTTTCCTATCCCTCATGATATTGATTTTTTGGAGGAAGCTGCAAAAAACCAAACAGACCATGAGCATTTAGAGAGCGCGATCAATACTGCTTATGGCTTAACGACAGATGAATCAAATTATGTATTGAGTGGCCGGAATGAAATAATGTGAGGCACTTTGTTGACTATCCATGCTTCAGTGCCATTTGAAATGGTTTCACTAAATTTGCGGAATACCTTTCTATCCATGAAGACGCTAATGTAGCGTCTTTTAGTTCCAGTTTGGACAGGGAATAGTTCGTCGAGTTCCTTTTTACGTAGATCGTTAATTTCGCCAGCTGAGGCAATAGACTCAATGAAAAATAAAGTTTTAGATTTTGTGCCGTATGCTACAAGATCTGGCATATGTTTATGTACATCAAAACCTGCGCCCAAGAAATCCTTTAAAGAATCGGCTATGTGTAAAGACTTATCATCTGTATCTGAGAAATACAGTATTTCAAATTGTTCTTCTATTGCAGGCAAAAACTTTTCTACTGCAATTTTTGATAGATAATTGTGAGGCGAAGGGTGTATTTGATAATGAAATTCGTCAAAAGTAACTCTTAATGATTTATCACGTCTCCAATTATCAGTTTCCGTATCTGCGGAATACTTCTTTTTCCAAGCATTTATCAATTTGGTTTTTTCTTTCCCCTTTGTCACTAAGATTTTTAAAAATTCTTGGTTGAGGATGTAATTTGTTTTTGCTGAATTTGTTGGTCTTCCTGGATCGTCGTGATTCCTGATGACTATACCTGCATCTACCAAATACTTGATACTTAATTTTCGCAAGCTCTCTCGAGTATTTTCTGCGTAATTTGTTCCACAGGCTCTGCAGAAATCTAGGATATCTCTAATACTTGCCCCCTCAGCTAGAGAGTTGAATCCAGCTTTTGTTTGTTGTGGCTTGTGATCTTGTAATGCCAAAATTGACCAACCAGTTAAGTCGATATTTTGTCTGTTATCAAAGTTGATGGCCTCCAAAAGGAGTTTTACCTCATCAAGTTTTTTCCTGTATTTTTTTGAGACTTCTGGCATATAAGCAAATCAATTTATGGTTATTGTACTTAATTTCCCCTTATAAATAAATGTTTTCGGAGCGAAGCGGAGAAAACTCCTTATATCCCCTAATAAAAAAAGAAAAATAAATTTGAAAATTTTTTTAACAATTGGGCGATAGCCCAAAAAAGAAAAGGAATATTTCAGCTAACGTTCCTGCGTAGCCGAAGTTGCGCGCTGGTATAATATCACGCCGATAGGCGTGCTCACCAGCGCGCAATTTGGGTGAGGGCTTTTGTAAAAAGCCCGAACCGGCTACGCAGTGTTATATGCTGTAGTGAAAAGCAATGGCTGTCCCGAAGGGCAGCCGTTATGTTTTGGGGGATTTATTTTTCTAAAACTTTGGTTATCTTGCCTCTTAGTATGTTTTGCTGAGCCTCTGTGATTGCATCGTACGATCCTTCTTCTTTAGGTTTCCACACTTCAGTAAGTGTGCGGCTTTTGGCGACATGATCTCCGTCCCTCAATCTTTCAAGAAAAGATAAGTCTTCTTGTACGAACGGTTGGGCTACGGCAATTGCTTGTTTGAGATTATCGCCTGCGAGCCCTAAAATTTCTCTCCATGATTCCCAGCCTGTAACCCAGCGCCCAACATCATTAAAGTACTTTGGGAAATATCCACCTCCTGGATGATTTTCGTGCATTACACCAGTTGCTTGAATTTCTTTGTAAGAATCATAGAGGGCTCGCAATTTTTCTGTTATTTGTTCTGGAGAAACCTTTGAGGGGGGGGGCGCCAAAAGTCGCCTCGAATTTTTGCTCATTTGTTTGCACCTCTGGTGTTCCTCCTTGATCTGGTGTACGTGGCATAATAGTTAAAGTTATTAAAATGGCTTAATTATAAATCAATTTTGTAGTTTTGTCAAAAAATAAATCCCCCGGCTATTATAAAGCAGAGCGTGGTTGGTTTGTTACGTCTGGTAAGATGTAACTGGTATAAACTAACCCAAACTCTGCTTATGAAAAAGTTACCAAACAAATTCGCATTGATAAAGAACAAAAATCTAGCAGGTAAAATCATGAGAAAGCTGCATTGGGATGGGCAAAGATGCTGTCCACACTGTGGTTGTATAGATGGAATTATAAAACATCAAAAGCTGAAAGACGGGATTTATCGTTATTTTTGTGGAAATTGTGACAGAACATTTACTGATTTAACGGGCACTGTCTTCGAGAAAAGCAAAGTTTCGCTGTGGAAATGGATATATGGTCTGATTCTGCTTATTGAGTCTACCGGATCGATATCTGCAGCAGAATTAAGTAGAAACATAGAGGTATCATATACAACAGCTTGGAAGATGCTACGCAAGATACGTCATTGCATAGAGGTAAATCAGCTCGATACCAAACTAAATGGTATTATTGAATCAGACGAGGCATGGATATCCCATAAGGATAATCAGCAAATAGTACTTGGGATGGTTGAGAGACAAGGCAAAGTACGATTCTGTCCGATCTTGGACAGAAAAGAAGATCAACTCATATACCCTCATTACTGGTATGTGAAAAAAGGAAGTATGGTCTTCACTGATGGTCTAATATCATATTCAGCACTTGGCGTAGATTATACCCATCTATGGGTTAATCATTCCGCAAAAGAGTTCAAAAGAAACGATGTATGGACTAACACAATCGAAGGTGTTTGGAGTATGCTCAAAGGGATAATCAGAACTATTCATCACGGTATCAAAAAGAAGTACCTAACCAAGTACCTCGCATTATTCGCCTTCAATTATAACAACAGGCACTTGCCTCTTAACGATAAATTCCAGCTCCTTTTCAAATATTTATGTCAACCACGCTATTGTTTATATTAG
>PFPJ01000056.1 GCA_002792995.1 Candidatus Magasanikbacteria bacterium CG_4_10_14_0_2_um_filter_41_10 | reverse complement strand
GCCGTATGAATTGGCAAATATGCTTAAATATATTACATTCATCAATATTTCATTTCTAGAACATCAAATCATTTTGAAAGTAACTATGAGTATACAACAAAAAGATAATAGCCTGTAGTATTTACTACATATAAAAATACATCTTAAAATTTAGCAAAATATGTACATAATTAATTCACTAAGTTAATTATTTCCCATAAAAATATTAAAAATAAAAAAAGTAAAATGTATTTGTATAATTTGAAGTATTTCTATTAATTAATTACATATATTATTATGTATTTTATTTAACTTAAAATACTACTTTGTGGCTTTCTATCGCATTATATATGATTTTCTAGTTATTACTTCTTAATATACTCTCCCGTTCGTATTTTTCAATAAATACGATCTCTGTGACTGTTAAAAAAATTTTCTAAGCTTAATCTAGCGTAAAGAAATATTAAAAAATATTGTTTACTAACGACTTAATCATTTTGCTGAGAGTAGAAATGAAGAACACAAAAACATGAGTTATCTAAAACCCATAGTTTTTAGTTGAAGGTTCTCTAATTTGGATATAATTCTGTATCTATAATGATAGTACTGCAATAAAAGTAGGTATGTCAAGAGAATATTTTTCTGGCTGTTCAGACAAGCTTTTGATCATTAGCAGATATCGTATAACTCTGCTAAATATACTCATCTTATTTTGGAGCCTTTTGTAACAAGCTAAAATCGAAGGAGATTATTGCAACAATCCGATTATTAAATTATTGACCGCCATACTGAAGATCTTACTGATGAAACGAACAAAACCTTGAACATATTACTAAAGGATATATTTTTTAGAAATATTTTATATTTATTTCGTATATTTACGAATATAGTTCCTATTATGACAATCTGTATCGAAAATTATGTTTTAATAATATTTTTTGCTATAAGTACTTATAATTGGCTCATTTGTGCTGGAGATAGGGCTTGCTCAACTTGCACTTGTCGATGCGACGAGCGAGGCTTAGAGCGAGTTAGTCTCAATGATCAAAGGTAATTCGGAAAACCTCTACTTAATTTTAACCTCTGTGCCGGAGAGAGGACTTGAACCTCCACATCCTTGCGGATACAGGTTCCTAAAACCTGCGCGTCTGCCAATTCCGCCACTCCGGCTTATCAAGAGTATATTATATCAATAGTTGAACCGCTACGATAAGCAGTTTCAATTGAACTTATTGTCATTCCTGCGGAGGCAGGAATCTCATTTTGTAAACGTTATTTACTTTAGCTTTTCTTCAAAAAATTGAAGCGAAGATTGCGCAGCTTTTCCCCAATCCGGAACCATATTATGATCGGATGTTGGATAGGTAAAATACTCGATATCTTTCTCAAGCAAAGTAAGTGTATCGGAGAGTTCCTTTGACCATTTTTGTGGTACCGCATCGTCAGCACCACCCTGGTGAAGCTGTATTGGCGAGTTGATCCAGTCAAGATAGTTGGAAAGGGAATATTTCTCAACATCATACGCTCCTTCAAATTTTGCAATTGCACTTCGAATATACTTTCCATGATCATCAAATTCATCGGTATAGTACAACACTGAGTAGGGAAATGGCTTCGATACTGGCGCCCACAAAACGGTTGGAATTTCCTGGCGTGACAGTTCGAGAACACTGAGCGCGATCTGCCCACCGTTGCTATGCGCCCACATGCCAACCGCATCTTGATCGGCCTGAGCAGGACTTTCAACATTGCCTAACGATGTATTTATTTTTTTAACATTTGCAAGTAGTTGGAGTATGGTTGGATACGCCAAGAGCCGATCTGCAAAATCAATAGGTGGCGCCTCATCAGAGGTGCCATACCCCAGTCGATCCGGCGCAAGAGCAATAAATCCATTTTGAGCAAAATATCTTGCAGACGGGTTGCTTCCCACCCCGGGGGTATATATCTCCTTGTCGACATATCCACGAACCATAATGATGACCGGATAATCTCCTGCTTCAACCGGAAGATGGGCAATACCACTCACGGTCAATCCTTCAACTTCATAGGTGAATAATCGTGTCACATAAAAATCTTCTTCATCTTGGATTGGACCGAATGTAATAGTTTCCGGAAGATACATTGCCTCTTTCAAATTCGGGTATGAATACTTTTGCAAAGGAAGCACTGTTATTTCAGTCTCAGGAACCGGTGAGACTTGTCTCCCTTGTACTTGCAGATACAAATAGTACATACCTCCTGCGAGAATGATATTGAGAAGAATACTTGCGGTGAAAATGAGAGTGGGGACCACTCGAGCATGCATATCAGAAGCAGTATAGCAAATTATGAAGATAGTTGAGAATATTTCTTTTCAATTTTCCTGAATACAGGGCAGGTGTTGAGCAGGGCAATCCTTATAATGTGCGCATAAACCATGCAATAACTATTTGGGTGGATCGATCAAGGAATTTTTTTTCATATAAAGCATGGGGAGCGCCAATAATTACTTTCTTTTCTTTCAATTTAGCTCTTAAAGTATTTTGCCAATATGCCTCGATAATCTCCTTGGGAATAACATCATCTCTTTCATGCTCAATAATAAGAATCTGTCCAGGGTATTTACGAATCGCTTTTATTGCTTTTGTTTTATCAAAACCAGATTGATGTTTATATATCTCTATTCGTTTAGAATCAATTGATTCTGGAGTAGCACCCCACCACTCATCCTGATAAACTGCAGGAGAAGCAAGAATTAATGAGGCAATCGAATATTTACTTGAAAGAAGTGCTGCTTGATATCCACCAAAACTACCTCCTAAAACACCTATTTTATTTCTGTCGCACAACGATTGATTTTTTAAAAACTCAAATCCAGCTTCCGCATCTTCAAAACCCATTGCTATCGTTTGCTTCCTAAAGTCTCCACCACTTTCTCCACATCCACGAAAATCAAATATGAGAGTTATAAATCCTTTTTTAGCTAGAGCTTGTGCTCTGTCTACATAACGCTTTTTATTACTTCCTCGACCGTGGAATATGAGAATTGATGGAAGTTTTTGAACCCCTAATGATTTTGGGGTGAAAAGTAGTCCTGATAATTTTTCGGATTTAACTGGAATCGAAACTGATTTTATATCCATAATGGGTTTAGTGATTATTGTCATTATTCATGATGCACCAAGGAAAGACAGTATTGTAATTTTTTATTCCTTAATATAATGGGTATTTTTCAAAGATTCAGGAGGAATCGTAAGGCACACAAAGACGAGTTCTTCGTTCGAATCATTGATTACCTCATGAATTTCACCCTTTTTATAAGTATACGTATTTCCTTCTTTATGTGTTTTGCAGTTACCCTTTAACACATACACTATTTCAATGCCATCGTGATAATGTTTCTTTTCTATTGTTCCCGGTTTCATATAATAAACCTCGCATGAACCAAATTTTCCCGTCGAAATTTTATGAGTTTTTTTATATATGGAGTCGCTCATGATTGTATATCATTAAGTTTCTGTGGAGAAAGTGGAAAAATATTGGAACCTATCTAATTAAATTTGAGCCACTTTCCTTCAGATATTAACTCTATCTCGCCATCAACTACTTGAATTGCCGAATTGTCATCAATCGCATATATTGGGCCAGGAATTTTTTTAGCTTGTTGCTTTAGTACGTCCTCCCTTGCCGAGGGAAACCATTCAGAATTCAAATGCGGTCGTGTAATAAAATCAACAAATCCCAATCCTTTTTCAATGTCTATTTGGTTTAAATCTTCATGATAAATTTTTTGCGCAGTCGCAAGAGACAAATCCTTTGACATAACCATGCTCCCTGCACTTATTCCTACATAAACTTTGGTTTTCAACCATTCGTTTAATACATCTATGAATCCTGATTTGTTCATCCAGTACACGAGGTGGTAGGAATTTCCTCCGCTAACCATAATCACATCTGCTTTTTCGATACGCGATTCCCATATTTCTTTTGGAAGCGCAGATATATCTACGACATCAATAGATTTCAGACCAAGTTTCTTTGCATTATTCATGTCGTCAATTAGCCAGCCTTTATCACCACTTTCCACATTGGCAGCAGTTGGTATAAAGACAAGTTCGGTCTCTGAAAAAGGTTTTCCAAGAAGCTCCCGAAACGCGTTTACAATTGTTTTGTTCGTAAAACCTGATGAAGTGAGGAGAAGTTTCATATGACGATTATATCATCTACGGAGCACTCGGGTCTGGAACATCTTAGTCCTTATAACCCGAACACTGGAACAAACCAGAAATTTGTATATAATCAAAATGCGGATAGTATGTGGAAACTAACTGAAACCTTTTATACATACTATTAAAGTTTAGACAGTCTAAAATAAAAATATAATGGGCTTCGTTCAAGAGCTTTTTGTGTTTCTTCAGCGTCTGTGATTATCTCTTTACAGGCCATTGTTGCTTGAGCGACACTTAAAATCGATGGGATTTGATTATTTGTTGCTAATGAAATAACCAAACTGGCACCCAAGAATGACCCATGAATGAAACCGGTCAATAAACTTTTCTTTCTTTGTTCATCTTGTATTTTTTTTAAATCTTTAAGATTTTTGTCTAATTGTCTTTTTGAAAATTCATTAAATTCATCCTGTGTATTAAAATCTTTAGCTTTTTTCATAATCTCTGAAACTGCATTCTGAAAAGATTCGAATTCACTAAAATGCTTCGTTCGCATTTCTAGAATCCTATTGTAAGGAAGTTTTTGAACGACAGGTATTTCATCTAAAAAGAAATTCAATACCTTTTCGTCGGTAACATTTCCTACACTCTCTAATAGTTTTCTTTCAAATAAACTGTTTGTTAAATAGGTTTTTGTTATTTGCTCAATATCTCCAACTTTTTGAAACATTAAACTATCTATGGCATCCTTAAAAAACCCACTAACAAGAGGATTGTTAAATCTAAGTTTTCTTATATCTGTTATTGTTTTTCCTTTAGCATCAATTAAATATTTTGGAAAGGTTTTATAGTGAAAAAATGCATCTTCACCAACTAAAGTGTCTATACCCGCAAGATGAAAAAATTTCCTTTTTTTGTTTATTTCCAAACGTACAATATCTTTAAATAATGGAAACAATTGTTCTTTAGAAAGTGCATAAAGTTTATTTTCCACCAATTTTAGCTGCATATCTCTCTTCTTTTTGCAATTATTGCAAATTATATTTATTGTTCTTGAAAACCTTAATATCTCTGCTTCAATTAGGGGCCTATATTCATAAGCAATCATGAATCCAACAAAAGCATCATTCCTAACTGCCATTTCGTTAAAACTAAATCGTTTTGCTTCAGGATTTATTAAAAAATAAACAAAATCAAACGGGTTATAGATTGTTGTGCTAGTTGAATAGATAGTTGAGAATTGCGTAAGAGCAGAAACATTTTTAATTCTGCACGTTGGTGATGCACATGGGTAATCACTACCACTTAAAGATATTGATGCTGAAAAATTAAAGGGCGAAGCAGGAGGCTTATTCAGATTATGTGTATGAGTAGAGACTAAAGCTTCTGTTGTCGTTTCTATTACATCCTCTATAGGAAATTCGAAGCAGAATTGGGAAATTTTCTTAAATGATGTTAATTTCTTTCTATTTAGTAAGTCATAAAGCTCTTTCATAGCTTTGGTTCTATTTATATCTTATCGTATTAAAGTGAAACTACCCGGGATGGTTTGTTTTTGGTCAAAAAATGCGGGGAGGGAGGGATTTCCCCATCCTGGGATAAACTTCGAATCCCCCACATTGCCAATCCTGGTGCTTTCAGCACCGAGTTTGTCAATGGCGGAGAGGAAGGGATTCGAACCCTTGGTGAGTTTGACCCCACGGCAGTTTAGTAAACTGCTGCACTCGGCCACTATGCGACCTCTCCTGTGTGTTTGCTTTTAGCAATTTGTAAATATCTCTGATATTTTTAGCCTTGGCGGAGGAGGCGAGATTCGAACTCGCGATAACCTTACGGCTATATCCGCTTTCCAGGCGAACGCACTAGGCCACTATGCGACTCCTCCTCG
>PFPJ01000055.1 GCA_002792995.1 Candidatus Magasanikbacteria bacterium CG_4_10_14_0_2_um_filter_41_10 | reverse complement strand
AGATGTGTTCCTTCTTGAATTGCCTTCGCATTCTACATGGGGATAAAAGGCTTGTCAAGTCCCCTTTGGGGATACTGTGGAAAGGATGTGGATGCATGGCATTTTTTTTGTAGATTTACGGGATTTTTTGAGATACATATGATACCATATACATCAATATAGTATGAAACTTGTACTCCCAAATACACAATATAAAGACAGCTTTCTCGAAGCAATGAGAAAACACAAAGCATCGGGTGAACCTGATGGGCTTTTTGATGAACATACCGAACAATGGTTTGAAGAACGATTTGATGATTGGCTTGAGACGCTTGCAATGTATCGTTCTGGCCATGACTTGCCTGAAGACAAAGTTCAGTCCACCCAGTGGTGGGTCATTAAAAATGGCAAGTGGCTTGGACGTGTATCCTTGAGACATGAGCTAAACGAACATCTGATGCATTATGGAGGCCATCTCGGGTACTATTTGATACCAGAGGCAAGGGGAAAAGGTGTTGGGACATGGGCGGTGCAGCAAGTACTCGAAGAAGCAAAAAAGCTTGGCTTAAAAAAACTGCTGGTCACGTGTGATACACACAATATCGTATCACAAAAAGTTATTCAAAAATTTGGTGGGGTACACCAAGATACTATTGATTCAGAGATGCATGGCGGTCCCCTTATGCGCTGGTGGATACATGTGTAGACTCTCCCCCTATCAGGGGGAGCTAGAGGGGGTCTTTTGCAAGAAACACAATGTACAAACTATATGAACATTATTTTTCTTCGAGATACGATATACTTTATATATATGTATACACACTTCGAAGACCCCTCCTAACCTCCCCTGGTAGGGGAGGAATTTATTCACACTATGTTCAACATACAAATAATCACTCTCGGAAAATTGAAAGAAACGTACTGGAAAGATGCTGAGGCAGAATATCTCAAGCGTCTAACACCCTATGCAAAAATAACTCTCACAGAATTGAAGGAAGAAGCATTTTCTTCTGTCAATGAACGAGAAAACATTCAGAAAAAGGAGGCTGAAAAAATCTTAAAAACAGCAGGCGACCATCCAGTGATCATTGCACTTCACGAGCGTGGAAAAGAGATGACATCTCCAGAACTTGCGACGCTGCTCGAGAAAAAAACAGAGCAAGGCTTGCCTGTGACGTTTGTTATTGGGGGTCCACTTGGGCTCCACAAAAGCATTCTTGAAAAAGCACACTTGCAACTTTCGCTTTCACAACTCACGTTTCCTCACAACATGGTGCGAACGATTTTGTTGGAACAGGTGTATAGAAGTGTCATGATAGGCAAAGGGAAATATCATTACTAATACTATATGAAACACCTCTTTTTCGTTTTTGTGGCTCTCCTTACGCTGAGTGGTTGTGGATCTTCTTTGCCACAACAAACCAATAACACACCAGAAAAAGTCCTTCCATCCGATCCATCGTCAAGAGAAATTGTGCAACATGCTGATGAAGGATCTTGTTTTTCGTATGAACTCGTTGAAAATGGCATTCCTGTTGAAGTTCCTCTCGGTGTAACAATGGCATCAACGTGTTCTGCCATTCCACCTGTTCTGTCAAAAGATAAAAAAATGCTTGCATTTACAAATGAAGCCGGCGTTCATGTATACGAAATAGGAGCGGAGTCATTTAGCAGCGCAGAATATATATATGGAAGTATCATCGACGGTGTAGGTCCGCTCGTATGGAACGATACAGGAGACAGACTTGCCTTTGTTGAAATTTCACAACAAGAATATCCCCTGCTCACAAAAATAGGCGTCCTGAATATGAAAACCGGTGATACACTATTGTATGATGCAAAAGTGAACTTTTCCTGTGGAAGTGTCTGTACTGCCTTTACAGATGATGTCCAATTCTCTGGCGATCGTGAACTTACCTACACAACATGGGACAAAGCCCCGTATGATCTCGAGGGTACGATAGAAGCAATACGCGTATTGCCTATCGAATAGAACCAAGCAACACAATGGTACTGCCCCCATCAGCAGATAATTGAAAATCCTCCACCAGAGGATTTTTTGTTAATACACGATGTACCATCTTGGTAAGGACTCCTTCCCCTATTCCATGCACCACACGACATGCCTGCTCATGGTGAGAAACAAAAAAAAATAAAGCCTTTTCAAGTTGCATATCAGCATCACCAGGAGATGACGCTGTATGCAAATCTACTGTAGGCATACTATCTCCTCGCAGAGATGCAGAAAGATATCGTGCGTCTTGCGTATTCATAGTGTCTATAGGGTCACAAACGAATATCCTTCTTCTTTCAATGTTTTTATAATAACTTCCAAGGCATCAATCGTTTGCCGTCGATCAATATCACTGAGCAGATTCAATCCATCATGCAATACAATTATCGAACCAGGTTTTACCCCTTCCAATATTTCCTTTGCAATCTTTCCTGATTTTACATATGCAACATAATCAATAGTCATGTCATTCCATGTCACAACGGTCAATCCTTCTTTTCTGGCGGCATGTAATAGGTGTGGTGTTTTCCACCCATGTGGAGGACGAAATAATGTCGGCGTGACGCCTGTCTCATCGGTAATGATCGTGTTGGTAAGAGCAAGTTCTTGTTCAGCCTTTTTCTCTTGATAAAATGGGAGAAAAAATGAATGTGAATAACTATGATTTCCAATCACATCTCCGTCTGACGCTATTCTTTTTACAATGTCTGGATAGGCTTCAGCATTTTTTCCAATAAGAAAAAATGTAGCGTGAATTTGTTCTCGTTCCAATATATCCAACACTTGTTCAGTATACGTACCATTCGGGCCATCATCAAACGTTAAGGCAACTGTTTTTTCTGAAATTTCTTGCAATGGCAACGTTCGTTCTGTTTTTCCAAACACTTGAGATGCTGGGCTAAAAAAACCATAAAACGTAATGGTGCTTACGACGATAGCAAACGCTGCAAACACACGTCGTATAACAAATGAACGATCCGCAAAAAAAAATGAATGAACCATATCAAATACCGACATACGCATATAGACGGATGCATAATACCAGATGGTTTTCCAAAATCCCAATTCTTTATATCGCCTTGCCGAAGTACTATTCCACGCATCAGGTACATAGACAATACGACCTACATCTTGCATCCGTCTCGTTAGATCAGTGTCTTCACCATAAAAATGAATATCAGTATTAAACCCTCCCAAATCAACAAGTGCTGTTCTTCGAATAGCAAAACTTCCTCCAAAAATAAATCGAACCAATCCCAATCGTGCTAATACTGAAAAGTTAAAAAAGAACAAACGGATAAATACATCGAGTACTCGTGTGCCATCATAAAATCGTGATGGATTGCTCACGGCGACAACATCAGCTTGCCCATCTAGTGCATTCACAATTTGTTCAAGGTAATCCTTTGGCAATCGAGAATCTGCATCAATATACACAAGCCAAGAACCAGTTGAGGCGTCAAGTCCAGCTTGCCGAGCCTGTGGCAGTCCTGGTCTGGGTTCATGAATATATACAACACCGTCATACGATTTCACGATGTCTGCTGTGTTGTCCGTACTTCCATTATCTACCACAATGATCTCTATCGGATGAAGCGTCTGTTGTGCTACTGAATCTAAACATGCACGAAGATAGGCTTCTTCATTTTTAGCCGGGATAATCAATGAGATGGATATTCCTTTTTCCACAACGTGCTGTTTCATTGGATTGGAATAAAAGTTATCTCTTTTTTCAACTTATGCTATTGGTGCCGACGGAGAGACTCGAACTCTCACACCTTTCGGTACCTGCTCCTAAGGCAGGCGTGTATACCAATTTCACCACGTCGGCATGGGGCACAGTAAACCACACATTGCAAGAAAAATCAAGGCTTATCTCTGGGCCAAAACTCGTTCTACGGTCTCGACGACTGCTCGTGTCTGCTGATCTACCTCCACATTCACGTAATCTCCAACATGCAAGGTTCCAAACGTTGTCGCCCGAAGTGTCTCAGGAATAAATGCGACTGAAAACGTTCCAGATGCAATATCATAATCAATGACAGTAAGACTTGCTCCATTGAGTGCGATGAATCCCTTTTCTATCACAAATTTTTTGAGTTCTTCCGGCAGTTGAAATTTCAATATACCATTATCATTCTTTTCAAGAAGAGTTGCAATGCTATGTGCATGACCGGAGAGAAGATGTCCACCGATTTCATCTCCGACTTTTATTGATCGTTCTATGTTTAGAACGTCTAATTCTTTCAAATTTGCAAGTGTAGTTACAGTGAGTGTTTCTTCGGTAAGGTCAAATGATACAGTATTATTTTCAATGTTTATCACCGTCAGACACACTCCTGCTACAGACACACTCGCACCAATGTTGAGATCACGAAGCAACGCTTCGTTGAAATGAAGTGCGAGTGTTGCACCATGCTCATTTTTTTTGAGAGACGAAATGGGTGCAATTGATTGTATAATACCTGAGAACATACTACTCATTCTCAATTTCTAATATCATACTACTTCCGAAGTTATTATTCGTCAAATAAGAAAGCTCTCCTAAGGAGAACTTTCTTATATATAATTATTGTCTATAATGCTACCGTCCTCCAAATGATTTTCGTGGTCCACGAGATCCACCGTTGCGGTCGCCACCAGTCCGTGGTGGTCGCGGTGGTGGAGGGACGTAACCTTCTGGCTTTTCGGTGAGTTCCTTCATGGTCAGATTCACACGACCAAGATTATCAATTTCTTTTACTTTTACTTTTACTTTCTGCCCAAGTTTGAGAACATCGCTTGGTTTATCAGTGCGCTCCCATGAGATTTCACTCACGTGAACCAGACCGTCTTTATTTGGGGTAAGTGATACGAAAGCTCCGAAGTCTTCAATACGAACGACTTCTCCATCATAGATTTCTCCAGCTTCGACCGTCTTTGTAATCATCTCAATCTGGCGCACTGCTTCTGCCATAGCATCAGCGTCGTTTGACGTAAGAAGCACACGACCATCTTGTTCGATGTCGATTGTGACTCCGGTATCTGCCGTAAGCTTCTTGATTGTCTTTCCACCAGGTCCAATAATATCTCCAATTTTTTCTGGATCAATTTGAATGGTGACAATACGTGGTGCATATTCAGAAAGTTCTGCTCGTGGTTCTGCGATCACAGCCTTCATTTGTGCCAAAATATCTCGGCGAGCAACAACAGACTGAGCAAATGCTTGTTCCACAATATCCCATGTCAATCCTTGTGTTTTCGTATCCATCTGAACAGCAGTAATACCGTCTACGGTTCCTGCGATCTTGAAGTCCATACCACCTTTGCCATCTTCTACATCTTGGAGGTCAGTCAATACTTTCCATTTGCCTGTTCCTTCGAGGTCAGACGCAAGCCCCATCGCAATACCTGCAACAGGTTTGATGAGTGGAACACCCGCTGCCATGAGTGACAGTGTCGATGCACACGTCGATGCCATAGAACTCGATCCATTGGATCCGAGCACTTCACTGGTCGTACGAATAGCGTATGGAAAAGATGCTTCGAGTGGAAGCATTGGTTCAACAGCGCGCTCTGCGAGTGCACCGTGCCCGATAGCTCGTCGACTTGGTCCACGCATCCATCCTGTTTCACCATACGTAAATGGCGCATCAGAATAATGGTGCATGTATCGTTTCAGACCGTCTTCCATCATATCGTCGAGTAGCTGAATATCTCCAGGAGCCCCAAGGGTGACTGTCGTCAGGACTTGTGTATCACCGCGCATAAACATAGCAGAGCCATGAACACGAGGAATGAGATCTACTTCGATATTGAGTGGGCGAACTTCAGTAAGTGTTCGTCCATCAAGTCGTTGGTCTTTTTCTAAAATTCGTTTGGTAATTTCAGCTCCAACAAGATAACTTACTTTTTTCAATGCAAGTTTTACGATATCTTCTTCTACCCCTTGTTCGAGCAGGTGTGCACTGGTTGCTTCTTCGATAGCACTTACCATTGCGACTCGTTCTTTTCGTCCTGTTTTTACAGAATCAAAGATCATGGTATCAGCAACCGATGCGAGGAATGCTTCTGCTTTCTTTTTTGCATCTGCAACATCCGTTGCTTCGTCTGCATCTGCAGATGGATATACTTTTTCTTGTCCGATTTCTGATTGTACCTTTTTTATCAGGTCAATTACTGGTTGCAATTCTGCACATCCCCATTTCATTGCATCGACAAATTCGGTATCAACAATTTCTGTTGACCCAGCTTCTACCATCACCAGTTTTTCTGGTGATCCTGCGACAACAAGGTCGAGATCTCCTTCTTTGAGCATTTCATCAGTTGGATTGAGAATCAAATTTCCATCTTTTCTTCCAATCACGGCACCACCAATAGGGCCATTCCAAGGAATATTTGACATGGAGAGTGCTGTAGATGCAGCAATCAAACTCACCGCTTGTGTTTCTGCAGTGCCATCAATAGAAAGAGGTGTCAAAATCACCTGAATCTCATTTCGCATCGTATCATCAAAAAGTGGTCGAATCGATCGATCAATCACACGTCCAGTCAAAACAACCCAATCACTTGGGCGACCTTCACGTTTCATAAAACGAGATCCTTTGATTTTTCCTGCTGCAGAAAGTTTCTCTTGAAACTCTACAGAGAGCGGAAAAAAATCCATGTCGCTTTTTCGACTCGACATGATGGCCGTAGCCAATATCATCGTGTCGCCATATCGGACAGTACAGCTTGCATTCGCTTGGAGTGCAAGTTTGCCAACTTCAATCGTCAGCGTGCGTCCACCCCACTCGGTAGACCATTGTTTTACATCGAGCATAGATCAGCTTGATTTAGGTGCTGATCTGGAAAAGATAGATCGTTACCGCGTACCTTTGTGATACACAGGTCTCGGACCTAGATTTCTCAAGATCAACATGTTTTAATTAACAAATTTTTAATTCTCAATTCACCTAGTAAAATGCCAAATAGTTCTTTTCCCTTATTGGAAATTTTATTAGATGAATTGAATTATTTTAAATTTTTTATTTCTCCATTGAGTCGTCGTTTTGCTGCCGTACGATCTGGGATCGTAAACTTCGCTTGATCCAATGACAAATCAACAAAATCATCTGCACTTTCGATAAGCCACCCTGAGGTCGTTTCTCCAAACGCAACCACCTCTACTTGTTTGCCTGAACTTTTTTGCAAATATTCCACCAAAGGGACATAATCACCATCACCCGAGACAATCACGACAGCGTCGAGGCTTGGAGCAAGTCGAATCGCATCCACAGTAAGCCCAACATCCCAATCTGCTTTTTTATTTCCAGAACTAAAGATTTGTAAATCTTTTTCTCGCGTTTCGATCCCAAGATTGTACAGTGCTTCAAAAAATGGTTGTTCATCTTGACTTTCCGTTCTCACCACATACGCAATCGCACGAATAAGCTTTCTGCCTGCGACAGCTTCTTGGACGATGTTCCCAAAATTGACTTTCTTGCCAAACAAATTTTTGGCAGAATAATACATATTTTGGACATCAATAAACACCCCGACACGTTGCTCGGGGTGTTTCAAAGGATTCTTATTTTGTTGATGTTTCTGTGACATTCTCGTCTTCTAAATCTTCTAACACGTCTTCTTCCTTTATTGGTTTGCCAAGTTTCTTGGCTTGCTTGAGTTTCAAATCAATGACCAATGCTTCGTATCCTTTTACGTCTTCCTTTTTCAAATAACGGAGGAGTCGTCGTCGTTCTCCTACCTTTCGAAGGAGTCCTCGTCGTGAAGAATGATCCTTATGATGTTTTTTCAAATGACCTACTAATTCATCGATCTCTGTCGTCAAGATAGCAATTTGCACTTGACTTGATCCCGTATCACCTTCGTGGGTTTGATACTTCTTGATCACGTTCTGCTTTTTTCGCTTTGTGAGCATACATGCATTATGGTTACTAGGCCGCTCTGGGGCATGTCCGAAGAGGGTCCAGCTTGGCTATGCCAAGATGTATATTAAAAACAAGATTACTATAGCATATTTCTGCCTTCTTGTCAATGGGAGAGAACATAGTTTGGCTAATAGTAGCCAAAAACACGAACGCCGCCCTTCTTCCAGAGGGGCGGCGTTTCTCCTTAACCGTTGAGGCCGTCGAGGAACTCCAACTCGAAGTCCTCGAACTCGTAGTCGTCGTAGAACGACGGCTTCGGCTGCCTTGTGCAGTCCCAGAGCGGGTTCTTACAACGACAGTTCAGGGGGCAATCATAGATCTCCCCCATCTCACGCTTCAGGCGTTGCCTCACCGCAGGCTCCATGCTCCGCATGGCCTGCTCGCCTTGGCGCTCGTCCCGCGTTTTACGCCGTGCGGGGCGGCGTGTTTCTCCTTGAATCTCTTCACCCCATGACGACGGCATACCCTCCGTATGCCACCAGCGTGATGAAGAAATTATCAGCGAATGGGGCGTACGCCTCGGCGAACGCACCGGCAAAGACCGCGACGATTTGGGCAATGGCAGGCACCGTAGTCAGAGTCAGCATTCCAACATCTATCAGAACGACATCCTGAATCACAACCACCACCGTCGACACAAAGAAGAATGTCAAGAATCCAGCCCAGGTCTTCTTGGCCTTCTTCCTGAAGGGCAGATAAGGCCCCTTGATCTTGATCCCCCCAATCCTTGCAAAAGGATCTCCCCATGACAGGATCGCCATTATGTACAGGCACTCGATCACCGGGACAGCAAGCCCCAGGCGAATTACTACGAGTCCGAGGACATACGTAGTCATAGCGGTAGGTTTTCCATACTCTTTTGGTCGTATGAGGTACCTTGCAATGTACTTGTGGAACCAGGCAAACGCCTTCGTATACCAGTTGTCACACTTCTGCGACATCCGGTACCCAGAAATCATGAAGATTTCTGCCACAACCACAGCCTTCCACGCGATATCCAAAACCTGATCAATTACCTCATCAGACACCTCGCGTGAAGCAACAAGGCTGATGGCGATGATGTGGAAGGCGATATGAAACGCTGCCCGAAGCAGCTGAAGATCGTCCTTCTGGACAGTAGCACTCGTTGCCGTCGTGTTCATGTTGCCCTCCTAGGCATGAATGGGATACATGGTATGTATCATAGCAAACCAAAAAAAACAAGTTATACTTGTGTCAAAAACCGTCATCTCAATCGACTCTGAACAAACGAAGTGAGTCGAATGAGAAGTCGAGAGAACTCGATGTATGAATGTATGCTGATGAATCAACGAGATCCCTCAACTTCGCTCGGGATGACCTACTAAAACAACAGTCCTGCCGTCAACGCAACACCCAACGCATCGGCAGCATCGTCTGGCGTAGGGCGTTTTTTCAAAAGTAATTGAATACGAATCATTTCCTGAAGTTGTCCTTTTTCTGCACGACCGTACCCAACGATCGCTTGCTTCATCTGTAGTGGCGTGACTTCCTGCACCTGAACACCTGCTTCATGCAAGGTAAGAAGAATAACGCCACGCGCTTCGCTTACTTTCATTCCTGTTGTTACATTTTTTGCAAAAAATAATTGTTCGATGCCTGCTTTATCCGGCTGATATTTTTCTAATATTGAAAGGAGATCTTGTTTCAGCTCCACAAGTCGCTCTGCAAAATCTGCTTTGGTATTTGTTTCGATACACCCATGTGCCACATGTACCCACGCACCACGTGCACCTTCAATAACACCATACCCAATGCGACCATAGCCCGGGTCGATACCGAGAATGCGTTGTGATTTATTTTTCATTTGTATAAATTTCGTTTACATCGTCGAGCTCATCAAGCGCATCATATAATTTTTCCATTTTTTCTGCAATGCCATCGTCCACGCCGACCTCTTCTTTTGCGACCCACTTGAGTCCAGCATCTTCGGGTTCACCAACACCACATGTTTTCAATGCCTCCACCACAGATTGAAACTTATCCATTGGACAACGTACTTCGAGATGTTCATCAAACTCAAGAATGTCTGACGCTCCGGCATCTATCAAGGCAAGTTCGAGATCATCTTTTGATATGGATACTTGGGCATGACCCAAAATCACTACTCCCTGTCGTTCAAACTGCCACTGCACACTTCCAAGACTCCCGAGAGAACCACCATTTTTGGTAAATGCATTTTTTACTTCGGAGACAGTTCTATTTTTATTGTCGCTCAATGTTTCGACAAGTACGGCAATGCCACCTGGGCCATATCCTTCGTACAGTACTTCTTGAATTTCTTCACCATCTTTTAGTTCCCCAGTTCCACGCTTGATGGCACGTTCAATATTGTCTTTTGGGACATTTCCACCTTTTGCTTTTTCTATCGCAAGACGAAGCGAAAAATTCATTTCTGCATCGCCTCCACCATCTTTTGCTGCCATGGTAATGGCCTTACACAATTTGGTAAACAAATTTCCCCGCTGTGCGTCAGCCTTCCCTTTTTTGTGCTGAATTTTACTCCATCGTGAATGTCCTGACATACAAAGTATTTTTATATAGTACATAGAGAGCCTATCAAAAATGAAATGAATATTCAATGTTTTTCAAAACAAAAAACAGCCCCGATATAATCGGGACTGTTTTTGCATTCCATTTTCTATCTGGCGTGTTCCTTACTCATGATCTTTGAATCCCGTTCCTGCAGGAATAAGTCGTCCGATGATGACGTTTTCCTTGAGACCTTCGAGTGGATCCATCTTGCCGGTAATAGCGGCATTGATAAGCACTTTGCTGGTTTCTTGGAAAGATGCTGCAGAGAGGAAGCTCTGTGTAGACAAAGAAATTTTTGACACACCGAGGAACAATTCTCGTCCTGAGGCTTCTCTTCCTTTATTTTTTTCTGCGATCATATTGGCACCTTGAAATTGTGCCTTTTCAACTGTCTCTCCAGGAAGAAGATCAGTATCTCCTGAATCTTCTACATAGACTCGAGAGAACATCTGTCGAACAATGAGCTCTACATGTTTATCGTTGAGACGTTGTCCTTGTGATGCGTAAATACTTTGAATCTCAGAAAGAATGTATCTCTGTACGGCGTCTCGCCCTTTGAGCTCAAAAAGTTCTTGGAGGTCAACACTTCCTTCGGTAAGCTGGTCACCTTTTTCAACGACATCGCCATTCTTGACCCACAACTTAAATCCAATCTGAACAATGTATTCTTTTCGATGACTCCCTTGGTATTTCAAACCAAGCACTTTGCTTCCAAGAGAAATAACGCCACCGTATTCGGCTTTGATTTCTTCTCCCGTGCTTCCACTAATGTAGAGAACATCATCTTGCTTTACTTTTTGTCCATCAACGACTTTGATATCGTCAGATTTCCGGATCTTCATTTCCAATTCATCCATGCCTTCGAAGTGAACCTTGATAATTTTTTGTCCTTTTCGTCCTTCGAATACTTTTCGTCCTGTTGGACTGGTAATTACTTTTCCGTCTGCATCTTCTATTTCAATAGTACCAGCAACTTCGGAAAGAACTGCTTTTCGTTTTGGTTTTCTCGCTTCAAACAATTCTTCAACACGTGGCAACCCTTGGGTGATATCTCCTCCAGCGACACCTCCAAGATGGAACGTACGCATAGTCAACTGTGTACCAGGTTCACCAATGGATTGTGCTGCGATGATTCCAACAGCTGTTCCTTTTTTGACAACAGCACTGTTTGAAAGATCAACACCATAACAGGTTGCACAAACACCCTTTGGCAAGCGACACTGCAGTACACTGCGTACATGCACTTCTTCTACGCCCTCCGATTCCACTTGTCGAGCTATCTCAGCGGTAATCATTTCTCCTGCTTTTATTAAGGTCTTGCGTCCGGCCTTGACATCGACAAGAACAAATCTTCCGCCAACACGTTCAGATAATTTTTCTCCAATTTGTTCTGAATTTTCTTTTGTAAAAAATTCTCCAATATCGTCACCACAATCATCATGAGTGACCACTACATCTTGTGCAACATCGACAAGACGACGAGTCAAATATCCTGCGTTTGCAGTACGAAGAGCGGTATCTGAAAGACCTTTTCGTGTACCGTGAGAAGAGATAAAGAACTCAAGAACATCGAATCCTTCTTTGAAGTTTCCTGTAACAGGAAGTTCGATGATGTCTCCACTTGGAGAAGCCACAAGTCCTTTCATACCGATCACCTGTCCAAGCTGTCCCCATGATCCACGAGCACCAGAATCAATCATTGCAAAGACTGGTCCTTCTTTATCAAGTGCCTGTTTATTGAATGAGACAACACGGTCTTTGACATCAGTCCAAATTTCCAGAACTTTTGCATGTCGTTCAGAACCAGTGAGCAACCCTTCTTTGAATTGTTCTTCTACCAAGGCGACACTATTGCCACCTTCTTCGAGAATGCCTTTCTTTTCTTCGATTCGTCCGAAGTCATCCATCCCAAGAGAATATCCAGACTTCGTAACATACTTGAACCCGACTTCCTTAATTCTATCAAGAATAATAGCAGTCTCTGCTTGTCCATAAAATTCAAGCATTGACGCAATAATCTTTGACAAATGTTTTTTGGTAATTGGTTCGTTGTAGTATTCAATTTTGTCTGGGAAAATTTCATTGAAAAATACTCGACCAATAGATGTTTCCACAAGAGTACTTTGTCCTTCTGGAAATTTTGCTACATTATCGAACCGAATTTTGACACGTTCATGTACACCGATCATGCGTGTTTTGTATGCGTATTTTGCTTCAGTAATATTTGAGAAGTATTTTGTTATCTCTCCTGTGTCAGCTTCAGCATATCGAGTCAAATAATATGACCCGAGGGTAATATCTTGTTGAGGGGTAATAATAGGTTGTCCTGTCGCAGGTTTCAACAAGTTTTTTTCTGCAGCCATGATATGTTCAGCTTCCCACTTTGCTTCTTCGGTCAACGGCAAATGAACTGCCATTTGGTCTCCGTCGAAATCGGCATTGAACGCTGGTGTCACGAGTGGATGAAGTTGAATTGCTTTTCCTTCAACAAGTCTTGGTCGAAATGCCTGAATACCAAGACGATGCAAGGTAGGCGCACGATTCAAGAGTACACGAGTCTTTGAGGTAAGATCTTCCAAGATATCCCATACTTCTGGGGCATTGGATTCGATATATCGTGATGCACTGCGAACATTATGTGCAAGCTCACGTTTGATGATCTCACTCATGACAAATGGTTTGAACAATTCAAGTGCCATACGTTTTGGCAATCCACATTCGTGCATTTGAAGATTTGGTCCTACGACAATAACGGAACGTCCTGAATAGTCGACACGTTTTCCGAGCAAGTTTTGTCGGAATCGTCCTTGCTTTCCTTTCAAAATATCTGCCAGAGAACGCAATTTTCGTTTTTGTCCTGTAGACGCAGTAACTGTTTTTGCAGAACGTGCATTGTTGTCGATAAGTGCATCAACGGCTTCTTGCAACATACGTCGTTCGTTGCGACAGATGACTTCTGGTGCATTGAGTGAGAGCAATCGACCCAACCGATTGTTTCGATTGATAACACGACGATACAGATCATTGAGATCAGATGTCGCAAAGCGTCCTCCATCGAGCGCTACCATTGGGCGGAGATCTGGTGGAATAACAGGAATGGAGGTGAGGACCATCCATTCTGGTTTAATACCATTTTGATTCAAACTAGAAAGCAATTTCACTCGGCGTACGAGTCGATCGCGTTTTGCTCCTTTACTTTTTACAATTTGTTTTTCCAAACTTTCAATCGTCTTTGGAAGATTGAGTTTTTTCAACAAATCACGAATGGCACCAGCACCGATACTTGCTTCAAACATGTGGCCATATCGGAATGACAATTCTTGATATCGATGTTCTGACACAATGCCCATCATCTTGATATCTTTGAGTTCTTCCTGCACGAGAGCGACGTCTTCATCAAGCGCGGCAATCTTTTCTTCAAGCACTTTTGGTTCTTCTGCAAATTGTTTTTCCAATTCTTTTCGTGTTGTTTTGTATTCATCCTTCAATCCATCAAGCGCTTGTTTCTTTTCTTCTTCATTCACTGACGTAATAATAAAGGATGCAAAGTAAATAACTTTTTCAAGATTTTGGATGGAGATATCAAGTACCAAACCAATCTTTGAAGGGATTGAACGAAGAAACCAGATATGTGACACAGGACTCGTAAGCTCGATGTGTCCCATGCGTTCACGACGAACGAGTGAGTGTGTGACTTCCACACCACACTTGTCACAGACAATGCCTTTGTATCGAATTTTTTTATACTTTCCACAGTAACATTCCCAATCTTTTGTTGGACCAAAAATTTCTTCTGCGAACAACCCTGCTTTTTCTGGTTTTTGGGTACGATAATTGATCGTCTCAGGTTTTGACACTTCACCAAAAGACCAATTTTTGATGACTTCTGGAGATGCGACCGAGAGGGCGATGGCATCGAAGTCTATTGAATGTAGAGTATCTCGTGACATACGTACTAGAAGTTAATAAGTAGGGAAAAATGAGACAATATCACTACTCTTCATTCTCCATGTAGTCTGAAGCTGACTCGACTTTTGGTATTTCGTCAGCTGGGATGTATACATCACCGACTTGTTTCATAAGTTTTACATCGAGGGCAAGACCCTTCAACTCTCGTACCAAAACATTGAATGATTCTGGTAAGTTGACACGGGTGATTGGGTTTCCTTTGATAATTGCTTCGTATGCTTTGCTTCGTCCTGGCACATCATCGGATTTGATCGTCAAAATTTCTTGCAATGAATGCGCGGCACCGTATGCTTCGAGTGCCCACACTTCCATTTCTCCGAAACGTTGTCCACCAAACTGCGCCTTTCCACCGAGTGGTTGCTGTGTAATAAGACTGTATGGACCAATAGAACGTTGGTGCATTTTGTCTTCGATCATGTGGTTGAGCTTGAGCATGTAATTGTATCCAACAGTGGTCTTGTGATCCATCGGTTCACCAGTACGTCCATCATAGAGTTGCGACTGTGAATCTGTTGGGAATCCAGCCTTTGTCAATTCTTCTTTGATTTGTGCTTCTGTAATTCCATTCAACACTGGTGTTGCTGCACGATACCCGAGCGCATTTGCTGCGAGACCAAGATGACTTTCGAGCAATTGCCCCAAGTTCATACGAGAAATAACACCGAGTGGAGAAAGAATAATATCAACAGGTGTTCCATCTTCAAGGAACGGCATGTCTTCTACTGATACAATGCGAGAAATAACACCTTTGTTTCCATGTCGTCCTGCCATTTTATCACCGACTTGAAGTTTTCTCATGTCTGCGACAGTGACTTGGACTTGCTTGATCACACCAGGTTGCAACTTGTCTCCTTCGTCTGCAGAAAAGACACGAATATCTGTTACCTTTCCATGTTCTCCATGCTCAAGGTAGAGTGATGAATCACGAACATCGCGAGCTTTTTCTCCAAAAATGGCACGAAGCAATCGCTCTTCTGGTGTCAATTCTGTTTCTCCTTTTGGAGTAATTTTTCCAACTAAGATGTCACCAGAATGAACTTCCGCACCAACACGAATAACACCTTCGGTATCAAGATTTTTCAATTTTTCTTCACTCACGTTTGGAATATCGCTCGTGACAAGTTCTGGGCCAAGTTTTGTTTCTCGAACATCTGTTGCGTAGTCTTCGACATGAATGGATGTATATCTATCTTTCTGTACGATACGTTCTGAAATGATAATAGCATCTTCATAATTGTATCCATCCCATACCATGTATGCGACGAGGACATTTTGTCCAAGAGCGAGCTCACCATTATCGATACTTGGTCCGTTACACAGTGCCTGTCCTTTCTTAACTTTTTCTCCAAGTGTAACAACAGGACGCTGATTGATAGAACTCGATGCGTTTGATCGAACAAATTTGTTGAGAGGATACGTGTATATTTTTTTATTTTTATCCGTAATCTGTACCATGCTACTATCGACTGCAGTGACCTCTCCATCTTCATCAGCAAACAAAATATGTCCGCTATTTTCTGCAGCAATTTTTTCCATGCCAGTCCCTACGAGTGGAGAATCTGGTTGAATACATGGGACGGCTTGACGTTGCATGTTTGTTCCCATGAGCGCACGAGTCGCATCGTCATGTTCGAGAAATGGAATCATGCTTGTTGCAACAGACAAAATCTGATTTGAGGCAACATCAATATATTCAATATCTCCTGCAGACACCGTACTTGGTTCGCCATGCACACGGGCAGGAATACGTTCTCCTATGAGGATACCATGTTCATTCATGCTCGTTGTCGCACTCGCTGTTGTAACTTTTTCTTCTTGAAATGAATTGAGGTATACAATTTCGTCTGTCACACGTGGCATGACTGATACGGTTTCCATATCTGTCTTTCCCTCCAGCTTCTTTGCCATGTCTTTTGAAATTTGTTCACCTGATTTTCCAATACCAGACACGTCCTCTTGCAAATATTCACCTTCTGTAAAGCGCGCTTGGTTTGGCACATTCTTTGCTACTTTTCTATATGGTGTTTCTACAAATCCAAAGCTATTAATTTTTGCATAACTTGCAAGATGTCCAACAAGACCGATGTTTGGTCCTTCTGGTGTTGCAATCGGACAGATACGACCGTAATGGGTTGTATGAACATCACGAACTTCAAATCCGGCACGGTCTCGAGAAAGACCACCAGGTCCAAGAGCTGAAACACGACGTTTGTGCTCGAGTTCTGCGAGTGGATTCACTTGGTCCATGAACTGAGACAGCTGTGAACTCATGAAGAATTCACGAATTGCTCCGATCACAGGTCGTGCGTTGATAAGTTTATTTGGTGCGAGACTTTCGAGTTCGTATGTACTCATACGATCACGAATGATACGTTCCATACGAGCAAGCCCAACACGGAATCTGTTTTGGACGAGTTCCCCTACCGCTCGAATACGACGATTTCCAAGATGATCGATATCGTCAGCATCTTCTTGTGTCACGTTCAAACGAACTACTTCCTTCAATACCAAAAGAAGTTTATCAAGGGACAACACACGCTGTTCTTTTTGGTCATAATCGCCACCAGAAAGACCAAGTTCAAATTTTTTATCCAATTTGTATACACCGACTCGACCAAAATCATACCGGTCAAAGTTGAAAAACATTGAGTGGATGAGACTCTTTGCATTGTCAGACGTTGCGAGATCACCTGGACGAATACGTTTGTAGACTTCGATCAATCCGTCATCTTCATTTTCTGCAGCATCTTTTTTAATGGTTGCTTCTATGTAATCAATATTTGGATGCGTATTCACACCTTCGAATGCTTTGATAATATCTTCATCAGCACTCATTCCAAATGCTCTCAACAATGATGTCGCTGCAACTTTTCGTTTTCTATCCACTTTTACCCAAATAACATTGTTTTGGTCTGTTTCAATTTCTATCCAGGCACCACGGTTTGGAATAATTTTTGCGCCATAATATTTTCGGCCACGGACCGTACTTTCTGTAAAAAAGGCACCTGCACTTCGGATAAGCTGTGATACCACCACACGCTCAATACCGTTGACCATAAATGTTCCACGATCAGTCATGATGGGAACGTCACCAAGATAAATCTCTTGGACATCTTCTGTTTTTGTACGCTTATTTATCAAACGAACTTTTACACGAAGCGGAGCTTCAAATGTAACATTTTTTTCACGACAGACCACTTCATCAAACTTGGGCTCATCGATAGTATAATCTTCGAAGTACAATTCCAGATCTCGACCAGTAAAATCTTTCACTGGAGAAATTTCTTCAAAAAGTTCTTTGATACCAATATCAAAAAACCAATTGTACGACGCTTTTTGCGTCTCAATGAGATCGGGCGCTTCGATCGCGCTCTTGAGCGGGGTGAAGAACTTTCGTTCTGCCACCGTGGTCTTCTGTCGCTTGTAGATTGGCATAAGTGCAAGCTATTAAACGTACATTCGAATTATATGTATTCACTGCAGAGCAATGAACGCATCTAATCCGAATGTTTTGAGTACAAAAAACGGCAAACCGTGGTCGATTTGCTTTCTAATTTTTATTGTTTGTTCGTTTCGATGTGCATGTTTTGCGCGTGCACAGGTAACGAATAATCCAGAGAATGCACCCTGACCCTAAGGTCAAGTCCGTATCAGACACGTCATCGAAGAAGAAGGTAGATTCGCTCCGTGGTATTTATTATAAACCAACGTTATTTTTCTCTTCCCTTAGGGAAAAAATCAATCACTTTGGCTTATGAGAACTGCTACACTATATAGTGTATAGAGAGAAAAGTCAAGTTGAATCACGTGTATAACTATTTGTCAAGAACTGACGTTTTTTTGCTTATTTTAGCAAAATTCTATTTTCTTCACTAGGGGCAGCTCCATAGGTTATCCCTAGGGTTATCCCCAGGGCTTCACCCGCCTATCCGGCGGGTTGCGCCCTGCAGGCTATTTTTGAACAGGGTAGCTTGACAAAAAGGCTCATTTGTGCTATATACGGACGTCTTTTTGGCTGAGAAATTGAGGGTAGGACATTCGTCCTGCTTTCTGCTCTTTTCCAAGTTCAAGCCACAAAACATGTTGAAATTACTTCCAGATGGTCTGGGGGTGATGAATGCATGTTTAGATCGAGAGGGAACATGAACCGCCTCAATGACCCCGACGCTCCTCGTGAGCGTTCCTTCCTCGTCCGCTTCCTCATCGTCCTCCCCTTCCTCGTGCTGCTCAGCCTGAACCTGAGCTGCGCCGGCGACCAGCAGCCCGTGGTCGACGATTCGACAGAGATCGACCAGTTCACTCAGCGCCTCGACCAGCTCGAGGGCCGTGTCCAGGCCATGGAGGGTGAGCGGCTGTTCTACACGACCATGAACAGCGAGCTCAACACGAAGGTGGCAGAGCTGAAGCAGAAGCTCGCACTGCTGACGGAGACGTTCACGATCGTCGGTGCTGATACGCCCAACCCGTTCGACGATCACTTGTACATCAACAAGGACGTCGACATGGGCCCGAACCAGCTCCAGGCGGGCCGCGTCATGGCACAGTACGTCTCCGCAGACATGGGGTCGTTCATCGACTCCTGGGTGCAGGGCGTCGCGCATGTGGGGATGCTCGGCCTCAAGAACGGCGACGTCCACGAGTACTACCTCAACGCGACCGACGTCGAATGGATCCAGCAGGTCAGTCCGAAGCTTCATCTCAGTTACAACTTCGACGGGAGCTCCTGGTTCTCCGTCCTGACGGACGACGGTATTCACACGTCGAACGTGTATGCAAGCGACCAGCTGGTGACTAGCTACCTCCAAGCTTCGGAGGGAAGCTACCTGGTTGGCGATCTCACCGTCGGCGGAAGCATCACAGCAAACAGCGCCGATTTCGCTCAGGACGTCACCGTGAACCATGACCTACTGGTGAAGCACGATTCACGGTTCGGGGGTAGCACGGCTGAGACGGCCCAAGCTCTCATCGGCAACATGGGCATGCATGTCAACGGCATCGTCTCGATGCCTGGCTACCTCAACCAGGTTAAGCTGACCTGGCTCGACCACGCGTCGCAATTCATCAGCTTCGTCCAGAGCCCAGACGACAACAAGTGGTTCGCCAAGGTCGAGGGCGCCAAGTTCGCCACCTACGGCGGCTTCTCCGCGGCAAACGTCAACCAGGACGAAAACGCCCTGACCGTAAACGGCGACGTCTTCATCGCCGGTCCAAACGGCACCGCGGGGCACGTCTCGATCTACGGCGACGTGAGCGTCCAGGGCACGATCGACGCGAGCTGTCAGTGGGACATCGCGTCGTGTCAGTCCCAACCCTGACCTCTCAACCGCCCCTACGTGGGGGCTCAACCCAGGCGACGCAGCAGTGAACTTCACTGCTGCGTCGCCCCTTCAACTGTTATTTCAAGATTGTTTGAAATTGCTGAGAAGAAACTTTGAAAAAACACCTAGCAAGGTGTTTTTTTCACAACAACAAATTGACAAAAATGCTATGTTGTGCTAAACCTTGGGCAGAAGTAAAGAGCTGGATTCGTCCAGTTTTTTTACACGTTCCCGAGCAACTTCTTATACCTGGATGTTCTAGGTAGAGAAGTTGCATGCGTCAGGAGAGTGACCCATGCTGATCCGTTTGGCCTTCTTGTTGGCCCTCATCTTCTTCATCCCGAGCCCTGCGCTGGCCGGGGGTGGTGGAATCCTGGTCTGGCAGCAGTCGTCGACGACCTGCCGGAACGACGGTCAGTGCACCATTGACCCCACGACGGGGTCGAAGTGCATCCACCAGTCGCGCTGCAGCGCCGACCTCAGTTGGTGGAACTGGTGGTCGAGGTCCGGCCACTGCGAGTACGCAGTGGTCGACTGCGGCGACGGCTTCACCTGCAACGGCGAGACCGGGGGCTGCGCCCTCGATCTGGCGTCGCCGAGGTTCACCTTCCTGCCCACCACGGGCCTCTGCGCGTCCGACATGGACTGCTCGAACGACAGCATCGGGCAACAGGTGGGCGAAGCTCTCGTGAGCTTCTCGCCCAGGTGCGTCCCTCTGCCGGGCAACAGCACCTACGGCGTGTGTATGTTCCTCGCGGCCGACGCTGTCTGCCCCGAGTCACCGCAGTGCGAGACCTACACGGACTGCACGGCGACCTCGAAGCCGTACTGCGACGAAGCTGGTGACTTCGTCGCCTTCAGCCCCACCTGCACGGAGGTGGTCTGCGGCGAAGTCCCCATCACGCAGGACTGCGAGGCAGGCTGCACGGTCGAAGGGTGCGTCGAGGACCCGGGCGGGCTGGGCGCCACCTGCCGCCCCGATCTCTCGAACTGCAACGACGGTGACCCGTGCACCATCGACACGTGCAACGCGGACATGGAGGTCTGCGAGCACGAGTACTCCTCGGCGCTCTGCGCGCCGTAGCCATCCCGACCTGACAGGAGGTCATCCCCACACAACCAACAACCTGGTCGACGCAACCTGCTCATGCGTCGACCCTTCAACTACGATCTTGAACATCAAGATTGCTGAGAAGAAACTTTGAAAAAAGCACGTTATATACCAACGTGCTTTTTTATATACAACGAAAGATTTTGCTTCGCTAAGACTATTTTTTGCTTTCGCAAAAAAAGATTGAAAAATTATGCTACATGTTAAGAAGTATATGCATTTGCGTATTACAAATCACTAGTTACTAATTACCAAAATATGATACAATAGAGCATGAACGCTATGGCACGCAAAAAACAGCACATCGAATCAAACTTTGACCCAACACTTTCACGAGGGATTATTGCCATCCTTCTTGTTATGTTTGCTCTCATTATTACACTGAGTTTTTTTGATGCCGCAAGTACTGTGGGCGTGATATTGAACGAATGGATCCTTGCTTTTTTGTTTGGCTCCATGCGATTTGCGACCCCACTCATTCTCCTCATATTTACATGGTTTGTCCTCAAAGATAATCGCTACGACTATCGCCCCACACATGGTATCGGTGCAGTCCTCTTCTTTCTGACATTGTCCAGTCTGATGCATATGCAATTTGGTGCTGATGATATGTGGCGACAAGCGCTGGCAGGTCATGGTGGTGGTATTTTTGGCATGCTTGCGTGGCCACTCAAAACATATCTTGGTGCAATAGGAAGTATTATCTTATTGATTGGCCTTGCTCTTGTTTCTCTTATTCTCTTATTCAATACGGCAATTTTGCATTTCTTTTCTCTCCACAAAAAAATACTCGCAGGTCTCGGGTTCGTGGGAGATTTTGTCAGACAACAAGTCAATGCTCAAGGGAGCGATGAAGAAGAGGAAGAAGATCCCTATGAGGATGAAGAAGACACAGAATCATCACCACATGACAGACGTTTTGCAGCACGAAATATTGATGTAGAGGATGAAGATTCAGAAGAAGAGGAAGAAATGTATGATGATGACGAAGAGGAAGAAGACGAGACAGAAACACCAGCACACCGTACACCAAAAACGCACGTTGTGCATGCACAAGATGAAATACCAGACTGGGCGAAACATGTGGTTATCAAAACGCCACCAAAAATTTCACTACTCCGAACGAGCAAGTCAAAACCGACAAGTGGTGATATCAAATCCAATGAAGCTGTTATTAGAAATACATTGGCTGAATTTAATATTGATGTAGACATGGGGGAAGTACGGGTAGGACCAACGGTAACCCAGTATTCTCTCAAACCAGCAAAAGGAGTAAAAATTTCAAAAATTACTGCGCTGTCCAATGACCTCGCACTTGCGCTCGCTGCTCATCCTATCCGCATCGAGGCACCAATTCCAGGGAAATCGCTGGTCGGTATTGAAGTTCCAAATGAAAAAACAGCGATGGTTTCTTTCAAAGAACTCCTCGAATCAAAAGAATATGCCGCACGTCCCCACGACATGATGTTTGCGCTGGGAAAAGATGTCGGTGGAAAAATTTGGGTGGCCGATCTACCAAAAATGCCACATCTTTTGGTAGCAGGAGCGACAGGATCTGGAAAAACTGTATGTGTAAACACCATTATCATGTCACTGCTCTTTCAAAATACAGCAGAGACACTTCGCTTCATCATGATCGACCCAAAGCGAGTCGAACTTACACTGTACAATGGTATTCCCCATCTTCTCACACCAGTCATTACCAATTCACAAGATACAGTGAATGCACTCAAGTGGACCATCGGAGAAATGGATCGACGATTTGAATTGCTTTCAAAAGCAGGAAATAGAGATATCAATACGTACAATGACATGCATCC
This sequence comes from Candidatus Magasanikbacteria bacterium CG_4_10_14_0_2_um_filter_41_10, assembly GCA_002792995.1. Lineage (GTDB taxonomy): Bacteria > Patescibacteriota > Patescibacteriia > Magasanikbacterales > UBA922 > UBA12086. Next base: position 42,018 of record PFPJ01000055.1, on the reverse strand, counting down.
TCAAACAAAAATTCCATATCTTGTCTTTGTTATCGATGAGCTTGCGGATCTCATGGCAACCGCAAGCAATGAAGTGGAAGCTGGTATTATCCGTCTTGCACAGATGGCTCGCGCCGTAGGCATCCATCTTATTCTCGCGACACAACGTCCGAGTGTTGATGTCATTACCGGTCTTATGAAAGCAAATATTCCTGGCCGTATTGCTTTTTCGGTAGCATCGGTGACTGATTCACGAACAATTCTCGATTGTGCTGGTGCAGACAAACTTCTTGGACGCGGAGATATGCTTTTTTCTACAGCAGCACTGAGCAAACCTGTTCGTATTCAAGGAGCCTTTATTACAGAAGAAGAAATGAAAAATGTGGTTGCCTACCTCAAAGGTGGGGAAAAACCAACATATGATGAATCCATCATACAAAAACAAAAAAATGGAACAGCAAGTATGTTTGGTGGTCCAGCAGATGATCAAGATCCTCTCTATAATGATGCACAAGAAGCTATCCTTGAAGCGAGTAAAGCAAGTGCATCTTTTCTCCAACGTCGTCTTCGTGTAGGATATGCTCGTGCGGCACGCATTCTTGATGAACTTGAAGAAGCTGGCATCATTGGTCCAGCAGATGGTGCAAAACCTCGAGAAATATTAGTGACAGAAAAACAAGTACCGAGTACAATGGGCATGGGACAAGAGTATAATGTGTTTGATGGTGAAGAAAGTGATACAGTAGAGGAAGAAGCAGAGGATACGTATGAAGAATATGGAGATGAAACGTTAGATGAAAGTGAAGAAAACGTAAAAGAAGATGACCTTGAAGAACAGAAGGAAGAGGAAGAGGAAGAAAAACCTGCACGTGGTGGAAATAAAATGTTTTATTAACACCAAAAATTCACCGATGTTTGAATTACCGTTAGGCACTGTATGACATCATTTCAGCGAAAAAAAATTGAGCAGACAAACCGTGTATGCTTTCGCCTCAAAGAGGCAAGAGAAGCAGCAGGTTTTTCGATTGCTCAGATGGCTGAAAAAACGCGACTCAGTAAGACCTATATTCATGCATTAGAAAATTGTAACTTTGCACAACTTCCACAAGGAACCGTGTACCAAAAAAACTTTATCAAACGGTACCTCTCTGTGTTGGGTATACCATCTGCAACATATATACAACAATTTCTCATCGAGGAAGGATATGATCAAGAGGAAAAAAAAGAACAAACACATCCGCATACACCAAAACCATTTTCATCATTTCATGCACTCCCAGCAATGATGAAATATATAGGTGTGGCAGTGGTTTTCATCAGTGTTCTCGGATATCTTGGGTGGCAAGTATACAGAATTCTTGAACCTCCTACACTGACACTGATAGAACCAGATGACGGACATATCACCACAGAAGAACAGATCCTGGTAAGAGGCATTTCTGACCCAGAGACACATATTTCTATCAATGGCAAAGATGTTTCATATACAGAAGAAGGACACTTTGAACAACAACTGGATCTGGTAGAAGGAGTGAATACTATTGTGGTATCAGCCACCAAAAAACATGGAAAAACATCTACCGAAACGCGCTATGTGACCCAACGTCCTATCCAACATATTTCCGCAAAAGACATGCCTGGAACCAACAGTTGACCAGGAGAAAAAAAAACAGTATTCTACAAACGGAGCAAACGGCTCCGTTTGTGTTCTGCCTGTCATGTTTAGCCCCTTAATCACTTTTTATGTCAACATCTACAGATGAACGAGCAGGAAAACTGAAGGCAGCCGAAAGTGCCATCGAGCAAATCAAGCAAAAGTATGGCGATAATGCCATCATGAAATTTGGTGAAACACCAAATTCTGATGTCGATGCTGTCTCTACAGGATCTATTTCACTCGATATTGCCCTTGGTATTGGAGGCGTCCCCCGTGGGCGCGTTATTGAAATTTTTGGACCAGAATCAAGTGGAAAAACCACCCTTGCACAGCACATCATTGCAGAAGTACAAAAAGAAGGTGGTATTGCAGCATTCATTGATGCAGAACATGCACTCGATCCTGAATATGCGAAAAAAATTGGTGTCCAGATAAAAGACATGCTTATTTCTCAGCCAGATACAGGAGAACAAGCCTTGGAAATTTTGGAGACACTCGTCCGATCCAATGCCGTGGACGTCGTCGTGATTGATTCTGTGGCGGCGCTTGTACCAAAGGCAGAAATTGAAGGAGAAATGGGAGATTCCCACATGGGACTCCAAGCTCGCCTTATGAGCCAGGCCCTCCGAAAACTCACAGGTATCGTAAGTAAAAGCAAAACCGTAGTTGTTTTCATCAATCAGACACGTATGAAGATTGGTGTGTTTTTTGGCAATCCAGAAACAACGACTGGAGGAAATGCATTGAAATTTTATAGTTCAGTTCGTATAGAAGTTCGCAGAAGTGCACAAATCAAACAAGGTGATACGGTTATTGGAAATCGTGTGAAAGCAAAAATTGTAAAAAATAAAGTAGCTGCACCATTTCGAACAACGGTATTTGATATCATGTATAACGAAGGTATTTCTGTCTCAGGAGATCTGATAGATACCGGTATTCAATACAAAGTAGTCAACAAATCTGGCAATAGCTACAGTTATAAAGAAGAAAAGCTTGGAGTTGGACGTGAAAAAGCAAAAACGTATCTCCGTGAAAATCCAAAACTCATGAAAACGATTGAAAAAGATATCTGGGCAGCAGTAAAGCGCGGTGCAGCGCCAGATGAAGAAGAAAAGAAACCGGGTGTGAAAATGGATGTGAATGAAGAATAACGAAAAATACAACGAACAAAAAACTCGCCACACAGGCGAGTTTTTTTATATCGGTTTTTATTTACAAATACATCAACGCAACTTCCACCCCTGTATAGTAATATTGAAGCAATGCTTTGTAATCCAATCCTTCTTCTTTTGCACGGATATTTGCATCGCGCTGACTCATCCCTACCCCATGACCGTACTGCAATTTTCCATCACGCAGGTCATACGTTGCTTTGACTGGCACGAGCCATGGCTTTTCACTTCCACCCCAGACACTTTTCCAACTCTTGGTGTACCCACTACTATTGCCAAAGTATGGTGTCGTGACAACTTGTCCATCATACATGACCATTCGCCCACGAGTAGCAATAGCGGCTTCTGCAACTTGAGGATTGTACACTTCGACATTGTATCCGAGATACAGCTGATCATATGTGCTTCCCAATACATCAAAAAATGGATATTTTCCTTTGCTCAGGTATGCATACGTTCGTGCGGCAGTTACGTTTGCTTTTACAAATTCAAACTGATCACCTCTCCCTGTCTCTGACATTCCTTTGACATAGTCTTCGAAAAAGAGATCATTGACTGCATAGAGCGTATCATCATTTTCTCCTTTTCTATATTCGAGAGCACCCCGATATTTGTTGAAATCGCCGGGCCCCACCCAACGCATGGGACGAGAAATATTCATAATGGTAAAAATAGCATGTTGGTCATTGACTGGTTCGAGTCGAATACGATTATTGGTCCGAAAATCGACATCATCCCCACTAAAGGAATATACACCACCCGCGTATGTCAATATAGCAATTTTCTTTTGTGGCAATATACCCACATCAAGATCTCCGTTAAAAATCCTGTAGTCATCTTCATATGATACAAACTGTAACGTATCTCCCTCGGTCGCGATACCAACACGAATCCGAGGTTCTTCTGCCAATCGTGGAACTTCGGTATCCACGGCTTCTATCGCACTATCACCAAACGAAGGTGCAACATAGTTCAAGGGAGCATTTTGGGTAACGTGGACATTGATATCAAAATTGTCGAGTCGCTGTTCGTCTACTTGCAAACCAGCGGTAAAGGTATAGTCTCCTTGTGTTGATGGTGCTCGAAAGGTAAATGTTTCTCGGACAAGACCGCTCTGTTCCACAGTGTCATTCGCAGCAAGGATCACATTGCCATTGAGCCAGCTGTGATCTGCAAACGATGCCCCTACCGATGCGAGTGATGTTGGTGATCCAGAGGTAAGACTATATCCATTCCAATTTGTCTTTCCAATATTTTGATAAATAGCTACAACGCTCACTTGAGTTCCACCCACCACTTCTACTGATTTTTTACTCAACCCTATACGTTTCGCTTCGTAGGTGCTGGCTATGGTAGTCGCATCAGTTGCTTGTGAGGGAGTGTCATTTGTTGCCGTTGTTTCCTTTGCTTCTGAGACTACCTTTGGAACAACGTTGATATCGAGATAAAAATATCCATTGTCGACCCACGACCAATTTTCTGCAGCGAGATGAAATTCTTCTCGATAGGTACCCGTTTTCATTGGAGCATGAAGTGGCACACCCAGTTCACCAACAGCACCAGGCTTCACTGTCCCAGTCATACGTCCTATCTGTTGTTTGCTGATCCACCCTGATTCAAAAAAAACAGATTCTCTTTCACGTGGCCCCATCGTATATGCAGAAATAAAATTTTTTCCTTCGTTGATCCAAGATTTGGTGCCCGTATTTTTGAATTGAACAGTTACCACCTTTGTGGTACCAGCTTCGATGGTAATCGGGTCATGTTCAGACTGTGAAACGTATTTGGTGGAAAAACCACTGTCTCGTATAGTAAGAACAGGGTCTGCAGCATCTACTCGAGAAGCCGACATCCCAAAAAGGGATGTGGTAAGAAAAAGAGAGAGAAAAATAGCAAAATTTTTGTTCATAGTGAGTGTTATCTTAGGTCTGATAGTATATCAAAAATGATAGGAAATTCCAATTGCGAAAAAGTCCAAAAAAAGGTAGAGTGTATATGATTCTTCCCTTCATACAGGGCTTCTCATTTTTTTATGAGCACAACACGAAAAATTGCGCACAATACAGCCATTCAATTTGGTGGAAAAATTGTTTCTACCATGCTCGGTCTTGTTGCGATTGGCATGATGACACGGTATCTCGGGACAGAACGATTTGGGTGGTATGTCACGACTATTGCATTTTTGCAATTTCTTGCGATTCTTATTGATTTTGGTCTTATCCCCGTCACCGCACAAATGATGGGAGAAGCGAAAATAGAAGAACAGAAGCTTTTACAAAATTTGCTTGGCTATCGGTTTGTTACTGCATTTCTTTTTCTCGCACTTGCGCCGTTTATTGCGCTCTTTTTTCCCTATCCACATGAAGTAAAAATTGCTATTTCTTTTACGACGATAAACATGCTTGCTGTAGCCATGAATCAAATTTTTACGGGCTACTATCAAAGTAAATTCCGCATGTACATCCAAGCGATTGGCGAAGTGATTGGTCGCGTGGTCCTCGTTGGAGGATTGGCATTCATTATATATACAGATAGCGGATTTATGCCTGTGATGATCGTGCTGACAGGAGCCAGTGTTGCCTATACCATTTATATGTGGTGGGCAGCTACGAAACATGCTCGTCCTGTATTTCGTTTTGACATGGCAATATGGAAAATCATTACACATAAAATGTGGCCCATCGCAATTTCTATTATTTTTAATGTTATGTATCTCAAGGGAGATATTGTTATCCTCACCCTTTTTCAAGATCAAAATACTGTCGCGCTCTATGGTGCAGCCTACCGAGTGATTGATATCCTCGCGCAGATGGCCATGATGATGATGGGACTCATGCTTCCGCTCCTGGCTGGCGCATGGGCAGAAAAACGACGTGAACATATGCATCATCTTTATCAACAAAGTTTTGATATGATGATGCTCTTCGCTGTGCCGATGGTCGTCGGGGGTGTGATGCTCGCGACACCACTCATAACACTCGTCGCTGGAGACAAATTTCAAAATGCTGGTCCTATTTTGTCAGTTCTTTTGGTAAGTACGTTTTCACTCTACATTGGTGCAATATATGGACACCTCGCTGTTGCCCTCGACAAACAAAAACAAACCATGTGGATTTACATAAGTAATGCTGTGTTGACGGTTGCTGGCTATTTTTACTTTATTCCACGCTATGGGATGTGGGGCGCAGCAGGCATGACATTGTTTAGTGAAACGTATGCAGGGATTATGTTGTTTTTGACTGTAAAACATTATTTGAAACTCACACTCAATGTACAAACATTTGGAAAGATTCTTTTTTCTGCATTAGTCATGGCAGCAGTATTATATATGTTCAAAAATCTGCCTGTGCTTCTACTCATTCCACTCGGAGGAACAGTCTATATGCTTTTTTTGTTTGGTATGGGTGCAATATCAAAGGAAACACTGACAGAAATATTGCGTATAAAAAAATGATATGGGACAAAAGAATCTGACACATAGATATTCCTGTATCATTCCATTTTTTAATGAAGGAACACGTATTCTCGATACACTTGCTCTTGTATCAAACGTGTCTTTTTTTTCTTCTGTTATTTGTGTGGATGATGGTTCTACAGATCTGATGTCATCACAAATTGCACAACAATTTCCAAACGTACAATTGATAACACTTTCAAAAAATGGAGGCAAAAGTGGAGCAATCATGGCAGGACTTTCTGCGGTGACGACAGACATGGTATTTCTTCTGGATGCAGATTTGCTGGGTCTCGATGCGACAGAGCTATCTCATGCCATGCAGACATTTGAAACTCATCATCTCGACATGCTTATTCTTGGAAGAGAACAAAGTCCGTGGATTGTAAAATGGAGTCGCGGAGATATTTTATTGACAGGACAACGCATTCTCGCAAAAAAAGATCTTGACACTATTTGTTCCACAAGCCCAACACAATACCAACTAGAAATTGCGATCAATACCTACATGCGTCACCAAAAAAAACATGTCGCGTGGATGGCATCTTCCATACGGAATACGTATAAATATAAAAAATGGGGATTTGCACGTGGGATTGGACGAGATATATCTATGGTGGTAGACATGATACGATATGCTGGCATTCGAGAATACCTGATGCAAATAAGAACATTTGCAAAAACGCACGTCAAATAATTTTTTTTTATGATGATTTTTCCGTACCTTATTTATTTCATATTCTTCACTCTCATCACGTGGCAACGCTTTTCATACGGTGTCTTTTTGCTATTTCTCCTTCTTCCAACCTACCTTCTTCGTTTTTCTATCGGTCCACTTCCTACCACAGTGCTTGAAGGTATGATCTGGATTGTGTGTATCGTCGGACTCATCAAGCACGCACGACATATTGAAGAATCGGTTATTACCTTATTTCGAAAACATACACTGTTTACCGTGGGAACACTTCTCTTTCTCATTGCTACAACCATATCGGTGTTTACTGCCACAGATCTCAGAGCTGCTGCTGGTGAATGGAAAGCATTTTATATTGAACCATTTCTTCTTTTCTTGATTTTATTGTTTGCAAAAGATACGCTCAAGATAAAAGCAGATATTCTCCTTCCACTGATGTTGTCTGGAATAGCGACATCACTTTTGGCGATATATCAGCACTTCACAGGATGGATGGTACCGTGGGCATTTTGGGGAAATGGTGCGAGTTATCGTGTGACCACGTGGTACGGATATCCCAATGCTACAGCGCTCTTCCTCGCACCACTCATTGTCATAGCCATGGCTCTTGTGTGGCAACGATTTTCTCGAGAAGAAAAAGAAGACTGGGGCGTTGGGCACGTTGAACAGATGATTGTATTTGTATCTTCAGGAGTACTCCTCCTTTTAGGACCACTTGCCATTGTATATGCAAAAAGTACAGGTGGACTGATAGGGATTGTGGCGGGCGTTGGTATGCTTCTCATCCTCAACAAAAAAACTCGATGGATAAGTATAGCCATTGGTGTCATAAGCCTTCTAGGCCTTCTCAGCATACCAAGCCTTCATATCATTCGAGAAGAAGTGTTTTTTCAAGATCGTTCTGGACAAATTCGTCTCTCGATGTGGCAAGATACACTGCACTTATTGCAAGACCGTCCGCTTCTCGGTGCAGGATTGGCGTCGTATGATGAACGCATTGTCCCCTATCACACGACAGTCAATGGAGAAGGTGTTGAAATTTTTCATCATCCGCACAATATTTTTCTGACGATGTATGTGAATACGGGATTGCTCGGATTGATTGGATTTGTGTTGATGATTATTGGTATGTTTTTTTCTATCGGAAAACGATATGGCTACTGGTTGCTGGTGTGTGTTGCTCTTGTGACGTTTATCGTCACAGGTCTCGTGGATTCTCCGTATATAAAGAACGATTTGTCAGTATTATTTTGGGTGTTGCCACTCATGCTCGTGACTAGACAAGAATAGATTCCTTCAGTACAATCCCATGCAATGGAGAGGTGTCAGAGTGGTCGAATGTGCCGCTTTCGAAAAGCGGTGTTCGGGAAACCGAACCGCGGGTTCAAATCCCGCCCTCTCCGCAGTAAATACTTGGTATAAGCGTATATGGATTCAATTTTTTTGAACTTTTTAAGTATGTATGAAAATCTCAATAATATTGGCTTGAAGGACTTTCTTGTTAAGTGTTGCGGTGGAACTATTCACGAAGATCCGTGGCTTCGAAGCCTTGATTCTTATGTTTCAACATTATCATCGCAAAACTTAATTTCGATAAAGCAAAAAATAAGACCCGGACTTACAGATAATCAAAAAAATGATTTACTGCATGAAATTGAAATTGCATTAGTATTTCATCCTAAGGCAGACTTTGTCCAAGAAAATAACGAAAAAAAAGAGCCTGATTTATTTGATCCGTCCACTGGCATTAATATTGAAATTAAATCTCTAAACGAAGGAGAAGATGAACAAGAGAGGCATGCAAAAGGAGGAAAATTATTGATACAAAACAAAGCTTTACAAGATGAAGAAAAAGCAGATTTAAAATATAGAATTTTTCAAATTTTAAAAAACAAAACTAAATACCACCTTGAGTGCGCTGTCAAACAACTAAATAATAACGGCAGAGTCTATCTCGTTTTTGATTATGATAATTTTATCCGAGAAAATACTGGTTTATATCCGGGAATTATTGATGAAGAGGAAACGAAAAAAGTGATAGAGGATTTTATAGATAGTTCTATTAAGTATAAAAATATTTCTGTAACAACCATCTATCATGGGAACCTGCGAGAAATGGTTAAAGCTGCGGGCTCTTCAAAAGAATAAAAGTATTTAAACATGAGTTTCATGAATGGAAAGCAGAGAAGACGTCACAACTCTTTTATACTAAATACATTCGAACTTTGTCCAACAAACACCAACATCCCTTTACCAAAGGGATGTTTTGTGCTATCGTCATGCCGCTCGAAGATACACAAAAATGCCTATCCGAGGGGGCTCCATGAACAAGATGATTCTTCTCTTGACGATTTCTGCGGTGGCACTCGCTGCCGCATTCATCGTTCTGATGTCTGTCATGTGGGGTGGCAGAACAGTAGAGAACGTACTCGTCGACGCCGACACCCCACTCACCGTCCGAGTGGAGAGCGCGGTCTACACGCCGAGCAAGCCAGATCTTTTGATCGAGCTGCCAGGCAACGGCAACGCCGGCGCCAAGATGGGCGGGGGCCTGCAGGCTGACCCCGTGATGGTGGACGAATCCTACGAGGTCACGATCTCGTGGTACGACTCCACGCTCGGATACAGGGTCTCTGACAAGCTCAGAGGCAAGGTTTGGTACGACAAGTGCAAGGACCACCGTCAACAGGTGGGCCAGCTCTGGTACCAGACGAAGTTCACGGTCACGTACCGTGATGGCGTGGAGATCAGCCGCAGCTACCGCGGCATAAAATCCATCAACATCACCTTCGACGACGAACACAAGGAGTAGCGCACTACGCGCTTGAAAACGGGAGTTGCACCAGCAGCTCCCTTGTGTTTTTTAGATATACAATGATACAAAATTGCGGTATGATATGAATACTGTATTATATATTTTCTATGAAAAATCGTGCAATCAATATTCATCACTATTTTCTTCAAGATATCAATCCTGTTGTTCGTTTTCTTATTCTTTCAGACACCATTGTCATGGGGTCATTAGGACTCTTGGGACCAATCTTTGCACTTTTTATTACCGATTTTATCACTGGTGGAAATGAAGCCGTGGCAGGGCTAGCAGCAGGAATCTATCTCTTTACAAAGAGTGTGCTCCAAATTCCTATTGCACATATGATAGACAAAATACGTGGAGAAAAAGATGATTTTTGGCTCATGTTTATCTTTACCCTCCTCATGTCATTTGTTCCTCTCTTGTATCTCATCATCCATACACCCATACAACTGTACATGGTTCAGTTTTTATTAGGATTTTTTACGGCATTCACATTCCCGACATACATGGCCATTTTCACAAGACATATAGATAAAGAAAAAGAAGGAACTGAGTGGGGCGTATATTTTACCCTTACCGATTTAACGGGAGCAGCACTCGCAGCACTTGGTGGATTCATCGCTGCATATAGTGGATTCCCCATTCTTATTGTTTCTGTTGTCGTCGTATCAGTCATAGGCGCACTCCTCCTCTGGCCTATCAAACCATATCTGAAAATGTCGTCCTAACCACATACTCTATGAAAAGATTTTTCAACATATTCTTTGTTACACTTGGTGTTATCTTCTTCCTCCTGATTCTGGCGGGTGTATATTTTTACATCGCCGATCCGTTTGGCTTGAAACAACCATTTATTGACTATGAAATAAAGAAAGATGCGACTTCTACTCCTTCCACAGTGACCTCCGCACCAGATCAAACAACAACCAATAAAAACCCTCTCCTTTCTCCAACACAAGAAAAAACACTTGAAAAATTGGGAATCGACCCGGCTACACTTCCGACAACCATTACTCCTGCTATGGAACAGTGTCTCTATTCAAAACTCGGCACCACCCGTGCAAATGAAATTAAAAATGGTGCGTCGCCCACTGCAGGTGATTATTTTGCAGCTCGTTCTTGTCTCTAATATGTTATACATAAAAAAACTCCACCGCATTAGTGGAGTTTTTTTATTGAAGACTAAAACTTTTCATGCATATGCAAATGTTTTCGCATATGCCACTTCCACGATTGAAAACTTTCTACGAGCACAATGAATCCGAGTATCACCATCACCGTCACAACTGGTTGTGTGTGATACAACGGCACATGAATACTCGCTGGCAATGAAGGTGACACTCCTTTCAACAAAAACCAAAGGAACCATCCAAACACCCCAGCAACCAAAAACTTCACCAAGAAAAAATCAAAGTTCAAAAAATTCTGAATAAATTTGCTATCTATTTTTCTGATCCACTCGATATATTTCCGAGAGACAGGATGTGAGCGTGTATACAAGACGAGCAGTTTTCCTACAAAAAACAATACCGCCAGTATCATCACGGTGAGACACATATCCCACATCACATGCCACCATGTGGGGTATTCTCCACGCAGTGTCGTTACAAGCGGAGTATTCATAAGGGAAATATTGGCAGGTAAGGTAAGGGTGGCATAGAGAAAAACCATACTCGCAATCCGCTGAATCCAAAGAATGCCTCTATTGTACGTTTTTTGTGTAGGATAAAAGATTTTTTCCATAGGTGAGAATCTTGTCAAAGAAACAATACTATGCTATTTTACCACAGCTCTTGACTTGACAAAAGCATACAATTCTGGTATGATCATACGTTAATTAGTAATATATATACAGTAATATAACTCATATCTATGAAAAAGAACTTTTTCGCTAAAATTGGGCATTTTACCCTCGTTGCAACCCTGTTATTCAACTCGTTTGGTGTGGCTTTTGTACATGCTGACGTTGTTGTTGACCCAACAACGGTTTCTTTTGTGCATGCAAACTATCCGGTGCCAGAGCTTACACTTCCAGACGGGGGTGAATGGTCAACAGGTATTGCGGCTATTCGATATACAGGTCCTGCTCTTGCTGAAGGAGAGACTGTAAGTATTACTATTTCTGTTGATACTACAAATAGTACAGCAATACAAGATAAGGATTTCAAATTTACTGAGGTAACTAGCAGTTTTACATCATCTATATCAAAAATAGAGTTACCCATTACTATTATTAGTAATAACCTGGTAGAGAGTGATAGAACAATTGTTCTAAAAAACAATCTTTCTTCATCTACTTTTACGTTGACTATTCAAGACGACGATATTGCTGATCCTCCTACTTTTGACGAAACTTTTAATCCTAGTCCATTTAAAAGAGCTGAAAATGCTAGTTTAGGTGGTACGGCTGCTTTTATAAACAATTCTAATACAACTCTAGATTTTCATTTTGTAATTAGTGGAACAGCGTCTGCGTCTGATTATGTAATTGGTACAACTAGTCATAGCATCCCAGCAGTGGGTGAAGCTACATTTATAGAAAACAGCGTTGACTTAACAAATGGAATAATCCATGATGTTGTAGGTGGAGAAAAAAGACGTTTTGAATTCCAACCTGTCGATGATACAGAGGTGGAAGGAGATGAAGAAGTCATTATTACATTGACATACGCTACTGATAGCGCAGGAAAAGTTTATGACTTCGCAGATATCTCTTATACTACTATTATTTTAGATAATGATACTGTAACTTCAATTAGCAATTTTGGATTTGAAACCTCTAGTAGTACTGTTGTAGAAGGTGATGAAGGAAATAAAACAGTTGTCATTCGTTTAGTAGCTGATCAAATACAAACACAAGATCGTATTTTGAATATTAACATTGAAGATTCTAGTACTGCCAAAAATGATTATCCTACTTCTGTAGGTGGAGATTTTATCAGATCTGTAAACACCTCTAATCAAGCTTCCTTAACAATGGCATCAGGTACTGATTATGCTGAATTAGAAATTACTATTGAGGGTGACACAACTTTTGAAACAAACGAAACTATTGTGTTAAGTGCTGGTTCGGCTAATTACGATGATTTTAAAATGGATACAACGAGTAACACACATGTTTTGACTATTCAAAATGATGATGTAGATGAAAGTGGTGAAACAGTTATTAAAAATAAAGTCAGTTTTGATTCTTCAAGTGAAAGTATAGATGAAGGCTACGGAACATATTCTATAAAGGTACACAGTATCACAAAAGCAAAAAATAGTGGGGCAGGTGGTCCAGAAGGTACGGATGGCATATTAGTATATTTCCAAGTAGATCCTTCTAGTACATTATCTGCTGACGTTGATTATACTATTGATGCTGCTACGACAACCAATGGGTACTATGCCGTCATACCAGTTGGGAGTACCAGTACTAATATACATGTTAATATCGTCAATGACTCTGATGTTGAATCTACTGAAAATCTTTCATTGATTATCACTGGTGTGGGTCCTATAGATACAACTGTAGTTGATGAATCTGCTGATACATTTTTACTTATAGTCAATGACAATGATACAATATCACCTACTGAAAATAGTGGAAGCAATGGATCAGGAAGTAGCGGTGGCACATACATCTCAAACACACACCCTACCGCAGCATTTACGACTGGGCAAGAAGTAACGATCGCAGTAAACACAGAAGTAACATTTGACGCGAGCGCAAGTAGCGACTCAGAAGGAAATATTCAATTTTACTTCTGGACCTTCGGAGATGGAAGCGACGAGGTCTACTACACGTCACCAACAGTCACACATACATACACACAAGTAGGCACCTACTCACTGACAGCAAAAGTAAAGGACACCTTTGGTGCAGAAAACACGGCCACCATCCTCGTACATGTCGTTGCTGGCAATGACACTCCTGCAGAAACAGAAAATACAAATAACTCTTCGACAACAAACACAGGGACTACCACACCAACAACGGACAACACACAAACAGGCAGTACGCCAGAAGAAACAACAGGAGCTACAACACCTCCAACACAAACCAATACTCCTGAGCCAACAACACTTCCTACAGAAAACAACACTGTTCCTGAAGAACAAACAACGACCAATGAACAACAAAACAGTGGAACTAACAACCAAGGAGAAGCACCAACCCAGGTACAACCAACTGAGGAAAACCAAGGACTTCCGACGTGGATCAAAATTCTTTTTGGAAGTGGCGCTGTTGTGACAGTAGCCGGAGCTGGTATCGCAGTCAACCGAGCACGACGAACGCTCTAATACAACTCACAAACACAAAAAACACTCGCCATTGGCGGGTGTTTTTCTTTCTTCCTACTTGCAAAGTTCCCCATTCCCTACCATACTATAGACATACCTCATATCTTTTTTTATCGTATGAAAAAACAATCACTTATCGCTATTATCATAGTGCTCGTCCTCATTATTCTCGGCGGAGGAGTCTATATACTCACTCAACAACAAAAAGATACAACGCCACTCAACACAACTACTGCTCTAGATACATCAGCGACTGATACGCCCACTGTAGCAGACAATACGGCAGAAACTCCCATAACACAAAACACTCTCCGTGATATTCTGGCATCTGGTAAAAGTCTCACCTGTACCTTTTCTCAAGATGATGGATATGGGATACAACAAGGCACAACCTATATTGATACTGGACGAGTTCGTGCTGACATTACGGTCAGGAAACAAGATGACACAATCAAGGATTCACATGTCATCCTCAACGATGGATGGGCATACACCTGGGGAGCAGCATTTGATGCAAAAAAGGGACTAAAAATGAAAACAGTCATAACTGCAACCTCGACAGCAGACAGCAATAACTTTGTGGACCCAGATCAACACATTGACTATCACTGTACACTATGGCATGCAGACAATAGCGTATTTGAAACACCAAAAGATATTACATTCAAAGAATTTTCTCTTGGAAGCCAAATGTTCCAACCCACCACTGGCGCATCAAACACAGCAGTAGACTGTAGTGTGTGTGATCAAGCACCTGGCGCAGATGCACAGGCGCAATGTCGTACAGCACTCGGGTGCGAATAACATAAAAAATCCAAATAACAAATAAAAATCGCCCACCTGGCGATTTTTATCATGATATAGTCGCACACTTACACGATATCATCACTATTTTTATTTTTTGAATGATATCTCATTGCAAAAATAACACCAACAAGTACAACCGCCAAAATACCTACAGCAAGAGGATGACCAAATATACCAAGTGCATTGTGGAGATCACTGTCCGTATGTGCAAATGCAACTCCAGGAATCAGAAGCAACACAAGTCCAAACAAGATATATCGATACTTGTACATATGAAACAATATTAATACCCTACAACATGGTATACTATACCATATATGAGTTTCTCTGCCATAACACAAGCAATCAATGCACAAGCAGATACAGAAAGAGCGATACAGTCGATGCGTTTTTTTAAAACTGGCAAAGGTGAATATGGCGAAGGAGACGTTTTCCTCGGTCTGACCGTCCCTATGCAACGCGCCATTGCCAAAACATTTCGCAATGAATCAACAACAACGCTCTTGAGACTTCTCAAAAGCAAAAAACATGAATACCGCCTCATCGCGCTCCTTATCCTCGTATCACAATTTGAACGGGGCGACGAACAAACAAAAAAACAGGTCGTCGACATCTATCTTTCAAATACGGCACACATCAACAACTGGGATCTTGTGGATCTCAGCGCTCACAAAATCCTTGGCGCGTGGCTCCGAACACGAAATAGGAAAATACTAGCTCGTTTGGCAACATCAAAAAGTTTGTGGGAGCGACGTATTGCGATTGTTTCCACATTTGCCTTCATTGCCGAAAGACAATTTGAAGATACCATTGCACTCAGTACCATCTTGCTTCAAGATACACATGATCTTATACACAAAGCAGTCGGATGGGCACTCAGAGAAGTTGGAAAAAAAGATGTCCATGTCTTAACACAATTTTTAGATGCGCATACCAAAGAAATGCCACGAACAATGCTCAGATACGCCATTGAAAAATTTCCAAAATTACAAAGAAAAAAATATATGAATATGAAACACGTATGAATCATACTACCACAACGTCCATTGCTTTTTCTCTCATGCTCTTCGTGCTCTTTTTTTTGGGGTCACCCGTGCAGGCGGCAACACAACTCAATGTGCCTTTCACATCCCAAGCACCTGATGGTATATGGATACAACCTTGGAAAGATGCTTGTGAAGAAACAAGTGTATTTATGGTTCATCGATTTTATTTGCAAAAAAATATTGAAACGGCAGAGGATGCAAAAAGGGGCATCTTTGAAATTTTTAATATGAAAAAAACTATCCATGGCACGAGTCTTGATGAAAATGCTAGGACAATCGTGAATACGATCAATACATTTTTGCCCTGGAGTGCCCATGTGGTAGATGACCCAACGCTTGCTGATATGAAAGCTGAATTGGCAGATGGAAGACCTATTATTGTCCCTGCCTACGCGCCAGCATTGCACAATGAAAACTTTGGTGGCCCATTTCCATATCACATGATCGTGCTCTCTGGCTATGATGATACAGACGGCGTATTTATTACAGAAGATCCAGGCACACAGTATGGACATAGCTATCGATATACCTATGCTACCATTCTGGATGCTATGCACGATTTTCTTTCTGGTGATGTTGCCAATGGTCCAAAGCGAGCCATCTTCACCAATCCAGACATGGGCGAGACAGCACTGCTCGATGGTGACCGTGATGGTCTCTCAAAAACAGAAGAATTTCAACATGGGACAGTCCCCTACCTCTATGATTCAGATGGCGATGGATATGGCGATGGACTAGAAGTTAACACGGGCTATTTTCCAACAAAAAATGAACCTGCCCTTATAAAGGAAGGAGTGCTCGTCATTTCCACAGGATCCCCAAACATATATGTCATCCACAAAGGTCAAAAACGTCATGTATCAAACGAAGGAGTCTTTACTGCACATGGATGGCAGGGGTCTCTGCTTGAATGGATCAGTGATGCCATGATGAAAACAATTCCAGAAGGAACACCATTGACTTCATAGCTGATACGGCCTATGATAATAGCCATTTTGTAGTATACCTATATGAAAGACCGCTATACTGTCACAATTGAAAAACTTGTCTTCGGTGGTCAAGGATTAACTCGACTCGGCGATGTTGGCAATCCACGATTCAATGGCAAAACAGTCTTTGTATGGAATGCCCTCCCTCAGGAAATGCTTGAGATAGAAATTATAAAAAATAAAAAAACATATCTGGAAGCAGTCGCAGTCACTATTATAAAACCTTCACCAGAACGCACGACACCAAAAGAAACATATTTTCTTTCTACAAGTCCATGGCAAATTCTCTCACCAGAACGAGAGAACTATTGGAAAAAAGCAATTGCAGCAGAAACATATAGTAAAATTGGGGATCTTATTTTGAGTGCTAATTCACTCGATATCGCATCTGACGGTGTAGACTATGGGTATCGCAACAAAATGGAATTTACTTTTACCTCTCCGTATTTAGCATTGCGGACGACCACACATGGAAAAGATCATCTTGCTCTTCCACCTCCTCCAAACACAGAACCTATCTCACTTGCGTTTTTTGAACGTGGGGGAAAGACACGTTTTGCCGTGACATCATCGGCACTCTCCATGCCACACATAACGAACACATCACAATATATTCTCAAATGGATAAACGAACAACAGATCCCGATTCGTAGTCTGAAAAGTCTTATCGTGCGAGGCACGTCCGATGGAAAAACAATCGCCGCCCTTTTTATCAAAGATAAATTGACATTTGATACATATCCAACACTCCACGAAAACATGGTGGGTTTCCAACTCTACTATTCCACGCACAAAAGTCCCGCTGCAGTACCGACTGAACTGCTATATACGATAGGACAGGATGAACTTCAACAAAATATATTGGGAACACCACTTACCTTTGGTGCGCTGAGCTTTTTTCAAATCAATCCACCACTATTTGAAATGGCACTCAAGGATATGGCAGCATTTCTTGATCCCAAAAAACCACTTATTGATTTTTATGCTGGTGTTGGGGCGATATCTCTCCCTCTTGCCATGAATCGAGAAAAAACTATTCTCGTAGAAAGTAATGAAGAGGCAACATACTACGCACAAAAAAATATTGATCTCAACAAAATCCCAAATGCGGTCGTTCATTGTATGCCTGCAGAAAAAATGGTAGATGCAATCACAGCAGAACGCCAAATCATCCTTGATCCTCCACGCGCAGGACTCCACGTCTCTGTAATCCAACGTCTTTTGGCTGTGAAACCAGAACGTATCATCTATCTTTCATGCAATCTGTCTACCCAAGCACGCGATATGAAGATGCTGAGCGAACACTATAAGCCAATTTTTTTCAAACTCTACAACTTTTTTCCACGTACACCACACATAGAAGGATTAGTAGTATTGGAAAAAGTATAACAATACCATTTGCTAAAAAACATACACCATGTGTATACTATAGATATGAAGAGGGGGTACAGTGCCGCCTTTTTTCTTTTCTCAAACCGAGGAGAGCCGCCATGCTTCCCGTCTCGAAGCACAGCCAGCCCCGCCGCCAGTTCCAGTACATCACCGGCGGGCGCATGAAGAACTGTCGGCTCCCCCGACCAAACAATCGCGCCGGATAGGAGTAGCACCCCACCTGGGTGCGAAATGCACTCAGATGAACGGCGAGATGCCGTGTGATGCGCGGGTGTTGAGTCGCTGAGGCGACTTCACCCATGACAAGCGTCACGAAACCAAGGTCCGGACGGGAACACAGCGGCTCACTGAACATGAGCACTGTGTCACCCGTCCGGACCGAGGTGCATACTAAAAAAATATATACAAAAAAACATCCCATTCAGGGATGTTTTTTCTGTTTGAATATTTACTTTGCAGTAAATCCGAGAAGTCCTGCAATACGTGCTTGCTTGATTGCTTTTGCAACCTTGCGTTGGTATTTTGAAGAAAGACCTGTTTTTCTTCGAGGTTTGATCTTCATATTTGAAGAAAGAAACCGTCGAAGCGTCTCAATATCCTTGTAATCTACATCTTGGATATCGTGTGCCTTGAAAAAACAGTATCGTTTTTCTTGCTTTTTTGGTTTGTTATTATTGTGTTGTTGTCGTCGTTCCATAAAAATCTTAAAATGGGATGTCCTCTACTTTGATTTCGTCGGCACTATCATTGTCATCAATAGGTGGCTGACTGTCGTCATCGTTTCCACCCATAGATGGTGCACCGGTTCCACGTGCTCCATCGAGCATGATGAGATTGTCTGCAACAATTTCCGTACGGTATCGTTTTACACCGTCATTGCCAGCCCAATCACGAGTCTGGATACGTCCTTCTACATAGACACGTCGGCCCTTACTCAGATATTGGCCTGCGATGTCAGCGAGTTTTCCCCAGAGGACACAGGTATGAAATTCTGCCTGTTCCTGTTTTTGTCCAGACTGATCTGACCAGACACGATTGGTAGCGACACTGAGTGTCGCAACACTTTTGCCACTCGTCGTAGAACGAATTTCCGGGTCTCGAGTCAAACGCCCGAGGATGGTTGCACGATTGAGATCCATAGAGACATGTGATTAAAACCTGCCTGCATTGCAAGCGGGAGAATTAGACTTGTTTGAGATCATCCTCCAGAAGCTGATCCAACTTTTTGTCGATATCTTCCATTGCAATTGGTTGTGTCTCTTCTTGTGGTTTCGTTTCAGCGTTTGCTTCTTGTGTTTCCACAGGAGAAACTTCTGTTTCAACAGGCTTTTCTTCTTTTGCTTCTTCCCTCTTTTTTGGTTCAACAACAGGTGCATCACCAATTTTTGCTTCTCCACCAAACCGCTCGAACACGCTCGCAAGCGTTTTCATTGGACCTTCTTCTGTGCGGCCAAGTTTTTTTTGTGTTTCTGCACGCATGGTTGGATCAAACGTGGTAATAAGTGCACGGAGAATCTCACCAATCAAAGCAAGCTCTTTCTGAATTTCAGGGATAACACTCCCTTCTTCTGCAGTAAAGTGAACGATATGAAAATATCCATATCGGATATGCTTCATTGGATATGCCAATCGGCTCTTTCCTCGATCCTGCATGGTGATCTGAGATCCCCCTTTTTGTTCGACAATGTTTTTCACCTGTGCAATGATAGTAGAAACCATAGTTTCTTCCATCGTGCCAGGGAGTACGACTAATAGTTCGTACTGCTTCATAGTATATTATATAAGATTTAGCCTATCTCCTCCAGTGCCGGAGTCGACCTCCCAGCAGATAGGTGCGCTGTGTCTTTTGTAGTAGGCAGTACTATAGCAATCTATACGGGTATTGTCAAGGTTTTGCCTCTATTGAGCGCTCTTCGGTATCTATGCTATGATAGGTCTATAAATCTATACTTTTATGTTTCCAAAAGATATTATCACCACATACCTGACTGAGGTAAAAAAGATGAAACCTGCCAAAATTGAGGAACTCAAAGCAAACGCAGAAACATCAGAAAAAAGACTAGAACTATCTCTCATTGAGGATGGGGTTGTAAAAGAAAAAGAACTCTATGCATATTTGAGCAAGGAAATGGACGTGCCACTGGTAGATTTGACTGAAAAAGAAATTCCCAGAGACACACTCCTTATTGTCCCTCAGCCACTCGCTGAAACGCACTACATCATTGCATTTGAAAAAACAAAAGATACGATTTACCTGGCAATGATTGATCCTCTTGATATCCAAACGATTGAATTCATGAGGAGAAAAACAGGCCTTATCCCAGCAGTTTCTCTTGCCACACCAAGCAGTATCAAACGTGCACTTCGTTTCTATCGTGCGGGTCTCGAAGAAGAATTGAAGCTCGCAGGGGTGACATCAAAGCAAACAAAAAACTATAAACCAGAAGAACTCAAAAAAGCAGCGGAGGAACTTCCTATTATCAATATTGTCAAAAGTATTCTAGAACACGCTATTTTTCAAGATGCGAGTGATATTCACATAGAACCAACAGAAAAAGATGTTTCTGTCAGATATCGTGTAGACGGAATGCTTCATTCAGTGATGCACCTCCCTACGCAAGTACGCAATGGCATCACCGCACGTATCAAAATTCTTGCCAACCTCAAAATAGATGAACACATGCTTCCACAGGATGGACGATTCAAAATTGAAGTGAACGAAGAAGAACTGGCATTTCGTGTATCTATTATCCCTGTGTATGATGGAGAAAAAATAGTTATGCGTGTTCTTCACGAAGGACAAAAACCATTAACACTCGATCAACTTGGTTTTCTCCCAGGACCCCGAAAATTGGTGGATGCTGCTATCCAAAGACCACACGGTATGGTACTCGTAACAGGGCCAACAGGAAGTGGAAAAACAACAACGTTGTATTCTGTGCTTGGTATTTTGAACCAACCAAATGTAAATATTTCAACAATTGAAGATCCTATTGAATACCATGTCGGCGGCATCAATCAAAGTCAGATCAATCCACGTGTTGGTTTTAGTTTTGCATCTGGTCTCAGAGCATTTTTGCGCCAAGATCCAGACATTATCATGGTAGGAGAAATTCGTGATCAAGAAACTGCGGAGATTGCTATGCATGCAGCTATGACAGGGCATCTCGTGCTTTCGACACTCCATACAAATGATGCCCCAACCACATTGCCACGTCTTATGGATATGGGCATTCCTCCATTTTTGATCGCTTTTACCGCAAATATCATCATTGCCCAGCGTTTGGTACGACGACTCTGTGATCACTGTCGTACCCCTTTCAAACTCGACGCACCGGCAGTAAAAGAATTGCAAAAATTGGTTGATGTCCGTACGGCCATCAAACTCTTTACTGAACACGATATCAAACTCAAAACTGCCGAGAAAAAACTATCTGCTATGGAATTTTTCCGCTCTCCAGGCTGTCGAAAGTGTGATCAAAGTGGATATAAAGGACGTATTGGTATTTATGAAATCCTTGAAGTAGATGCAGGGGTTGCTGAATTGATCAACAATCGAGGGACGGCAACACAAATCAAAGAATATGCAATCAAAAATGGGATGATTACCATGCTTGAAGATGGTCTGATTAAAGCAAAACAAGGAATGACGAGTATCGAAGAAGTATTGCGCGTCACAAGAGAGTAGCACCCAAAAATATAGTAACAACAATATATAAAGTGTGTTATACTACAGGCGTTTACTACGCCTGTTTTATGTTTGAAAAAAAGAAAAAAGTAAAAGAACTTTCACCATTCGAAAAAAAATTAAACGACTGGGTGGCAAAACACCTTACGAGAATTTCGTTTACCGAAAAAATGTTTTTCGTGGATCATCTCAAAATCATGATCCATGCCGGACTCTCACTCGTCGAGGCACTCGAAATTTTGGCAAAAGAAACTGGGAACAAAGCACTCAAGATGGTCATTGCCGATGTAACAAAAGAAGTGAGTGGCGGAAAACAATTTAGCGATGTCCTCCGTAAACACCCAAAAGTTTTTCCTCCTATTTATGTCAAAATGATTGAAGCCGGTGAAGTCAGTGGAAAACTTGAAGAAGCCCTTACACAAATTGCAGTACAAATGAAAAAGACGCATGACCTGACCTCCACCATCCGCGGAGCGATGATTTATCCTGCGGTCATCGTCGTAGCGATGCTTGGTATTGGCGTCCTCATGACCACGGTTATTCTTCCAAAATTGCTCACTATTTTTAATGAGTTTGATAGCGAATTACCACTTCCAACAAGAATTCTCATGGCAGTAACCAATTTCATGAGTAAACCAATAAATTTAATATTCCTTTCCATATTCATCATACTTTTTCTGTTTTCATTCATTACGCTCCTAAAAAAATCTTTAAAATTTCGTACGTATATACATACAATAAATTTGTACCTCCCTATCGCAGGGACAGTTATCAAAAAAATAAATCTTGCCCGTTTTTCTCTCACGCTTTCATCTCTCATGAAAAGTGCTATCCCAATTGTTGAGGCAGTCACTATTACCGCGGAAACGTGCAGTAATATAAACTATCGCGTATCTCTCATGAAAAGTTCGCAAGAGCTTGAAAAAGGAATTCCTCTTTCAGAATCTCTTCGCAACTATCCAAAACTCTATAGCCCTCTCGTAACAGAAATGATCATGGTAGGTGAAAGGACTGGGGAAATTGATGCTCTTCTCACTGAGCTCGCTACATTTTATAATGATGATGTTGATAAAACAATGAAAAACTTTGCAACGATTATCGAGCCGGTATTGATTGTTACCCTTGGATTAGTTGTCGGAGGAGTCGCAGTCGCAGTTATTATGCCGATGTATTCCTTGGTACAAAATTTCTAATATGTTATTTCACCCCTATCCAAATGCATTTGGTCTTGATATTGGCGATTTGTCGATTAAGCTTGTGCAACTTGAAAATAAAACAGGACACAAAAAAACTCCTTCTTTTCGATTGCATACGGTCAGACAAACAGCACTTCCGCCAGGACTTATTGTCAATGGTGAGATACAAGAACCAGAAAAGGTCCGGAAATATATTCAACATTTGCTCGAAGGAAAAAAAGGGACTAAACCTGTTGATGGCAAATGGGTGGTTGCAACACTGCCAGAAATTCACAGTTTTATCAAAGTTATTCACCTTCCAAAAGAAGCCAAAGATGTCATAGATGATGACATCTTCATGATCGCCAAACAACACATCCCTTTTGATGAAGAAAGTTATTATCTTGATTGGCAAATTCTTCCAGATTTTGAAGAAGGCATGACACGGATTCTTATCGGTGCCGCTCCGAAGTACATTGTAGATATGTACACATACCTTATTGAGAGTCTTGGACTTGGAATCTTGTCTCTCGAGATAGAAGCACTTGCCATTGCAAGATCACTTATTACCGCCAACAAACTGTACACAGGTGAAGCTCGTGCGATTCTCGATGTTGGGGCTACCCAAAGTGCGCTCATTGTCTATGATTATGAGGCTATCCAATTTAGCAAAACATTACCTTTTTCAGGAGAACTTCTTACTACCGCTATCATGCAAAGCCTCAAAGAAACTCAAGAAAAAGCAGAAGAAATCAAACGTATGTATGGTGTAAAATACACAAAGAAATATGGAAAAGCTTTGAATGTTATCAAGGACAGTCTTGATACATTTATAGATACGATTGAACAATCTTTTCAATTTTATTATAGCCATTTCCCACATACCAATACAGTGACACACGTCACTATGTCCGGTGGCGCTACCAATACCCCGCATCTTCCAGAACTTCTTACTGAGCGTCTTGGCATTACGTGTGCTCCAGGGAAAGTGTGGAAAAATCTTGGACTTCATCCAGGAAGTCTCCCCAATGAAGCAGCCTCTCTTGGTTTCGCCACAGCTATTGGTCTTGCTCTTCGGGCAGCTGAAAACCCATTTCAGGCACAAGACATGATATAACTATTCCTATGTATCCCATTCGACTCAACCTGATGTCAAAAAAGAAGCAACAGTACGCCAAACGTATCATGACGATGGGCTTTATTAAAAATACGCTTGCTGTTATTTTTATAATTCTTTCTTGTTTTGCCATTTTTGCAATTATGTCCCAAGTTTTTTTACAGTCACAATTTGCAGAGATTGCTCTCCAAAGTCTTCGGACGCATACATCAGCAGGAAAAATAAATGTTCGTGTTCAAAAAATAAATGTGATTACAAAACAAGCAACTGCGATTCAAAAAAATTACATGTCATGGTCACCATATATTCTTTTATTAGCAAATACTATCCCCGAAGATACAACCATCACCCAATTTTCTTTCCGTACGTCAGATCACATGCTTGAACTTGTTGGATCATCTCCGTCGAGAGAGGCATTTCTCAAACTGCAAGATACGCTCGAATCCCTTCCACAAATTGAAACTGTTACCATTCCACTCAGCGATCTTACCAAACAGAATAAAATAGATTTTTCACTTTCCATCCCATTCTCTTTCTAATATATGTTGCACCGACTTAGTCTCAAAAAACAATTTTATATTATATCAAGTACACTTTTTTTAGGTTCTCTTCTTCTTGGTGTATTTATTATTTATCCGACACTCAAAAGAATGTTCATGGTTAGTGATGACATAAAAGGAATTCAACAAGAACTCGAACAAGAATACAACAGTACACAGGCCATGCGTCGAACACTCCGAGAACTCGATAGCATAAGTCAGGAAGTAGAATCCTACAAAGACATTGCTATGCCATATGGGGATGAACTCACAATCATCGAAAAACTAGAAGCCCTGGCAACCAATCACAACCTTCGTCAAACACTTGGGGCAACACGTTCCAATATCCCTGACCCGACAGTAGGACTCCCCTACTACACATTTTCTTTTGTTCTGAACGGTTCATTTGAAGATCTTTTTTCTTACATACAGACACTGGAAGCACAATCATATTACGTACTCATCGATGGCATAAAAATTCAAAAAGCAACGGATGCTGGCCAAGCAACACTCCGATTTGATGCTCGTATCTACACGAGAAGCACACCAGAATAAAGTTATTTTTATGGCAAACAAAAAAAAGACAACAACTCAACCAGAGCCAAAACAAAATCCACCAACAAAAAATACACAAATGAATACGCGCGAAGCAGAAAAACAACGTAAAGCCTACTCGCAGGCAGTCTATACAAATAGATTTACGCATTTCCGTATATTACGCCTTTCATCGTGGATCGTCGGCATAAGTGTTGTATCATTATTAGGATTTGGTCTCTGGCGTCTCTATGCAACAGTGTTTGACACCATCGCCGCAACTGAAAATCTCTTTTTTATCCAAGAAACAAAACGGACAGATGTTATTGATTTTGGTACACTCGAAACAGTACGTGACGCGTGGAGCAAAAAAAATACTGATATACCAACATCTACCCCTTTTCCTCTCTTTGGTATAGCACCAACCACAAGTAGTACCCTCTTGACACAAACACCCTAGGAGTGACAGAATAGCCCACTATGCATACATACGCATTCCAACTCGGCCACCAACGTGACCTCTCACAAGAAGAAATCTTTTCTGTATTGTCCCAAAAACGGATTCTTCCTACGTATACTCGCTTGGTAGGTGAATATTTTTTGGTTTCTACGGATACACCGCTCGATCCAGAAGCAGATATGATTATCCTCGGAGGGACACGATTGATTGGAGAAAAACTTGATCCAAAAGGAAACGCGGAAGAAACTCTTTTTTCATATCTTTCATCACTTCCTTCTACAACCAAACTTCATTTTTCTGTCAGTGGGGGTACACAGGCATCACGCCTCGCCATCGCAGTAAAGAAAAAACTCAAAACAATTGGCAGATCTGTGAGGTATGTAGAAACAAAAAACACTGCAACCATTTTGCATAATGGTTTGGTAGAGAGAGGAACCCATCTCACCATCATCGATAATGTTGTCTATGTTACTCGCGCAATTCAACCTATCGAAGACATGAGCGAACGCGATTATGGAAGACCCAGCGTTGATGGAAAAAGTGGTATGCTCCCCCCAAAATTATCACGCATGATGATCAATCTCGCCATGCCAGAAAAGAATGATACACTGCTCGATCCGTTTTGTGGATCTGGCACTCTTCTTGGAGAAGCATTGTCACTTGCAATACCACATATCATTGGAAGTGACATTTCCGAAAAAGCGACCAGTGACAGTGAAAAAAATGTAGCATGGTTGCAAACAAATCTTGAATCACCTGTCACTGATATACAGATTTTCCAAAGTGATGTTCGTGTTCTCACAGAACATATTGAAAAAGAATCTATTGACATCATCGCAACGGAACCATACATGGGAGTACCGAGAACAGGACGAGAACAACGGACATTTCTTGAAAAACAAGTGCAAGAACTTCAAGCCTTGTATATCGATGCATTTCGCGTCTTTGCACAAATACTCAAACCTGGTGGACGTGTGATATTCGTTGTGCCACAGTTCCGATACAAAGATGACTGGGTTCGTGTTGAATGTCAAAACAATATTAAAAAACTCGGTTTTGAGATGCTTCCCTACCAAGAAAAAGAGATGCCACTCGTCTACGCCAGAGAACAACAATTTGTAGCAAGAGAAATATGGCGTTGGGTAAAAAAATAAAATAAAACAAAAAAGAGTGGCATGTCCACTCTTTTTTGTTTGTACGTGTTTACTCTAAAAATACTCGGAACAACGTTATGAAGCGACACCCAACCCTGCAGCTCTTCCAGTCGCCCACGATGCTTGCAAATTGAATCCTCCGGTAAACCCATCAATATTCAAAATTTCTCCAGCAAAAAATAATCCATCACACACATTCGATTCCATTGTTTTTGGATCCACTTCTGTTGTTTCGACTCCGCCTGCGGTCACAAATTCATCGCCTGCTCCTCGACCAATAATGCTGAGTGGAATATGTTTTATATATTCTGCGACCACGCGTAATTCTTTTTTACTCATTTCCACATTTTTTTTGTCAAAAGAGATGTTCAAATTCTTACACACTTTTTCAGTCAAGGACATGGGGAAAAAATGATGCAATGTATTTTTAAATGTTTTTTGTAAATGTTCTTCTCGCAACGATTGCAACTGAATAAAAATATCTTCCATAGACATCTCCACCAACACATCGATTTCAATTTCAAGAGGTGTGTGTCTATCGTATGTTTCAAATGCAATCAATGATGACAGTGCAAACACAGCAGGACCACTCACCCCCGTATGCGTAAACAAAAAAGGTCCTGTGCATGTATATTTTTTCTGACCTTTTACGTGTATCGTCGCATGTTCAAAAGAAAGTCCAGACAATGTTTTTGGCCATGCTTCTGCAGTGAGAAAAGAATTGAGACTTGGCGCCAAGGCAGTAATCGTATGCCCCAACGTTTCGAGGACATCATATCCATCTCCTGTCGAACCGGTATGCCGATAGGCTTGTCCGCCAAGCGTCATAACAACGGTATCAACAACAATATCTTCTTGTTCTGCAAATGATACCACAAATTGTTTTTTTTCTTTTCGCAATCCTTTGAATGTATGTTTAAAAAGTATCTGTATATTGCCTTGTTGAAAAATCCGTTCAAATACAGCAACGATATCATGTCCATTATTCGAAACAGGAAACACACGCAAATCTTTTTCACACTTTAGTGGGACACCATGTTGTTCAAACCAATCATACACGTTGCTTGGTGAAAAACGATGCATGGCTGACTGCAAAAATTTGTTCCCTCGCGGATATTTACTCAACACCAATTTTACATCATCAATTCCTGTCGTTACATTACATCGTCCTCCACCTGAAATGATCACCTTTCTTCCAAGAGAACTATTTTTTTCAATCAAAAAAACCTCCATATCGGAATGTTCTTCAAGAATTGTTGCTGCACACATCATCCCAGCTGCGCCACCACCAATCACGGCAATCTTCATACACAATACTTAAGAACGAAGAGAAAGAACTTTTATGCTCCAATATGGAAATAACATACATCTCCATCTTGAACAATATATTCTTTGCCAACAAGTTGCATATGGCCTTGTTCTTTCACACCATTCCATCCTTTTGCATTCACAAAATCTTGCCAGTTGGCGATATCGGCTTTAATAAATTTTTTGATAAAGTCGGTGTGAATAACACCGGCAGCGAGTTGCGCTGGTGTCCCTCGGTGAATAGTCCACGCGCGCGTTTCCTGCACGCCAGATGTAAAATACGTGACCAGATCAAGAATTTGATAGCCCGCTGTAATAATCGTATCCAGTCCAGATCGATCCATACAGAGTTCTTTCATAAACTCACGTGCTTCCTCTGTAGGCAATTCTGCAATTTCGGCCTCAGTTCGTGCAGACACATATACATGCGTAGCGCCTTCTTCGACAATAATGTTTGCATTTCCATCGATATGTTGGCTGTCATCGATATTGATAACGTACATCATTGGTTTCATTGTAATAAGATGCAATTCTTTCATGATGACCATCTCCTCTTCAGTAAAATCAAGCGTGCGAGCTGGTTTCCCTTGTTCAAAATGGTCAAGTAACTTTTGAAGTACGTCCATTTCGACAGCTTTTTCCTTTGCCTTTACCCCTTTTGCTTCCTTTGTCACTTTTGCATGTCTCGAAGAGACGGCCTGCATATCTGCGAGCACAAGTTCTAGGTTGATCACATCAGCGTCATCTTTTGGATCGACGTTGTTATGAACATGCACCACATTGCTATCTTGAAACGCACGAACAACGTGTACAATGGCATCGACATCACGAATATGCGAAAGAAATTTGTTTCCGAGACCCTCACCCTCTGAAGCACCTTTCACAAGTCCGGCGATATCTACAAATTCAATGGCAGTAGGGACGGCTTTGAGTGAAGAAGACGTAGACGTCAGTTGAGAAATACGATCATCAGGTACTTCAACAATACCAATATTTGGCTCAATGGTACAAAACGGATAATTTTGCGCATCTGCTTGTTTACTTTTGGTCAATGCGTTGAAAAGCGTTGATTTTCCAACATTGGGAAGCCCTACGATACCGATAGCAAGCATAAAAACATAATAATATAATCAAATAAGGCCCACGAAACATCTTCCGCATGTACAACATGGGCACCGATATCCTACTTGTTTTATGCCTTTTTGTAAAGACACCTAGGTAGCATTCATTTTTCTTACAGGACAAATGGTAGAAAATTTACATTTATTATTCACTTTATTTTGTAAAATGTTGTTTTCTTGCTTTATTATAGCTCTTTTTATGTGTCGTACAATATTTTATGTATCTGTTGTTTACTTTAGGGTTTATAAAAAATTTTATATTTCAATCTATCAATATCCCCTATCATAAAATTACAAAAATGTTCTACGTGAAACATGCATGCATGTAGTAAAATTTGCCACAACATTTATTTTTTAAAAACTTTTCTTTTCTTGTTACAATTGTTTCATATGAAACACTCGTTTGTTCTACGTGAAACAAAATACACTGTCCTAAACAGTGTATTTGTATAGATTATTGTGTACTTTCTCCAACAAAAGTGTACTTCTACTGTGGCCCCGCCAAGAATCGAACCTGGATTTAGACGTTAGGAGTGTCTTGTTCTATCCATTGAACTACAGGACCATTTGTTTCATATGAAACACCGGCACTTTACTCAATCTCAGGGCACATGTCAAACATAAACTGAAACCACGTTTTGTAACTTGTTGCCAATGGTCTACTAATATTTACAAAAATCGTAATATCATCAGATATCTTCATGAGTCCCGCCCCAGTAAATGACACAACATGATCCCCAAAAATATCTACCATACTCGGTGTTGAGTACTTTTTTGGGAGGTACTTAAATGGCTTTTTTACTGCCATGGGCACTTCCACTGCACCTTCACGAACTTCGTAATCAAATAGCGTGTGATATTTGATGCCACGTTTCTTTGCTTCAGTAAGAAATCCTTCAATAAACGTCTTCAAACGAGGATCAAACCAAGCGCCTTTTGCCCCAATAAAATAAGCATCTTCATTTGTACTCAGCATATCACGAAGGTAATTCTTAAAACCCTCGATACCTTTATAGATATACGCTGCCTCAAGATGAGGTTTTTGCTCATAGCTGGTAATAAGCGCTGGCATGATTTTTTCAAGACGAGTGCGCTTTTCGTCAACGAGTTCCATGAGCTTGTGTGGGTCTACAGGCTTATACAGATTATCTCCACGCCCAATGACCTGAAATACCAGTCCTTTTTCAATAAGACGACTCATCGAATCGTAGATATTACGGCGATGAATCTTACTTCTATTTGATAATTCACTAATCGTACTTTCACCAATTTCAATCAGAGATTCATAAATTTTTGCTTCGTTTTGTGACAGTCCAAGTTCTTCTAAAATATCTATGTGCATAACATTTTTTGCTTATTTTAGCAAATATATACGTCTATGGTGTAAAACTACACCACGTGGTGCTATTTACCACTCTTCACATATTATATATAGTTGTCCGTTCGAAGTCAAGCACAGGGCTTGGCGGAGGACATGTTCTCTTGTGGAGAGGGATACATACATGATCCGTTTTCTCGTCATGATCATCATCGCTTTCATCGGACTGACCAACACGCCGGTGCAAGCGAAGCAGCTCGTCAACCATCCTCGACTGAGGATGGTAATCCACGGAGGAAGTGAGCTGACCCCGAACGTCGACAGTCGAGTACACATCGTACCATCGACAAACCTCGCCAGTGGGCTTACCCCCTATCTCTATCTCGGTGCAGCATGGAAGCCTCTTCAGTGGCTGGACATCGAGTCAGACATGGCGTGGGACTTCCACAACGCAGAACCGGTACTCGCGTTTCGTCCATCTGTGAAGTTCGGAGACTTCTGGAGCTGGTCTGACGTGGAGATCCAGATTCCGAGTATGTCTGGGTACTGGTTCCTCCAAGCTCAGTACACCCTGTCCGATTTCATTGAACTCGGCATTGAGGGCGAAGGATGGGGCAAAATCGGTCATGCCGACACATGGTCACATGGCGTCGGGTCAAACATGTTGCTCCACTTTAACAAACATGTCGCTGTGGACATCGCATTCTCGATCAGGCACGCAGCTCCTATCGAAAACAGAGGATGGTCCCTGGACACGTTCGTACGCGTTCATATCTTCCTTTGACAGACGCTTGTCGGTGCAGAACCGACCGTGCCGCTGGACACGTTACCCTCCAGCATTACACTCTGCTTCCAACTATTTGGAGATAGAGTATACTCATTTTGTTTCTCACCCTGAGTCCTGCTATACTGGTAGTCTATGCAAACAGTCCTGGCTCTCATTATTGCGATCACCAGTTTCCTTGCCATTGGCATTGTAGGATTTCTTTTCTCAAAATTTAAAAAATAAACAACGGATTCTTTTTCTATGGAACAAATGCTTATTATCATTCTCAGTATTGTTCTCGTCGCAACACTCGCTGCGATGTTTTTTCTGTACAAAAAACTGCAGAATGCTACACAACCTCAAAATCGTGATGAAGACAAACAACTATTCATGATGCTCCAACAACAAATTCAGGAACTCAATAAAACAGTAGATCAGAAATTATCTGAAACACACAAAGTCATGAATGACTCACAACTGAATTTGAATAAAACGATTCAAGATCAATTTGGACAGAACACAAAAATAATGCAAGGAATTACAGGACAAAGTACAAAAATGATTGCCGATATTACAGAAAAATTGACGACACTCGACAAAACAAATCAGCAGGTGATTGGATTTTCTGAACAACTTGGAAATCTAGAAAAAGTATTAACCAATCAAAAAAAACGAGGAAATCTTGGGGAGGCGGGATTGCAACTTGTGCTGGAAAATATACTTCCGCCAACATCATTTCAACTTCAATATAGTTTTCCCGATGGCGATATTGTCGATGCAATTATTTTTACCAAAGAAGGAAACATCTCTATCGATGCAAAGTTTTCTTTGGATAATTACCAACGCATTCTTGACTGCATTGATGACAAACAAAAAGAACAACTGGAAAAAGAATTTAAAAATGATTTGAAAAAACGAATAGACGAAACAAGTAAATATATCAAACCAAAAGAAAATACCCTCGACTTTGCATTCATGTTTATTCCATCAGAAGCAATTTATTATGATTTGCTCGTGAATGAAGTGGGGGCAGTGAAAGTAAACACACGAAACTTGATCGATTATGCATTTCGAGAAAAAAAAGTTATCATTGTTTCTCCAACAACATTTGCCGCATATCTCCAAACAGTGTTGCAAGGATTGCGTGCACTGAATATCGAGGAAGGAGCAAAAGAAATACGAAAGAATGTAGAAAAACTTGGCAAACATATTCTTGCATATGAAGATTACATGAAAAAATTGGGGAACAGTATGACAACGACCGTAAACCATTACAATACTGCATATAAAGAACTCGGAAAAGTAGAAAAAGATGTGGTAAAAATTACAGAAGGGGAAGTGGAAATGGAACCACTGCTCCTCGAAAAACCAAAGATGGAAGAATAATCAAATTTTCCCTCACATATTGACAAAAATCCTTTTTTCACTTACTGTATTCTGCAGTGGGTAAAGGTAAACCACCAGAACGGTGGTTTTTTCTTTCTTATTGAGAAAAAAAGTGTGTTTGGGTGTGGACAAAGTATTTTTACACAAAAAATATTCTGCCTATGCTCAAACCACAACCCACACACCAAAAGGGGCAGTCATGTTGACACAAGACGAGCTGGAACGCCTCGTCGTTGACACGATGGGAGATGACTACGTCGAGTACGGCGTCATGCGTCTTCTCACGGAAGACTTGACGACGGAAGAGGGAAAGGTCACCAACATCACGTGCGAGATCAAGGAAGTCCGCACCTTGACCTCAGTGACAGTGACGGGAAGTGGAGAAGGCGCGGCGCTCACGATCTTCGAAGCCCTCAAGAGCAAGTTCGGGGAGGAACATCCTTCACTCAACTACATCTACCCGATCTCCTTCACGGGAGATGTCCAGATGCCCGAAAAGCGGAGGCAAAGCAACCTCGCGGAGCCATTGCCCGCGACGTTCGTCTTCGAAAACAACTTGGGGCGTAGGTTCGTCTTCAGCGCAAGTGACGCGTCAAGCACGCGGGCCATTGCGTCCGCCATCTTGAAGTGCATCGTGCACTTCGTCAACGCAGAGCGAGCCGTCCTGAAGGTCCTCACCTGGATCGCGGATGCAGATTCGCGGAAACGACCAGGGCTGGTCGACAGGTACACGCGTCTTCTTGCTGATCTGATCGAGAACGCCTCGTACAGCACGTCCATCGAACGTGCGCGACGAGCCGCCAAGATCTGATCACCATGACAGAGGTACCCCGCATGTCCACCACCTCGGTGACATGTGGGGTCCTCGACATCACTCTTCAACATACATATCACACTAGTGATATTTTTTTGTGCTATACTTTTTGTATCATTTTTTAAGATAAGGAGGGTATGTTTACAAAAATTCATTCTGCAGCAGTCCTAGGACTCGACTGCACGCCTGTGACTGTCGAAGTGGACATCGCAGGATCATGGCCTGGATACAATATTGTTGGTCTCCCAGATACAGCCATTCAAGAAGCAAAAGAACGCATCCGAACCGCATGGAAAAATACAAATTTACAATTTCCAAACAACGGTCGTATTGTCATCAATCTTGCACCAGCAGATGTTCGCAAAGAAGGAAGCATGTATGACTTGCCGATGGCAGTGGGAATGTATGTTGCCACAGAAAAGCGAGAAGACATAGATCTGTCAAAAGCACTGTTTGTCGGTGAACTTGCACTCGATGGCGGTCTCCGCCATACAAATGGCATTTTGCCACTCGCTATTTTTGCACGGGATCATGGCTATACTGACTTGTTTGTTCCTGCCGTGAATGCACATGAAGCAAGTCTGATTCAGGATATCCAAATCTTGCCGGCAGATACATTTAGACAGGTGCTTGCACATATTACAGACAAACAAAAAATTCCTCCTTTTCGAGGATCACCAGTTCATGAATGGATTCAAGAAACTGATTATGAAATGGACATGGCGTATGTAAAAGGACAAGACTTCGTAAAACGCGCCATGGAAATTGCAGCTGCCGGTGGACACAACATTCTACTCTCTGGCCCACCGGGATCTGGCAAAACACTGCTCGCTCGAACCATGCCTTCAATTTTACCAAGATTGACGGTAGAAGAAGCAATCGATGCAACAAAGATCTACTCGGTTGCAGGATTGCTTCCCATTGATCGTCCACTCGTCACAGAGCGCCCATTTCGCGCGCCACATCACAGTGCATCTGGAGTAGCACTCGTCGGCGGAGGAAAATTCCCTCGGCCAGGAGAAATATCTCTGGCACATCGTGGTGTGCTTTTTCTCGACGAATTTCCAGAATTCCCTCGGCAAGTACTCGAAAATCTCCGCCAACCACTCGAAGATGGTGTTGTCACCATTTCCCGTGCGCAAGGGACGATTACATTCCCTGCACGATTCACCCTCGTTGCGAGTCAAAATCCATGTCCGTGCGGATTTGCCACCGATCCTGATAAAAATTGTTCATGCTCGCCTATGCAAATTGCAAATTATCAGAAAAAAATAAGTGGCCCACTGCTCGACAGAATTGATCTTCATGTAGAGGTGCCACGGGTAGAATTTGAAAAACTTCGGGATGATACGCTGGCAGAGTCATCTGATGCAATTCGCGCACGCGTTGAAAAAGCCAGAGAAATTCAAAACAAACGATTTGCCGGAACACACTGCATGACAAATACGGATATGAAAAATAAAGAAATACGTGAACACTGTACGTTGCAGGATCAATCTATTGAACTGATGAAACAAGCTGTGACACAATTGCATTTATCAGCGAGAAGTTATCATCGCATTTTAAAATTGGCGAGAACGATTGCAGATCTGGATGGCAATGAACATATTGAAACACCACATGTGGCCGAAGCGTTGCAGTATCGGAGTAAAGTTGCGTAGAAGATGACAGAGAGTCAGAGCTTTGTAAGTAGTCATGATGTCAAAATGGTAGAACAAAAAATCACCATAATTGGTGATTTTTTGTTCTTCAATTATCTCTATTAATATCGAATATACTTCAATGGATTACTTCTTACACCGTTGATACGCACTTCAAAGTGAAGATGAGGTCCTGTAGAACGTCCTGTTGATCCCATCGTAGCTATCGTCTGCCCCTGTGTGACTGTTTCGCCCGCACTCACGTACAGCTTCGAAGCATGCCCATAGAGAGTGTTTACACCATCGCCGTGATCGAGAATTATATAACATCCATATCCACCATTATATCCGCACTGTGATACTTTTACGGTACCTCCTTTTGCTGCATAGATAGGTGTACCAACTCCACCACCAGAAATATCAATTCCTGTATGTTGCAAACCATAATATTGTGTGATGATATGTGCGCCGAGTGGCCAGAGGTATCCAGATCCTGCGGGTGCAGCAACAGATGGAGGAGGTGCAGCAACATTGGTGAGTGGTGTATATGGACGACTCTCTGGCACGGTATAGGTACTCTTTGGAGCAGGCTTGGTGCCATTTGGAATGATGAGTGTTTCTCCTATAATAATATCTGAACCATCTTTTTTGAGATCGTTGAAAGCTATAATTTCGCTGGCTTCGGTATCATACGTATTTGCCAACGAAGATACGGTATCTCCACGAGAAACGGTATGCACAAGTCCATTGATTGGCATAATTTTCAACGTATCTCCTGGACGTATATACGAACGCGCTGTAAGATTATTTGCCCAGAGTATTGTTTCCACATTGATATGGAACGCCTCTGCAATGGCACCAATGGTATCCCCAGAATCTACGGTATATTCAATAATATCCTTTCGTCCAGTCGTCTGTGTTTTATTGGTATCAATCTGTACGGGAAGTTGATTTCCTGGCAAAATACTTGGTTTGGTCACAGCCGTACCCCCTACTGAAATTGAAGAAATTTCCTCAGGTTGAACAGGTATTTTCCCTGTAGATGCTGTTTGATCTGCACTTATTGACCCATCACGCCAATTTTGATCTGCAACACTGGTCGGAGGAAGGGCTTGTTCTACAATAAGATCTTCTGGACTAAAATCCTGATCTCCAGACCCAACAAGTGTATAAAGAAGCGTTGCTCGTCCTGGCATATTTGAAATCTTTTCTGCACTATAGAGCCTTGTTTGCGGTATCATGATAACAAAAAGCATCAAAAACAAGACGATCTGTAGCACAGACCGTCTTCCAAAAAAACCGAGAGGTCCACTTGTTTTTAACAAGGACACCCACCGCAATTTTTTTTGCAGGGTATAGGCCCACTGATACAACGTAGGACCTATGGTCTGCTCATACTTTTCATTAATTTTTGAAAATCCTTTTGCAACCAATTGAAAAAATCCCACAAGCATACGTTTCAAAAACATAACGATGCTGAGGAGAGAAAGAATGACTTTTTTTACATGTTTGTCCATAAAATAGCCTTATGAGTATGGTCGAAAATGACCAAAAAGTCAATGCCGATGACTTGACGAATATCTTTTTTTTCGCTATATTATAAGCCGTTTTCGCATATTTCTATCCACTTATGTCATATACCAAAAAAGACCTCAAAGACTCACAAGTAGAACTCACAATCACGGTAACACCAAACACATATAGCGAACCACTCCAAAAAGCAGCGGTCCGTCTTTCACAACGAGCAAGTATCAAAGGCTTCCGAAAAGGCAAAGCCCCTTTTGATATTGTCAAAAAAGAACTCGGTGAAATGGCTATCATGCAAGAAGCGTTGGAGGATATTGTCAAAAAAACGTTTTTTGAAGCTATCCGTGAAGAAAAACTGGAAACGATTGGCATGCCAAAAATTACTGTCGAAAAAGTCGCACCAGGAAACGATATCGAGTACAAGGCAGTGGTAGCACTCATGCCAAGTGTAAAGCTCGCTGATATCAAAAAAATTACCATAAAAAAAGAAGAACCTACTGTCGACGAAAAAAAGATTGACGAAACACTCGAGGCACTCCGAGGCATGCACGCAACAGAAATTGTGAAGGCTGGAGAAGCAACAGGGACAGATAAACTGGTCCTCGATATGGATATGCTTATCGACAACGTTCCTGTCGAAGGCGGACAATCAAAAGACTACCAAGTCTATCTTTCAGAAGATCATTACATTCCAGGATTCAACAAAGAAGTAGCCGGATTGAAAAAAGGAGATACAAAAGAATTTTCTCTCGATTTTCCAAAAACACACTACCAAAAACATCTTGCAGGCAAAAAAGTTGATTTCAAAATTTCTGTCAAAGATGTATATGAACGACAATTGCCAGAACTTTCTGACGATCTTGCAAAAACTCTCGGACAAGATAGCATCAACGCACTCAAAACGCTCATTCACACAAACATGCTGGATGAAGCAGCACAAAAAACGACACAAAAAGCAGAAATAGAAATGTTGGATGCTATTATTGAAAAAACGACCTTTGCACCAATTCCAGAAGTACTGATAGATGCTGAGCGACAAAAGATGTTCTACGAATTGCAACGAGATCTGGAAAAAAATCATATTGAAATCTCACAATATCTCTCTGATATCAAAAAAACAGAAGAAGAACTTTTCAATGATTTCAAAATACAGGCAGAAAAGCGCGCGAAGGCAGCCCTGGTATCTCGCCAAGTAGCCGTAGAACAAAACATTGTCATTTCTGATGAAGAGATCGATGCAGAGATCAAGATGCTCGAAGAGATGTACAAAACAAAAAAAGAATACCTCGATAATCTGAAGAAACCAGAAGTGCGTGACACAATTGCGACAAGTATGCAAAATAGAAAAGTGATGGAGTGGTTGAAAGAGCAAGTACTGGAAGAGAAGAAAAAATAAACGCACATCAAGAAAACACTGCCTTCTACACGGCGGTGTTTTTTGTATATCTAGCGTTTTTTCTTTTTTATTGGTACTGTAGAATGGAACACACTTCCAACTGATTTACATGAATCCGTACATCAAAATTATCCGTTATCCGTAAGTACTTATGAAAACACTCACAATAAAAGTCCTCCCACGTTCCTCACGAAATGAAATCGTCGGAACACTTCCAGACGGGACACTCAAAGTAAAACTCACAGCACCGCCAGTTGATGGCGAAGCAAACAAAAAACTTATTGAATTGCTCAGCAAGGAATTTGGTGTGTCAAAAAGTAACATAAAAATTGTAAAAGGGGAAACAAATAAAATAAAACTTGTGGAAATTAACCTGTGATAGTATGCAAAAAATATTTCATATTACAGCCCAAGTAGATTTAAATCTCTATCCAAGATGGATTGATATATTTCGAGAAACGTATGACAAACCATATCCTATGCATATCAGCTTGAAAACAAACACATACTGCCAAGAAGAAGCAACAACACACATAAAAAAAGAATTGAAAGAACTCTGTAAAAATTATACGACTATGCACCTACAGTTTCATGGTATTTTTACCAAAAAAACAGACAATGGGTGGTCTATTATGATTCGTGCAGAAGAAAATACACAACTTCTCAAACTCCAAAAAGAAATTTCAAAAACGTTTTCAACCTATGGAGATCACATCGCAAAACAATATGCTGAATTTGAGCTTTCTTTCATTCCACATATTACAATAGGAAGAAGACTTTCCGATGAAAATTTTCGTGAAGCACAAAACATGATACACGATGATTCACTGGCAACAGCAACAATACAAAAAATAGTACTGACAATTGTTGATAACGCCGTATTTGAAGAATGGACAGATCCTCAAAATAAAACAGTTTTCGTACTTTAACGTTGAGTCTATTTTACATCATCCACGCCTCACATATTTTTTACTCCACAAATTATACAAAAAAACACTCTTTCGAGTGTATGTGAATTCATGCCCTCGCCCACTGTCAGCCGAGGCTAGCAGTGGGCGAGAACGAACGCGACTATTCGCGCGCAGGGTCGAAGCACTCGAGCGTGCCAGGCACCCACTCAGCAGGAAGTGGAACGTCAGACGAGTCTTCGGAACCACCAAGAGGTGAGGCGGCACCTTCCTGAGACGTCTTCTCTGGGGGGAGAGGAAAATGCACGATGTACACCCTTGCAGCACAGGGATCAGCTGCGAGGAGGTACTCTCCTTGCTCCGCAAGAATCCACTGGTACACCCCCCGTTCAGTGTTGCCATCCTGGAAAGTTCCATCCAGCAGCTTGAACGCCCCCCGCTGAAAGTGAAACGGATTCCCCCCCGGCGTGACGAGCATGACAGAGCCGTCACTACCGAGAATGGTCGCGAGGTTGCCCGGGAATGACGACACTTCACACGGACGGGTGGTCTCGCACCACTGACGAAGGACGGGATGGCAGTACACGTGCCCGACGAGGATCATCATGTCCTCCGAAGGGATCGGGTGAGCTGTGTCCTGCTGTTCTGCAGAACCGCAGGAAGCAAGGAGCACCAGAACCAGCGCAAACGAAATGCGATTCAGCATGAGTCTTCCTCCGTGTGGGCTTCTCTCTCGTGCACCTGCACAAAAAAAGAGACCGTCAAATGGTACGGTCACTTTACAGAAAATATAAAATTTGTCAATCTACTTCATCCACGCCCCCTGTACTCCACGGATTACATCTGAGCACTCGCCACACAGCTTTAAACCCACCACGAATCACCCCATATTTTTCTATCGCTTGGTATCCATACACACTACATGTCGGATAATACTGACAGTAGCCGTATGGATTCTTTTTTTTTGCCCAAAAACTGTGATCTGGTGAAAGAAATTTCTGATAAAAGCGAATCAGCCAGAGCACAGGTTTTCTTGACCAACGAAGTATATTCATATTTTTGTTGTCTGTGCGCTACCCAAGTAGCTTGCCCCGTCGAAACACATCTAGCAGTGATGTTTCAATGTCTACGTAGGAGGCTCCGAGCGCAGAGGGCTTTGCAATCACCGATACCATGGCGCCATCCTTCAACTTTTCGTCTTTTAGAAGCAATCGGACCACTTCTCGCATCTGGCGTTTGATTTTATTACGTTTTACCGCACTCTTACTTACCTTTTTCCCCACAACAAAGCCAATTTTGAGGTCATTTTTAGTATATTTCCGGCGAGGGTACTTGTCTGGATCGACCCACCAGAGCTTCAGAGTAACCAGATCCCCACCAACAAAACGCCCCTCTTTGAAGAGAATCTCAATATCTTTCATTTTTCTAAGGCGATGTTGTGACTTTAGCATAGCGAGATACCCATAGTATAACAGAAAACCCCATTTCTGGGGTCTTTTGTTGGATTATCGTGTCTTTTTTGTACGCTTTCCTGTGCGTTCATCGCTCACCGTGAGCTTTTTTCTTCCTTTCACACGTCGGCGTCTGAGCACATCTTGCCCATTTTTGTCCTCCATACGTGATCGAAACCCATGGGTCTTCGCACGTTTACGTTTTTTTGGTTGATATGTTCGTTTTGGCATAGTATTGATAACGGATCATCCAGATTTTCGGATGTTGTATTAGATGTTCACAATAATACGATATTTTCTTTGTTCTGTCAATAGGGAAACACTTCTTTTGAGCTTTTTTTATGTATCTATATATACAATTACATAAGACATTTCCTTGTGTACATATCCACACTATCCACACCTTTTCCCCATGTTACGCACTTTTTGTTTATATTAAGCCATTTTTTCAAATACGTATCTGTGCTAAACTGGACAAACAACCATACTCTTAGCGACTTTTTATGACAAATTACGAAATTTGGCAGACCGTTCTTGCAGATTTTGAACTTAAAGTATCCAAACCAAACTTCACAACATGGTTCAAACATACAGGTATCGCAAAATATGACACTGGTCATGTGGTTATTTGTGTTCCAAATGCTTTCACAAAAAGTTGGTTGGAAAACAAATATCACAAAGATATCATCAGTACCATAGAAAAAGTTACAGGGAAACCAATCAAAAAAATAGAATACCGAGTGGAAAACCTAAAGAACATCACTGAACAAGAATGTACACTCTCGGCTGTGCCAACAGTGTCTACCCCCGAAACACCAATTCACTCAAATCCAAAGATGAGTCTTGGGGCTCAGTTTGGTCTCAATATAAAATACTCTTTCGATACTTTTATAGTAGGAAAAGGAAACGAACTTGCACACGCTGCCGCACGCGCAGTTGCAGATAGGCCTGGAGAAGCCTACAACCCGCTCTTTATCTATGGAGGAGTAGGACTTGGAAAAACTCATTTGCTCCAAGCAATTGGCAATGAAATGATTGCAAGAAATTCTTCCACACGTATTCTGTACGTCAGCTCTGAAAAATTTACAAATGAATTTGTCAGTTCAGTAAAATCTGGAAAAGCAAAAGAATTCAAAGATCGATATCGCAATGTAGATCTGTTGCTTATCGATGACATTCAATTCATCGGGGGAAAAGAACAAACACAAGAAGAATTTTTCCACACGTTCAATGAATTGCACCAACAAGGAAAACAAGTCGTCATGACGAGTGATCGTCCACCAAAAGCAATTCCGGCACTGGAGGACAGATTGCGCAGTCGGTTTGAATGGGGGATGATTGCTGACATTGCGAATCCAGATTTAGAAACACGATTAGCAATCTTACAATCAAAAAGTCAGGAAAAACAATTTCCACTTGAACCA
>PFPJ01000041.1 GCA_002792995.1 Candidatus Magasanikbacteria bacterium CG_4_10_14_0_2_um_filter_41_10 | reverse complement strand
TGATCCAAATGGGGATCGCGGCGTATTGCGTAAAAATTGTTGGGAGGTTTGTGCCTGCACTGCCAAAGAAAATCTGCTATCTTTCCAAACACGATTTGTCCATGCTTTATTTGTACTATCTGACAAGAGTGCATCATGATAGACACTGATAAATTCGCTGCACTGCTCTTTCATTGTTGCCACAACAGCCATTTGTACACCAAAAGCTCTTTCCTCATTTTCACCATTGCAATTTCTTGATATATACCCAAGAAATTCTCCGTCACTATTGAAATCCATACCAATCGCAAGAAAATTTCCTCTATTATGTCCACAATCACTGGTAAATGGATCGGTGTCCAATGATGTGGCACCTACAAATTTTTTATCTGGCGAATTATTTACAAAGTCAGGAACATGACCAGAAGAAGCATAATGTGTCATCACATACCTAGTAGCAATCTGATTTCTAGGAAGCAAAGCTGCAGACAACGAATTTCCAAGGAACGTAATCGATTGGCTTGCATCAAAATGACTCGAAAATACATAATTATTTGGAGAATAATCACAGAAGGATATCAGACCATTACAGGGCAAAATACTATTCTCATCTTTTTGTAATTTATATGAAGTGACGGAAACATCGTTATTGATTCTTATTTTATCAGAAAACTCAGCATATCCACCTGAACTTTCTGGGGCAACAATCCCCGTTTTTGTGTATAATTCTTCACCAAAATTAATCACCAGATCACGGGAGACAATAGCTGGAGTAGACATTAACGTTCCCCCTGGAGTACGTAAAGGGAGAAAATATACTGACTCCAACGCAGCCAGATTTAGATACTTTTCAGACTCAGAAGAACGAATCTCCAGGGTTTCTTCTTCTTGTGGACACCCCCCAGCAGCATGGCAACGCGTGTCCAAAGTCATATTCTCTTGCTCTACTTTAAAGGTAAGCTGTCCACCATTATTTTCAAAACGTGGAGGGTGTACAAGCGTTCTACTATCATGACCAATTGTGTATGGATATGGTAACAATGCACTCATCATGTAGGTATCAGTACCTATTGGCACAGATCCAAATAAATGTTCACTATTATATAGTCTACTTGTAGAATCCCCTTCTACTCTGAGTACAACAGCATTATGATCTATATGATCCCAAGCAAATAAGGAAACAAAACTATATAATGATGTCAATGCATCCCCTATAGTATATGAAGTGACAGAATCACCAGAACAAGAAGAGGTCTCTCCTGACAAATCTTGATTTGCGAATTTTGTTCCACAGACATACCAAAGATATGGATTCAAATCAAGATCTGCAGGCCCAAAACCTACAAAATCCTGTGTATCAAGTCCAGAAAAATTACAAGAAACAGGATATGTTTGCATGTAGTGTCTGCCATATAGTGTCTTGAATCCTAACTGAATTTCATTATTAACATCTGCATTCTCCACGAACATATTACCTTCTGTAATTGGTAGTGTACAAGTAGTATCATCAAGTTCATATTGATTGTATGGAGGAAGTCCATCAGTTTCCAAATGAGAGGGGTCACCACCTCTTACATAGTTAGATGATGGTGCAATATCATTATACAGATTTGCTAACACAACAGTAGAAACATCAATAATTGAACCATGTCCCACAGAAGTACCTCCATACCGTGGGCTGATAGTTAAACTTCCTTCATACGCTCCTCCACTTCTTCCAAAACTATCAGTACAATAAACTAGTCCAGCAATCCCCTTATCGCCTGTCTTAGCATCAATAGAAGGATAATATCCAGCTTCAGGATAGAGATTCCCTGTATCTATATTCCCAAATGATTTATCGGATGGATACCATGTAAGACACGCATAGTTTTTTTGACCATTCGTATCAAAGATCGGACGAGATTTGTCGTACTCGAGACAATGTCCAGTAGATCCAACAAATGCCTCTATACGATCAATTTTTTGACACATCCCCTGGACGCAATCACTGTCTTGATCACAATAATCACCTTCTGTTTCAGAAGCGCCAGTACATACTCCCCATACATCTAACTTTGATTTATTCTGATGATACGTATCAACTCCCCAATAATCTTTGACTAAACTACTCCCATACGAAATTTTGACATAGTTACATGTACAATCTTCTCCTTGACAGACATTTGCTTCACTTGTTCGTTTTGAGAAAGTAAAACGAGTCAGTTGTGTTTGTTCTGAAGGTTCAACAGGGACGACATCCTTTGCAAAACTATGTGCATCTCTTTTTTCAGTGGATACAATATCAAATGAGAAAGGACTATCTACCTCTGGTGGAACTTTACATTCGACTTCTCCTAATGCAATAGCAATTTTAGGAAGGTCAATATCTTTGGAATCGAAACTACCATCAGCTGGGA
Organism: Candidatus Magasanikbacteria bacterium CG_4_10_14_0_2_um_filter_41_10; assembly: GCA_002792995.1. GTDB lineage: Bacteria > Patescibacteriota > Patescibacteriia > Magasanikbacterales > UBA922 > UBA12086. The sequence continues at coordinate 3,700 of PFPJ01000041.1, read as the reverse complement.
TCACACATTTTTTCCCAATACAACGTCCTTCACCGTCAACACCACACATTTCACCAGTACCCTGACCGTTACTATTACATCTTACAGCTGTTGAATTATCATCAAAATATGAATTTGGAATTACATACGCAATATATGCATTGGCGGTATCGACAGTAGAAGAAGTGATTCCTACATCATTGATTGAAATATTTATAGATTGGAGATCGCCAAGATTAAATGTATCAAAGAGTGAATACCCCGTATATTCAGAGCCATTCCAACTAGTATTACGGCTAATGAATTTTTTCATATTCAAATATGAATCGCTTGGATCACGCATTTCATTGTCAGCTGTCCATGTGGCACAGGAACCAGAAGCACTCAATTCAGTACAGGGAGCAAAACTTTCACAAGCAAATGTTTGCTTGCCATCAGCTGTCTGAATCGGCTCAAACGATTTACACGCAAGCCATTCACTACATTCACGATTACGCCCCACTTTCAGGAGTACATTTGCATCATTTTGTGAAGTAGATACTGGTATGACAGAAGCATTGATATTTCCTTTCTTTGCCCTTGCTTCACTGGCATCATACGTCGCATTGGTATCAAATGATTTGGTTGGGACATCAGTCTTATCAAAAAGGACACATCCTTCTCGAAGACTTGCTCCATCTTTACATTCATCAGCAGGAGCTGTTACACGTTCATCATAAATCACATAATACGGCTTTCCGTTAGGATTTTTTCCAGACGTATCAATATCGTACGAATCGACAAGCTCAGTACACAAATTTTGTGTAGCAGGACATTCTCCTACATATCCACCGTACTGATCAGATCCATTGGACCACAAACCATAGCTATCACGATCCTCTTGATAATTTGGATAACAAGGCTTTGACTCGCCAATATTATCGCAGGTATTTCCTTCGCCACACGTAGCATCACTGTCACAAAGAATCTTATCATTTTGACTACACTGCCCTACTGATTTGAGGAACCATCCTTGAGGTGCATTTGGATCATTTTGTTGAGGTTCCTGATAGACACAAAGCTTATTGGCATTTACCCCTGGATCTTTGAAATAATTTGTTGATCCATCACTCGTGGTAAACGCACTACAGGCGACCTGCTCTTGTGTACACAATGTTCCCTGCTCCCCTACATATGTTGAAGGAAGATTGAAAATTGTCTGTTTTTTGTATACATAAGATGATGCAGTACCACTGTCTGGCGTATGTTGTTCTTCCAACCCTACAATCTGACAACCAAGATATTCTTTATCGCAACGAGATTGTTTTGTATCTGTGAGATACAGTGGAGAATCAAGAGCGGTATCTGCAGGAATATAGACGCTAGAAGCATCGATCATAGCATACATTCCTTCTTGTCCAAGAGGAATACTTGCTTCAGCAGTCTCTTTCAATAAAACAGTCTGTATGCCTGCTGTCTCGTATATAAACGCATTTGATGGAATCTGAATAGGACCGAGTATGGTACAATCACTTTTTCCTTTTTGGATCGAGCAGGTGTATGTATTGTTATCAACCTTCACCGCACACTCTGATACAGCATCAACAGGTGTTGTGAGTATTCCTCCGCTCGCATCTACCTGTCCATTAAAACATGTTGCATTATATACTTCGGCATATGCCGCATTTGAGTTGAACGTATCCCAGAGTGGTGCGCATCCAACAGCTTTTTCCCGACACAGTCGTTCAAAACTAGTTGCATTGACTTTTTGACCAAGACTTGTTGTATAAGCAGCACACCCAAGCGCAGCACCAGGGAACGGACCGTTTGGATTTTGTTGTGATGAAAAACATGCAACTGGCGCATCGTATCCTTCTCGAGTTTTCCATGAATCACGAAGCAAATACACATTTGATGTCGTCCGTGTGAGTGACACATTGTCAATAAAATAGACGCCTCGCTGAGGACTTCCCGTACGATCAAACACCAGTCGCAGTGAAGACGATGCGTCACCTGGAAACGTTACAGGACCAACCGTATATGAACGCCACGTTTGTGAAATAGAGATTGGAAGATTTGCATTGGTCAGCGGATCAGTCGTGAGTGACCACTGATTGCCCCCCTGTTCCAAATAAATACTGAGTGTTTGCGCCGTACCACGAGCCCAAAATGTAAGTTCGTAGGATGTCCCAGCTTCTATAGAAGCTGCAGGAAGTGCTCGATAAATTTTGTCACCACTAACGCCACCATCGACACGTAAAGAATTGAAAGAAACCTGCAGAGATTCTGCCACGATATTTACGGAAGACGATGGTGTCCACGATGCTTTTGCTTGGATGAGCGAGTCAGCAGTATCACCAATAGGGTCAAACGTATCAGTAATACTTTCAAAAACTGGTTTGATATTATTTCCAGCATTCCCTGTATAGGCTCGACATTCATTGGCGACAGCAGGACATGATGTAGACTCACCAGGAGCATCGATCGCATAGTACACACACGATCCCTTTGTGGTCTCCACAGCATCTGGGACCCACGATCCACCACCATAACAAAGTTGACATGAGGTTCCATCCCAGTATCCATTTTTTTGCAAACAGGTATTTTGTGTTGAAATAGTTTGATCTGCTGCTACGAGTCGAGATTCTGTCTTTCTGATCGGATGACATGCAGAGGAAACTGTTACCGTCTCTGCGAGGAGTCTATAATACACAGTTCCATTGGTATCATAGAGCGCTCTACAATCATCATCAGCTCGTGGTACATCAGGAGTTTTATTTATGACATTATTATACAATGTTTCATTACAAAGTCCATCGTTTTCAGTAAGGTTTGCAAGAGAATCATCTGCATAGGCAGGAGATGATGTCACAAAATCAGCTTGGAATGATGCGGGGATAAATTGAGCTCTCTCTCCTACTTTTGCAAGCGTATGCACACGCAATACAAATCCTGCAGACTCAGATCCTTCCCATGAATAATACACGCTACTGTTGTTGCCAGTCGGCTCTTCACATTGTTTGATATACGTATAGTATTCTAACTTCTCTCCACCTTTTGAGGCATCACTAATATTGGTAAATTCATCACACCCGGCATGTTGGGCACTACACTCAGTACCATTTGTTGGAATAAAATAGAGTGGATACTCGCCTGCTTCAAACTTTGTTTCTTCTTGACGGAAGGTGCTATACCCCACACAGGCATCTGGACAAAAATTGCCTCCAACAACACCTGGGATCGTCTCACCACCACCAACGGGAGTGTATGCTTCACACCCAACTTCTTCAGGCAAACAAACAGAAGCATAGGCATCACAGCGAAAATCACTTGTTAATTTAGGAAGGTCTAATGGTGTTGCAGGATAATTGACTTCCGGACTTGTCGGTGTAAAGTCAGTATCATAACAACCCAAATAGTTGGGAGCTTTTTTGAGATTCCGTACACGATTGAAATCTTGAATATAGGCCTTCGTCGCATCAGTAATGTACGCACCAGTCGTACTATTCCGCTGTGCTCCAATAAAGGAAGAACACCCGTCTTCCGTATCAGGACAACCATTACCAGCTGATATACGATCATTGAAGTACATCGACTGCTGAGCACCAGCAAGTTTATTCTGTACTTGGATATCTTTCGTTCCAACCCATTCATCCGTACCAACAGCTTTTTCGGTTACATATGGAAGACACCCAACAGCGTTTTCATTACAACTACCATACTCAAGTGTACGTGACAAATA
>PFPJ01000040.1 GCA_002792995.1 Candidatus Magasanikbacteria bacterium CG_4_10_14_0_2_um_filter_41_10 | reverse complement strand
GGTGGCATCTTCGCCGAGGATGACGCGACGAGCACATGGGATCAAGTGCTCTCGTCCCATGTATCTTGCGGGTCCGTTTCCGCAAGTCTTCGTGTCGCATGGTTCGAGCAACACACAGGTCGATTCTGACGACCTTGTGTCTGTGATCTCGAAATGGGAGGTCCCGTTACAGACCCACCGACGACATGCATGAGGCGGGAAGCGCAGGTTTTTTTCGACGCTTTTTGTTTTCATCCCCCAGTCTTCGTAGTCGTATATCAGGAACAATCGTGCATATCCTGGCATTGCCTTCTCCTTCTCCTTGGTAGTTTCTTCTATGAGTACACTGCGGATAACTCTATTCGTCTATGATTTGCTCCTCAAAAAAAAACGTGCTACGATACGTTTGCTATGATTTTACTATGTTCCTATACAGGAGGGGACACCAGGCAATAGTTTTTTAGTATATACCGCCAACAGAGGTGGTTTTTTTATGTCACCACGCGTATGCAGATTCCTTTTGCCCTCACGTACGATGATGTGCTCATCGTGCCAAGACGGTCTACCTTTTCATCTCGATCAGAAGCACACACACATACCAAACTGACGAAACAGATAGATATTCATATTCCTATTGTCACGGCAAATATGGATTCTGTGACTGGATCAGATATGGCCATCGCGATGGCGCGACTTGGTGGTATTGGCATCTTGCATCGATTTAATACAATTGAAGAGAATGTTGAAGAAGTAAAAAAAGTAAAACGTGCGCAAAATTTTATTATCGACGATCCGTACACGATTGAACAAGACAAAACCGTTGCTGAGGCAAAAGAATATGTTGCTGATATTGGCATTACTGGTTTACTTGTGGCGAGTCCTGATAAAAAATTACTTGGTGTATTGTCTCGAAGAGATTTTTTGTATGCGCCAAATGGTGATACGCGCGTGTCACAGATTATGACACCGAGAGAAAGACTTATTGTTGGGAATAAAGACACAACATTTGAAGATGCGCGCGCAATTTTTGCACACCATAAAATAGAAAAATTGCCACTCGTCAATGAAGAAAATACCATCGTCGGTCTGATCACGAGCGATGATATGAAACTCAGTATTGATTATCCAGATGCAAATCTCGATGCAGATGGACAACTTATTGTTGGCGCCGCTGTCGGTGTTCATGATGATTTTGTCGAGCGTGCGAAGGCACTGGTAGGAGCTGGCGTTGATGTGCTCGTGATAGATATCGCACATGGACATTCGGATCTCATGATCGATGCAATTGCCATCCTTAGAAATGCTGTGCCTGGTACACCACTTATCGCTGGAAACATCGCAACGGCACAAGCTGCGCAGGATTTGTGTGAAGCAGGTGTTGATGCGCTCAAAGTTGGTGTTGGCCCAGGATCTATTTGTATTACTCGTCTGGTCACGGGCTGTGGTATGCCACAGCTGACAGCCGTGAGTGAAGTCGCCAAAGTGGCAAAAAAATATGGGGTGCCTGTTATTGCCGATGGTGGTATCAAAACATCTGGCGACATTGTCAAAGCTATTGGTGCGGGAGCGGATAGTGTGATGATCGGGAGCATGTTTGCAGGGACGGAAGAAAGTCCTGGTGTGGTGATGACAAAAGGTGACAAAAAATTCAAAATTTCGCGTGGAAGTGCGAGCTTTACGCAAGCACAAAAACGACAACAAAAAGGACAAGAAAAAAAGGATCTTTCAAAAGTGGTGCCAGAAGGCGTAGAATCGATCGTGCCATACAAAGGACAGGTGAGTGATATCGTGTTCCAATTGGTGGGTGGTGTTCGCTCAGGTATGAGTTATACCAATTCGCACACGATTGCAGAACTACAAGAGAATGTCACCTTTGTCCGCATCACCAATGCTGGTTCACGAGAGAGTGGGGTCCATGATGTAAGTCCTCTGACATAATGTTATTTTTTTATGAATACACAAACAACCGTAATTGTCGGTGCGCAATGGGGAGATGAGGGGAAAGGAAAAATTACAGACGTGCTAGCAAAAGATGCGCAGTATGTTGTTCGTTTTCATGGGGGAAATAATGCGGGGCATACAATTGTCGTCGAAGATAAAACGTACAAACTTCATTTACTTCCTTCTGGTGTTGTGTCAGAACACATCCATTCTATTATAGGAAATGGTGTTGTCATAGATCCAAAAGTGTTGCTCGAAGAAATTGCAGAGATTACAAAGAATGGAAAACCACTGCGTCTTTCCATCAGCGAACGTGCACATGTCATTATGCCTTATCACATTGCCATGGATGAAGCACTCTCTGGATATCAGGCAGCGTTGGGTGCTGGAAGTACGAAGCGTGGCATCGCGCCAGTCTATGCTGATAAAATGTATCGCCATGGGATTCGTATGGGTGACTTACTCGAGTCAGATATGTTTCGAGAAAAGTTAGAAAAGGCATACGATTTCAACGTTGGTATGATTACCAATGTGTTTCATCAAACATTCACATTGTCAAAAACAGATATCATAGAAACATATTTGGCATATGGAAAACAATTGCGAACATATATACATGATACAGAAATAGAATTATCAGACGCATATAAGGAAGGAAAGCATATTTTGTTTGAAGGTGCGCAGGGGATGTCACTTGATCCCGATCATGGATTGTATCCACACACGACGAGCTCCAACAATGTCGCAGCACACGCGGAGGTTGGGAGTGGCTTGGGTATCAATGCCCCAAAACGTATTGTCGGAGTTGTAAAAGCATACGTCAGTCGTGTTGGTACAAGTCCCTTTGTTACAGAACTGACCGATGCCACAGGAGATCGTATTCGAGAAGTGGGACAAGAATATGGAACAACGACTGGCAGAGCTCGACGTATAGGGTGGCTCGATCTTGTCCAAGTCCGACAAAGTGTACGGCTTCATCCACTCACAGAAATAGCGATTACAAAACTTGATGTGTTGAATGGTTTTGATGATATTCAGGTGTGTATTGCGTATTATATTGATGGAAAAATTGTACGTGAGATGCCGGCGAGTCTTGATGCCATGAGAAATGCAAAACCAGTGTATACCACATTGTCCGGTTGGAAACAGGTGTACACAGGGTCTATGCCAACAGATGTGAGCGGATTTGATCCTGCGGTGCAAGCATATCTTTCTTTTATAGAAAAAGAAGTTGGCTGTCCTGTCGGCATTGTGTCCTTTGGTCCAAAAAGATCTGAAACAGTCATGTTGACTTCGGTTTCATCAGAAAATAAAGAAAAAGAATTAACAGCCATTTCTCCTATTGATGGACGGTATGGCTCTCAGACACGCGTGCTGTCTGAGTATCATTCCGAATACGCTCTTATTCGTGCCAGAGTACGTGTTGAAATTGCGTACCTCATCGCACTCTCTGAAGAAACATCGTTTACATCATTGCCACCTTTTTCTGTGATAGAAAAAGAACAATTACATACACTCTCTCGATTATGTTCTTTGGATGATGCGGTACGAATCAAAGATATTGAAGGACGGATTCATCATGATGTCAAAGCTGTTGAATTCTTTTTGCAAGAGCGGTTGCAGGCACTCGGATTGTCACATGCCATTCCTTTCATTCATATAGGACTGACATCAGAAGATATAAATAACATTGCGTATCTATCATTGTGGAAAGATTCATTGTCCGATGTATTTGCGCCAGCGCTCGACACTGTGATTGCTTCTCTTACTATGTTTGCTGAAACATATAAGGCAACACCGATGCTTGCTCTTACACATGGTCAGCCTGCCACCCCTACCACCGTGGGGAAGGAAGTCGCCGTGTTTGTGGATCGACTCAAAAAACAAATAACATTGCTCAAAGAAGTGACACTTGAAGCAAAGTGTAGTGGTGCAACAGGAACATTTGCTGCACATAGGGTATTGTCTCGTGATGTTGATTGGATTGCATTTCACAAAACATTGTTGAAACAGTTTGGACTGGAACAATTGTTGTTGACCACACAAGTGAATTCATATGATTCTCTTGTTGAAAGCTATCATGCCATATCTCGCATTAATATGATTCTTCTGGATCTCTCTCGAGATATGTGGATGTATATTAGTCGTGGTATCTTTCACCAAATTGTCTCGAAAGATCATGTTGGATCGAGTACGATGCCACACAAAGTAAATCCGATTCATTTTGAAAATGCAGAAGGGAATATTGCAATTTCACAGGGTATGTTCACGACACTTGCGTCACATCTTCCTGTATCAAGAATGCAACGAGATCTGAGTGGCAGTACCATCATTCGCAATCAAGGCATTGCGCTCGCCCATGCACTCCTTGCTGTGAAGAGTGTGGCAAAAGGAATGGCAACGATTACGCCAAATCAATCAGTTCTCTCACAAGAACTGCAGGCACACCCCGAAGTACTCACAGAAGCCGTGCAAACAGTATTGCGAAAGTACGGAGAAAAAGATGCCTATGAAAAAGTAAAAGCGTTTAGTCGTGGAGAATATATCGATATGGCAACGCTGAGAAGTTTCATTACAACACTCGATATCTCAGTAAAAGACCGTCAGTTTCTTGGGTCATTGACGCCAGAGAATTACATTGGATTAGCAGGAATGCTCGTCGATACACTCTAAGCAAACAGAAAAAAGAACAGCGCTGGTCGCTGTTCTTTTTTATTGGTATACTACTCGTATTCTTGTATGTCATCACTCAAGCATTTTTTTATACCACACGCGGGAAATAATTATCACCCGCATTTTCTCCATACAAAGCGGGCTGTTTTGTATAGCGTTTTTTTTCTTGTCATGAAAGCTATTGTTGTGGCGTTTGTGTTGCTTGTCCCTGTCGAAGTGTATGTGATCCCCGATGTGTTGGCAGCACAACAAGCAACGCTCTATACATTGACAAATGACGTTCGTATTGCAAATGGAATCGTACCACTCACACAAGCACCACAACTCTATGCGTCATCGCAACACAAGGCAACTGACATGGCGAATAAGGCATATTTTGCGCATATTGGGCCAGATGGAACAGGGCTTGCATCGTGGCTAGATGATGCTGATTACGCATATAGTACAGCAGGGGAAAATTTAGCGATTGGATTTTCAGATCCTCGCGTGCTTGTGAATGCGTGGGTGAATAGTCCAACGCATCTTGCCAATCTTATTGATCCTGATTATGAAGAAACCGGCATAGGTCTTGCGGCGGGTATGTATGATGGTGTTCCTGTGGTCTATGTTGCCCAGCATTTTGGCACAGAAAAAAATGGGAGTGAGATACAAATAGCAGTTCAAGCACCCATTGAATCACAAGATTCTTCACCTGTTGTTATTGAAGAAAATACAACAGAAACGGTTATTGTTTCGAGTACCACATTTGGTGATGTGCTGGGGACAAAAGAAGAACAACTCAAACCAACGCTTATTGACGAGGGTCCTGCATTAGTTGATCCTGCAGGAGTACTTACCCAGACGTCTGAAAACGATCTTCCACAAAGTGAACAATTGGGAGATACCAGTCCTATTGATCAGACACGGTCTTTTGCTCGATATGAAAACATAGATGATACGCAGTTTCGCATTGTCGCGTATGCAAGTATCAATATTCCATTTCGTTCTGCCACTGTGATGATTGGGGGCGACATTATTCCTCTTACGAAGGAAACAGGAAGTTATGGTGTCCGGACTGGATCTCTCATAATAGAACAACCAGTTTCCGAGTATTTCAAGGCAGTGCTTGTGCCAGAACTGCGCATCACGCTTGCGGATGGCAGTGTGATGAGTGAGGCACTGCGTTGGCAACACGTGCCAAAGGTGGGGCTCACACCTGTAGAACAATATACAGCCTCGAAGTCTATGCTTTCATCCATTACAAATTTGTTCAATGTGACGAATGGTATCTTTTTCTTCTTTATTGGATTCTTTACGATCGCACTCTTGTTGAATATTTTTTGGGAGATCAAATATCAGCATCATCATGTGACGGTACAAACACTTGGATTGATTCTTCTCCTTATTACTCTTGTCGCGATCTAGCATGTTTTTTCGTAGAAAAAAACCAGAGTCACTCAGTGACCTCACAATGCATCAAGGTATTTTCCGACCTCGCATTACCTTATTTGAAGGCATTGCACTCATGCTCAGTGGGACTATTGGTGCCGGTGTGCTCGGGCTTCCATATGCCGTCGCAAAGTCTGGTGTGTTGATTGG
>PFPJ01000008.1:5842-6196 GCA_002792995.1 Candidatus Magasanikbacteria bacterium CG_4_10_14_0_2_um_filter_41_10 | reverse complement strand
GTCATTTGAGCCGGAAGATATTTCATTAAAATTTCCATTTCTTGTCTTTCTTTCAAAGCCAAATCTTCTCGGCCGCCCTTGGTATATTCTCCAATTGAATCTTTGTGTTTTCTAACTTCGCTTCCTATGACTTTCAGAATATCATCTTCTCCAAATTCTTTCGGCCTTGCCGCTATTTCACTATTCAAAATAGCCGCCTTTAACATACCAAGGACGGAAACCATGGTTTCGTTTTTTTCTTTGCGCGCCTCAATAAAATCTTTTTCTATTTTTGTTCTCATCTTCGCGTATATTTATTTTTTGTATCTTCGTCTTTCAATTTCCCAATTTTTTTCAAATATTCTCTTTTCTTTG
>PFPJ01000008.1:5410-5779 GCA_002792995.1 Candidatus Magasanikbacteria bacterium CG_4_10_14_0_2_um_filter_41_10 | reverse complement strand
ATCTTATTTTTCTGGCTTGCAATAATTTTCCGCTTTGCTGAACCCGTCTCGAAAAACGCCTCATCATGCCTTCAAAGGTTTCTCCTTTTTTTCTTTTTACTTCTTGTCCCATGGTTTCACCTCGCTTTCTTTAAAAAATATAATATTTTTCATTAATCTGCTACTGCAAAATTATTTTTTTTCTCATCTCTTGAACTGTTTTATTGAAGTCAACTATCTCTTGCGCTCCGCCTTCCATCTCGCGAACAATAATTGTTCCATCAATAACTTCTTTTTGTCCTAAAATCAAAGTATATTTAACGCCGTCTTTATTGGCCATCTCCAACTGCTTCTTTAATCCTTTTTTTGAGCAACTGTGCACGACATAAA
>PFPJ01000008.1:2622-5289 GCA_002792995.1 Candidatus Magasanikbacteria bacterium CG_4_10_14_0_2_um_filter_41_10 | reverse complement strand
GGTGCTTTACAAGCACATCCATCTTCTCTCGTTTTTCAGTCAGGAGCTGTTCGGCTCGTTCTCGTGCTTCAGTGAGAAGCGAACTAATTTCTGCATCGATCAATTCAGCAGTTTTTTCACTATAATTTTTTTGTTCATGAATTTCTTGCGCCAAAAAGATCATTTCTTCATTTTGTCCAAAATCTCGAGGGCCAAGCTTATCACTCATACCATACCGAAGCACCATAGCCTTTGCAGACTGTGTCGCACTCTTCAGATCGCTACTCGGTCCAGTACTCAGAGAATCATGTCCATAAATCATGCGTTCTGCCACAAAACCACCCATGGCCATTGCCATTTCATCTTTGAACATCGCAATTGTTTTGTAACTGACCTCTTCTGATGGCATGGATAATGTATATCCACCTGCCATACCTCGCCCAATAATCGAAACTTTTCGCACAGCATCGGCATACTCGAGAAAATGTCCCACAATAGCGTGTCCGGCTTCATGATATGCTGTCATTTCTCTTTCTTTTTTGCTCATGACTTTTGATCGTTTTTGTGGACCGAGCAACACTTTTTCAATACTTTCGAGAACATCATCTTGGGTGATGATTTTCTTTCCTTTTCGCACAGCAAAAATCGCTGCTTCATTCAACAAATTTGCCAAGTCTGCTCCAGTAAATCCAGGTGTTCGTTCAGCCAAATTTTTGAGATCAACATCTTTTTCAAATGGCTTATTGGCAGCATGCACAGTGAGGATAGCTTCGCGATCCTTGATATCTGGCTTACTAATCGTCACCCGTCGATCAAACCGACCTGGTCGCAACAATGCAGAATCCAATACATCAGGTCGATTGGTTGCCGCCATGACGATGACACCAATGTTTGGGTCAAACCCATCCATCTCAACAAGAATCTGATTCAGTGTTTGTTCACGTTCATCATGAGATCCACCAAGACCCGACCCACGCTTCCGACCCACAGCATCAATTTCATCTACAAAAATAATAGCTGGTGCTTCTTTTTTTGCTTTACTAAATAAATCTCGAACACGGGATGCGCCAACTCCGACAAACATCTCAACAAATTCAGAACCAGAAATATGAAAGAATGGAACTCCCGCTTCACCCGCAACGGCTTTTGCGAGAAGCGTTTTTCCTGTCCCAGGAGCCCCCATGAGGAGAACACCTTTTGGAATTTTTGCCCCCATGTCAGCAAATTTTTTCGGATCTTTGAGAAAGTCTACTATTTCTGCCAATTCTTCTTTTGCTTCTACTGCACCTGCGACATCATCAAACGTCTTTTTTTCTTTATCATCTGGTTTTGCTTGTCGCGCACTACTCTGCCCAAATCCCATAGCCTTGTTATTCATGCCACTCACTTGACGTGTCATGAAAAAGAGCAAGCCGACGAGCAAGAGTAACGGAAGAAGATACGGTGCTAAAATACTCACCCAAAAAAGAAATCCTGTTTGTTCTTTTACTTGGACATCTCCTATCTTTGCGAGATCTTCTGGCGTCACACCATAGGTCTGCATCAGCTCAGAAAAAGGTTGCCCAGATTCTTTTCTCACTTGAAGTTTCATTTCCTCTGGATTATTGAGGGTTGCAAGAATGGTACTTCCCTGCACTTCGATTTTCGTGACGGCATCAGTTTTGATTTCACTTACCAGCCTATTCACGCCAACAACTTCTGGCTTCACTGTCCCATATGCTGTATATCCCCAAAGTCCTGCTGCAATAAATAACACTACGAAAATAAGGGCAAAATTCTTCAATAATTGTTTCATAAAAAATACTGGTCAAAAAAAGAGTCCTGCTAGTATAAGCATGACTAGGCTATTTGTCAATGGGAAGAAGGCTTTTCTTCCTTCTCCACGTATGTTTGGAAAGGTGATTATAGGGAGCCTGAAAACCGAGACAAAGGAACGTGGTATTCACAATATGAGTAATACTATTCTTGAAACTACGAAATCGACGAGAGGAAGTAGCACAGAGAAGAGACAAATCAAGACGAATAGTCCCAAACCTATGTAGTTTCCTCGCAATATCAGCATCTTCTCCAAAAAAGAGGTCAGGATCAAAACCAGTGGTTCGTTCATAGGCATCTCGCGTAAACATCATATTATTTCCTATCGGACCAAGAGCTCCTCGTGAAATGACTCGAACAAGAGGAACAAAAAGAATATGCGTAGCAGTACATACACCGTTATATACCTTGCCTGCATCATACCATCGGACTCTGCCTCCGAGACATACCAACGTTGTGTCAGCTTCAAATCGGTGGAGTGCTTCATCAATGTACTCAGGAGGAAGCTGGGTATCGGCATCAATATGCAACACATAGGTCCCCTGGGCGACAGCAGTGCCTCGTGCACGTGCTCTCCCGACACCGGGAGTCATTTCCGCAAGCACGTTCACGCCATACGATTCAGCTATACTTTTTGTGCGATCCGTAGATCCATTGTCTACAACAATCACTTCGACACGCTTCTTTGTATGCATTGCACTGATCGCTGTCAGACAGGCGGGCAAAAAATTCTCCTCATTCCGTGCAGGAATAATAATCGACACATCAATAGGCGGTGTATAAGAAAAATTCATAGAACGAAAACAATGTCTTCAGTATCTTTATAACAAAAACAGGATATCCTATCATCCTGCCTAAGTCAACGTAGAGGGA
>PFPJ01000008.1:0-2601 GCA_002792995.1 Candidatus Magasanikbacteria bacterium CG_4_10_14_0_2_um_filter_41_10 | reverse complement strand
ATGCTTTAACACCCATTTTTTGGATCACTAATAAGATTACCGCTTGCATCCAGAGGGTCACCATTTACATCCGTTGAATAGGGAACGCAATCTTTGTATGTCTGATCACCAGTCGCAACAAAAAGCCATCGAATAAACCACGTCCCTGCGTATGAAAAAAGAACAATAGCAAGTCCAATGATGGCATTCCGCAAAATATTTTTTCCTTTTTCGACTCGTTCATCAATGCCTGCTGAAGTAAGGATCAAATATCCTGCATAGACCATATATACCAAAAAGAGCGTTCCAAGCACAACAAGAAATGATTGGATAAGAGACGCAATCACCTCTCTCGTATCCTTTACTCTCCCAAGATTGGCCCCTTGTGATCCCGTGAATGCCTGTGTTTGTTTGTTTACTTCAGTGTTATTATAATTTACTTGTCCCTGAATATAAAACTGATCTTGGGTTGCGCCACCAGCATATGCATGCTGAGGAAATACCATCGCAACAATCGCTAAAAAGAAAAATGAGAAAAAATATCGTTTCATAGGAGCCTAAAACAGTTTTATATCAATACTTTTTTGATATGTTGTATTCGGAGCTTGGTTGTTTATATCGTACTTCGGATCATACGTTGTCGCATTGTATACACGTGGAACGATAAATCTCGTAATGCCATACGCAAGGAGCACGATAGTCAACCCAAGCAATGCCGCCACCAACGTTTTGGTAGATTTTTTTACACGATCTTCATCACCATGCGAAGTCAACCGAACATATCCAGCATACACAAGAAGCACAAGAAACAGCACCCCTACAAAACTGAGGAGGACCGTGATCAATGATGCAAAAAACACTGCAGGAGTTGACGTCGACGATGTTGCATACCCTGCTTTGTCCCCAGCACTCCCGACTTGTTTGAGAATATCGCTACTCAGCGTCTGTGCGTAGGCAGGAGATGCCGACAAAGAAAAAAAACATCCTAGTATGACAATGTTCATGAGAACACCAAACCGAACAAAAGCATGTCTCATATATACAGATATTATTTCGCTGTGCGCGTGAGAATAATAGGGACAATAAACGCCGTAATACTGTATGCCCCCACAGTAATGATAAGACCGATCATTGACTGAATAATAATTTTTTTGGCTTTGTCGACTTGGTCCGTCTCTCCACGTGCAGTCATCCACAAAAATCCTGCATAGACCATCAGAGAAAGAAAGATAATACCGACAAAAGAAAGCGCTGTCTGCACCACGACACCGAGTGTTTCTGCAAATGTGGTATCTGTCGTATTTTCGGCATACCCTGCTTTCGTGGCTGCATTTTTAATATAGTTGCCCCCGAGGTCAATGGCATACGCATTTGACACTACGCCTAAAAAGAAGGCGAGTGAGACAGAAAAAACAATGAGACGTTTGATCATAAAAAATTACTGTGTAAATCCTTGGGTAACAAAGATAGTAATAGCATATGCACTGAGCACAACAACCAGTCCAATAAGAGATCCTGCAATAATTTTTTTGGCCTTATCCACTGGTTCACTTTCTCCACGCGCCGTCATCCAAAGATATCCAGCATAGACCATGAGAATAAGAAAAATCAATCCAACCAGTGTCAGTGCGGCATTGATAACCGTCCCAACAACAGTACTCACATTTGCCTCGGTCGTCCCTGCTCTTTGGGCAGTAATACCAAGATTTTTCCCAGCATCTTTGAGACTTCCTTGGGCATATACAGGAAACGCAAGGAAGGATGAAATTCCGGCGATGAGGGATGTATTGAAAAAACGATGTTTCATACTGATATGCTAACAACTAGTAGTATACACGATTAAAACCCAAGATCATAACAACTTGTTGATTCACAAAATGTATTCCAGAGAGCCTCACATTGTTGCTTCGAATCCACAGCTTGAAATTTCCATGTTCCAGGACCATACAATTCATCGATAGAGCTAGCTTTCTCCCCAGTATCCTTACAATCCCCTTGCGTCGTAATACGCCATGCCCATGTCGTCGCACCCACTTCGAGAGAACCACTGGGACCACGCACTTTGTCAAAGCAACATCCAACATTTGTAAAGTCAGTATTTTCAAAATTTATACTTCCGCCCTCATTTGGTTTTCCTTCAAGAATACGAGTGGTGATAAAATTGGTCAATGCATACGATGAAATAATCACAACAAGTCCAATAGTGGCTCCAATAAGTGTTTTCCTTGCCTTTCCAATTTTTTCTTCTTCCCCTCGTGCCGTCATCCAACGGAATCCTGCGTAAAACATGAGGATAAAGAAAATAATTCCAACCAACAAGAGGACAGCGTTGACAATAGTCCCGACGTATACAGGTATGCTTGTTTTATCGACACCTACTCTATCTGCGACGGTATTGAGTGCAGTCGGAGCATCAGAAACAGTTTGTTTTGCGTAAACAATACTCGGAATACAAAAAAAGAGAATGACGAGAAAAGAAAAAACTTTTTTAATACGGAAATTCATGTATTACGTATTTATCGCCCAATTTTATACACACGTTTTTGTAGCCAAATCACAGGTCTTTCCAGATGGGCAAGATAATCCAGGCTGAGTACAATCTACCTGACTGTCTAACAAACA
>PFPJ01000075.1 GCA_002792995.1 Candidatus Magasanikbacteria bacterium CG_4_10_14_0_2_um_filter_41_10 | reverse complement strand
CGCAATCGAGCTGATAAAATTCTCCTGGGGAACGATCTGCTCGTGGATCTTCATCACGCATACATGGCGCTATCTGATAATACCGATCAAATCCTGCCACCATGAGCAATTGTTTGTATTGTTGTGGCGCTTGTGGCAGTGCGTAAAATTTTCCAGGATGAATACGACTTGGTACAAGAAAATCTCGCGCACCTTCTGGAGAACTAACGGTCAAAATGGGAGTCGCGATATGCAAAAAATCTCTTTCTTGCATGTACTTGTGAATATGTTGTTCCATCTTATTTCGAAAGATCACGTTTTCTCGCAGTCGTTCACGACGAAGCTCAAGAAAACGATATCTCAATCGAAGATCCTCATCTTCTTCGCCTTTTTGTGTGTCAAAAATTTCAAATGGCATTGGCTTTGCCGTAGATTGAATCTTGAGATCTGTTGCATGAATTTCAATCTCCCCTGTTACCAAATCGGTATTGATTGTTTTTTCATCTCGCGCGACGACGTCTCCTGTCACTGTGATGATATATTCGTATTTCAAACTTTCTGCCACAGAAAAATCTGACAGTGTGTCTGGATGGAACACGACTTGCGTCAACCCATAGCGATCCCGAAGATCCACAAATAAGAGCCCACCAAGGTCTCTGCGTTTGTGTACCCACCCGGACAAGGTGACCGTCTCTCCTACATGTGTTTTTTTCAATTCTCCGCACGTGTGTGTTCTGAGTTTCATAGACTTGAATAAATAGTATTTTTTTCGTATACTTAGTAAAGAATATTTCCCTATACCAAGCACTTTTTTATAGCGTATACGCTTCACTATTGTAGCAATCCTTGCCCTTTGATGCAAGCCCTTTATGAAACGACTTTTCTCCATGATCCTCCTCTTAGGCCTCACAATTGGTGCCATATTTGTGTTTCGCCTTTCTCTCCAAGAAGCCCTTGTCGACGTCGATATAGAAGAACTCGCCCGATATAGTGCACCAAAAACCACTGAAAACAGCCCAGAACCGGCAAAAACACTTGCTCAGACAACCAAAACGACAGTACCAGCTCAAGAAGTCACCCCGCCGACATCACATGAGACAGAAACCACGCCTGCCTTTGCGCAAGAAACAATCGAAACAACCAAAAAGGAAATCAATGTCCCACCACCACTCACACACCAATCTCCAACGCCCATAGGGACACTGACTGTGTCAGGTGTCCTAGCACGGACAAATGCAGAACGAAAAGCCCAAAGTCAAGGCGATCTGGCTCTCAATGCCAAGCTCACCACGGCGGCAACGGCAAAGTTGCAAGACATGTTTGCAAAACAATACTTTGCACATGTGAGTCCTCAGGGAAAGGAACCGTCAGACTGGGTTGATGAGGCGGGCTATACATACAAACTGACAGGAGAAAATCTCGCCCTTGGCGACTTTTCAAGTGATGCTGATTTGGTAGCTGCGTGGATGAATAGTCCGGGACATCGGGCCAATATTCTCAAACCTGAGTATACAGAAATCGGTGTTGCTGTTGGCAAAGGTATGTTTGAAGGACGAGAAATGTGGCTGGCGGTCCAAGTCTTTGGTCATCCGATGCCAGTGTGTCCACTGCCTAGTGAACAGACAAAACAAAATATAACGACAAATCAAAATACTCTCAAACAGTTGCAAACACAGCTCACAGACAAAAAACAAGAGCTCGATACCTATGAACCCAAAAATGGAGATATCTACAAACAAAAAGTAGATGCATACAATGTTCTTATCGCAGAATATAATGCGCTCATTGGGACAACCGAACAACTAGTCAATCAATACAACGTAGATATCAATACATACAATACGTGTATTGCAAATGGGTAGAAACTAATACAATATTTTTAAGTCTTTAAATCAAAATAATCTTAATAGTATGTCAAAATCAACAGAAATCCCAAGTACTGAACCAAGAGAGGAACAAACATCTGAAATAGATGAAGTAGAAAAAAATTCTTTCTTAAAAACAGTAGAAAAAGGGAAAAACAGAAAATCAGCTGCGCGTATATTCCAAGGCGTAGCTGATATAGGAAAAGCAGAAATAGTAAATAGATATTTAGCATACCAAATTCAATTTGGAACAAAAGAAGAAGCTGGACATGCTGAACGAATAGCCCAACAATTAATTGAAGTCTCTAATCAAAATTGGGGAAATGGTATTCCAGAGAGAAAAATTAACCCGATAATAGAAAAAAGGATAGATAGTCTCTTCAAAGAATATGAACAAGTACGAGAAAAATTAGAAGAAAAGATAGCAGAAAAAAAGACTACACTAGAAAATTGGGACACTTCCGATCCCAAAGAATGGGAAAGAATAGAAAAATGGCTCGAAATAGAATCAGATCAACAAATGTCATTAGCAGAATGGTTAGATAAAAGTAAAAAACTGAACGGTCCAGAGAGCCTATATAGCCAAACAGAAAATTGGAGGGGCCGCCTAAAATCAGCGAACCTCTCCCTGCAAGATTTCGATGAATTGAGTTTTTCCTTCCAGGAAGTGGAAGAAGGAACGGCTATGGATAAAATAGATGAGATAGTAGAAAAACTAAACGAAGAAAAATCTAAAATGATTGCTGAACAACAAAAAATATTAGGAAAAATAAAAAAAATTTTTGGCATACCTAGTAAGGACACAGATACTCTAGAGGGAAAAGTATCCTCTCTTGAAGACCTTCGAACCATAATATCTCGATTACAAGATACCTACAAAGCAAGAACAAAAAAAGTCAACGACGGTAATAAAAAGAATGAAGAAACACAAATGGAAAGAAAAATACAAAAAGCACAATTAGAGGATGACTTAAAAGAAACTGAAATAGCTTACAAAAAGTTCCAAAAAATTGAGAAAGGGAAAGAAACTGAATAAGATAAAAAAACGAGCTCCAAGCTCGTTTTTTTATCTCTGATATTGAAACCGCTTCACCTTCTCCCCATCAACTTCCACCTCTTTGAGAAACATTTCTTTTGGCCTCACCCAGAGCGTTCCTTCTTGAAACTCTGACGTGTCATAGAGTGGCTTGTAGACAACAAGTTCTTCGAGCGTCTCAGAATGACGAGCAAATCCTATTACCTCATACTCCCCTCCCCGACGATAATGTTTGTAAATTCCTCCAATAATAATTTCTTCCATAACATAGTCTAAAACTCTAAGGCTCTAACACCTAACGCTCTTACTTCTTCTGCAACTTTGCAATAAAAAATCCTTCAATATCTTTTGTTGGTTTCACACGAAAACAATTCTGTACTTCTGGTGACATTGTCTTTCCTCGCCATTCTTTCATGATTGGCAATCGATCGATATCTGGCAATTCCACAGGAAGTACCATCACATCATCAAATCGATCCAGCAGTCTATCTATTTGTAATTCATTTTCTTCTGGCGCATACGTACAAGTACTGTAGACCATCGTGCCACCTGGCTTCAGTGATTTCCATGCAGAGAGTAACAATTCTCTCTGTGTGTATGCCATTTCTTTTATTTTTCTCTCTTTCCAATACCCAAATGTTTTTGGATTCCCCACAACAAATCGTGCTTCTGAACTACACGGTGCATCGAGAAGAATTTTGTCAAAATACGCATCATATTCTTGTGCGAGCACCGTGCCAGGTTCCATGCGAAGCGTACATGCCCATTCCTTTTTTGTCTCGTCTATCACACCCTGCTGTTCCATGTTGTGTTTGAGTTTGAAAAAACGAATTTTGTTTTTATCGTTTGCAACGAGTTCGCCCTGTTGTTTCATCATAATAGCAATCTGGCTTGTCTTGCTCCCAGGAGCCGCCGTCAGATCCAGCACGCGATCAAATCGCTCCGGACCCAATACAACAGGTGGAATCATACTTGCAACACTCTGAAGATAAATATTTGCATCAGTGTATATGTCTAGATCACAAATATCTCTCTTTTCTTTATTTCGCAAAATGTATGTGTCTGGCAACAACGACACTTCATCGAGAACAAAATCGTTCTCTTTCAATACACCGAGCACATCCTTTGGCTTCGCGCGAAACGTATTCACCCGAAACGTTGTTGGTCGGTCGATAAACGTTTGTTGCAATTCAGATGACAAAGATTCACCAAACATTTCTGTCAGCCTATCAAAAAATTCTTGTGGTATTTCTGTTGGAAATACGGGTTTCTTTTTTTTTCTTGTTTTTCTAGACATATCTATAATAAAAATTCGCTTGCCAATATCCACAGGTCCTGTACCATACACCTTACCCCGACGACAAGGAGTACCAATGAGGCAGATCCTCAGCTTCGTCACGTTCCCACGCGTTCAGCTAGCAATGCTGGCTGGCTACATCGCCTACGGCGACACCAGTATCGCGCTTGCACGCGTCCTGCCGGACCTCCGGCGATTGATCTGGGCCACGTACGAGCGCCCCATACTCGAACGCTGGCAAAGCCAGCTCGCAAGGTTCATCGGATGATGAACGCGCGACCCAGCCCGCCTAGTAGAGAAATCGAACGGCGGGCATTTCTCTTTTCTACCAGACATTCTTTATACGTTCCCCTCCTTACCAAGGAGGGGTCAGGGGAGGTTATTTCGAAGGAACAATCTTTTTATCTAATTTTACACACGTGTTGTAAATATCCTGCTTCACACTATCCAAATCATTCCACATCTGTCCACCAGTATACCGCTTTATCATAATGCCAATCGAGGTCATATACGCATCTCTTCTCTTATCATGTTCTTCTGCATCTTCGCCAGCATGACTCAATCCGTCAACTTCAATACACAATTTCAACTTTGGGCAATAGAAATCTACTGTGTACGGACCTATGCCATATTGCCTCCTAAATTTGTACCCAAGCTGATTACTCTTCAGATGATGCCACAATAATTTTTCTCCTTTTGGCATCTCTCTTCTCAATTTTCTCCGCTTCTTTGTATACTCTTGTTTATTATACAACTTTGTCATATCCCCTCCTTTTTCTTGCTAAGAAAACCTCCTCTTGCTCTCCTCCTTGGTAAGGAGGAGAAACGTACTACTACGGCTTTATTCTATTCACCAATCGTGGGAATGGGATACATTCACGGATATGTTCTGTGCCAGACATCCATCTGACCATGCGCTCGAGTCCAATACCAAATCCAGAATGTGGCACACTGCCATATTTTCTGAGATCAAGATACCATTCGTACTCTTCTGGACTCAGGCCATCGGCTTTGATTCTTTCAAGCAACAAATCATAATCATCTTCACGCTGTGATCCACCAATAATTTCTCCAGATCCTTCGATACCAATCAAATCGTTGTTAAACACACGCGCTGGATTTTTTGGATCTATCTTCATATAAAATGGCTTGATGTTTTTTGGCCATTTGTGAATGAAAACTGGGACATCGCTGTTTTGAGTAAGAAGTCCTTCATCATCATTACCCAGATCTTCACCATGTTTTATATCTGACCCAAGTTCATTGAGACGAACAATAGCGTCATCATATTCGAGTCGTTCAAATGATAATTCAAGAAGTTTCTGAAGTGGTGCAGTATCTCGTTCGAGAATAACAAATTCTTCTGTACATTCTTTCAAACAAGCACTGACAATATATTTTACCAATCCTTGCTGAATATTCATGTTTTCATCATGCTCGACAAATGCTGCTTCTGCATCCATCATCCAAAATTCTGTAAGATGGCGTTTTGTGACAGATTTTTCTGCACGGAATACTGGCCCAAAATCATAACATCGTCCCACACTCGCAATTGCAGCTTCGATATACAGCTGACCGGACTGTGACAAATATGCTTCGCCCAGATCAAAATATGGCACAGGAAAAAGATCTGTCGTGCCTTCACACGCATTTGGGGTAAAAATTGGAGAATCAGTCCGTACGAATGTTTGTTCGTGCATGTAATTCATGATGGCGCGCTGTACCGTATCTCGAATACGCAAAATTGCCCATTGTTTTTTACTACGGAGCCACAGGTGGCGATGATTCATGAGAAAATCTGGGCCATGTTCTTTGTTCCCGATTGGATATTCTTCTGACGTTCCTACAACAGTAAGAGTCGATACTTGCAGTTCGTACACTCCTTCTTTTTTTGGATGAGCAGAGACCGTCCCGGTGAGTCGCACAGAAGTCTCTTGCGAAGCCCCAACAGCTGTTTGCCAAACATCGTCTGCAACACTGTCTTGTGCCACGACTGCCTGGGTAAATCCAGAGCCATCGCGAATCTCAAAAAAGGCAATCTTGCCA
>PFPJ01000069.1 GCA_002792995.1 Candidatus Magasanikbacteria bacterium CG_4_10_14_0_2_um_filter_41_10 | reverse complement strand
AAAGCCAGGTGAACTCGAAAAAACGATACAGCTCGTTGACAGCATCATCATCGGACCAGGCATGGAGACGACGAATGGATCGGGTGAGGAAGTGATCGAAGAAAATCGGGAGTTTGTCCATGAACTTTTGAAAAAGCATCCAGACAAAAAATTTGTCGTCGATGCGACGGCACTCTGGCATGTCAATTCAGATTGTCTGCACAACAATTGTATTGTCACGCCACACTCACGAGAGTTTGAAGAAGTATTCAAAATGATACCGAATGCAGAAGCCACACAAAACGCGGCAAAGAGTTTTGGTGGCGTTGTTGTGCTGAAAGGGAAAACAGATTACATTTCTGATGGAAAAGAATTGTATGCAAATGAAACAGGCAATGTTGGTATGACAAAAGGGGGGACAGGTGACGTCCTCGCTGGCATCATCGGCGCGCTTGCAGCCACGAATGACAATCTGACTGCTGCACTCGCTGGCACATATTTGAATGGTCTTGCTGGCGACAAACTCTATAAAGATGTTGGAACATTTTATAATAGCGAAGATCTTGTAAAGTCATTGGGGAAGGTGTGGAAGGAAGTGACGAAATAATTCTATGAAAACAAAGCCAGACTTTTTATACGAAGAAGATCCTTGGATGCTTGGAGAAAATATCCCAAATTGTGATCTCTTTTTTTCCACGATTTGGCTAGAGGGATTTGTGAGTTATTTCAAAAAACATGTTGGTCGCCCTTACAAAAAATTACTTTGTCGATATGAGGGGTACAATCTGTGGTTTTACTTTGGCGAGCGAGATGCCTATGAGGTTGCAGAAGTCGCAGCAGAAAAAATATTGCATGAAGATGGGTTTGCAGATGACGTAAATAAAAACATTTGTATTGATTCAGACAAACTTCGAACATTTTGCAAAACAATTCCACAAACAAATTTGAATGTGTTAACGAATGAAGCATTGTGGTATTACTATGAAACGCATCAAAAAATTCATAGCGCCTATTATGAATGGGCATGGATTCCTGTGTGCGTGGATATGTTTCATGGAAATCTGACAAAGAAAGTAAAAGAATATCTAAGGACAAAAAATGTTCCAGAAGAAAAAGTAAATGAGTATTGTGTTACTTTGACCCAGCCGGTCAATAAATCATTGATTATTCTTGAGCAAGAAGAACTGCTCGCTATCGCGATTGCAATTGAAAAGAGCGATGCTCTTGTTGAAACATTTAAACAAGGGAACATTCTAGATATAAAAAATGAACTAGAAAAAAATACTGACATGTTAGACATGCTGAAAAAACACACTGAAACATACTATTATACAAAACATTTGTGGGTTACTGGCGAATACACGATTGACGATTATATTCAGCAACTCGTCGATATTTTTGCAACAGGAGAAAACCCAAGCGACATTTTGAAAAAACAAGATGCGTCATTTGTCCATGCAAAAGAAGAGCGTGATGCACTGATAAAACATCTAGACATAGAAGAAAAGTGGAAAAATATTCTCTATGCATACGGAGAATTCATGGTGACAAAAATCTATCGGCGCTACGCACAAATTTTTGCGGTGCATCATATGTCTGCAATTTTGAAAGAAATTGCAAAACGAAAATATCTTACAGAAATGCAGGTTCGATTTGCTACTGTTCGAGATATTGAAAAGATGCTTCTCAAAAATGAGTATAGCTCAGAAGAACTTTTGGAGCGAACAAAACACTGCGTGTACTATGCAGAAGAAGAATATAGCCATGTGTATATTGGAGACGCGGCAACTGCCCTAGAAAAGGCTGTCGAGCAAGAAGTTGATGGGACTATCACAGAATTGAAGGGTGAAACAGGGTGTCTTGGATATGGAAAAGGACCTGTGAAAATTATTATCCGAGCAGAAGATATGGCAAAGATGAATCCTGGCGATGTACTTGTATCGATTGCAACTGATCCAGACATCGTGCCTGCCATGAAAAAGGCGTGTGCTATTGTGACAGAGCAGGGAGGTGTCACAAGTCACGCAGCGATTGTTTCTCGAGAGCTTGGCATTCCGTGCGTTATCGGAACGAAGATTGCGACAAAAATTTTCAAAGATGGTGATATTGTTGAAGTCGATGCTTCGAAAGGCATAGTAAAAAAGCTATGAACAAGCTAGACTTTCATCCACGAGACTACACACTCCTCGGTATGTCCTCTGTGATGGAATATTTTTTGACGCATGATATCGAGCAGCTCCTCGGCGATAGATTTTCGACCATAGCATTTTATATAAAAGATGGTGTCTTTTGGTTTGGGGTAGACGAAGACGAGCGCGAACGCGTTTCGCGATCATATCTCCAAAAGAAAATGGATCCTAACGTTTTTGAAAGTAATGTACAAACAGTGCAGTCATTACGAAGTGCGTACATAGAATTGATTGAAACACCTGTTGCAAAACTTCAGCCAAAAGACATTTTGGTTTTTTTCAAATACTATATAGAACTCATTCCACTTGTGTATCCGAGTATGGATGCGATAGATTTTGTGAATGTGTTACCAGAAAAGGAACGTGACGCATTTTCTGAATATGCAATCAAACTTCGCGTACTGACCGAGACACTATACAAACGTGGTGAAGAAGAATTCATTCCAAAAGCATCTGCTGTTATTGAGAGAGAATATGATATTGCCGTAGATGCCGCAATAAACATCACGAGTCAAGAATTTGAAGCATTTTTTTTGCGTGGAAAAGTGCTGCCTGATGAGCAAACATTGCGTGAGAGATCTACATCTTTCTTGTATCTCTTAGAAAAAGATAAAAAAGAAAGCTCCTATATAGGAGTAGAAGCTACACAAAAGGCAAAGGAATTAGGTTTTGAAACAGAAGAAAAGCAGAAAAATATGAAAGAAATCACAGGTCGGACGGCATTTCCAGGAAAAGTACAAGGTACTGTTGTGATTGTCCTCACAAAACAAGATATCTCAAAAGTGACTGAAGGATCTATTCTTGTTGCATCCATGACACAGCCATCATATCTGCCAGCCATGAAAAAGGCAGCTGCGTTTGTAACTGACGAGGGAGGTACACTTTGCCACGCAGCAATAGTTGCAAGAGAAATGAAAAAGCCTTGTATCATAGCGACAGAGATTGCTACGAAAGTATTGAAAGATGGAGATCTTGTCGAAGTGGATGCGGTAAACGGAGTAGTGAAAAAAATATGACGAATGACGAAATACTACAAACAGATTGGTTTGTACTAGAAGATCTTTTTCAGTACGGACCTATGGCTCTTGAGCCATCGATTGCTTTTATGAGTCGCCACTACGAACCATGGCGTTTTGTCAGTACTCCTACATCAATTCACCTTTACAAACAAGGCAGAATTCGCATGTGCTATCCAAAAAAAGCGTGGGAAGACATGCAACAAAAAAATCTTGAAATTTTTTTAGATCATCCAGAATATTTGGATACACTTCATGAATATTCAGACAATACTCTTGCTCCACCTCTTACCGACCACGCTGAACAACTCTTGCAAACAGACATTTCAGCTGTTAGCGATGAATGGCTTAGTGATTGGTATCAAACATACAGGCCTCTTGAAGTCGAGCTGCAGGCTATTCGTGCAATTGCCTGGACAATGGAAATGGGTGAGCGCGCAGCACTGACTGAGTATCTTTTGGAGTATTTAGAAAAGCAATGTAAGAAGATGATGATCGATGAAAATCCAGGTGTCCTTTTTTCACTTCTTCTGACACCCACAAAAGGAACTGCCGCCAGCGATGCTGAGCGAAATATTCTTTTGCTTGCAAAACAAACGAAAGATAAGGGACGCAAATTTGTTGCACATGATCCTGAAATTGAATCACATGTTCAAAAGTACAAATATCTTACGTATGGGATAGAAGGACCTGGTACCTCTGCTGAAGAAGTACTTTCTCATATCCACGCACTGCAACATGAAAATATTAATGAAATGCTTGCACAGGATGCAGATCGTTTTTCTCGCATACAACATGATCAAGAAGTTTTGTTAAAAAAATTACAATGTGATGACAAACACGCAGAAATTTTTCGTGTCGCAAAGGATATTAGTTTTCAAAAAGCATATAGTAAAGAAGTTCAATATTTGGGCTGGTATGCGTGTGATCAGTTTTTGAAAGAAATAGGGCGACGATTGCATCTTTCTTGGAATCAGGCTCGGTATTTTCTCCCAGACGAAATTGTTCCTGCCATTACGTTCGGTATCTATGATGAACATGTGTTGAATGAACGATATCGTGCAAGTATGCTTGCAATTGGGAAAGACAATTCTCGGTTTATCATAGGACAAGAGGCAGAAGATCTTTTGTCACGCGTACATCTTTCTGAAAAAGAAAAACACATTGATGAGAATATAAAAGAATTTAGTGGTCAAACAGCAGTACTTGGAAAAGCAATTGGTATTGTGAAAATTGTAAATGTCATCGACGATATACAAAAAATGAACGTCGGAGATATTCTTGTATCCGAAATGACAATTCCTGAAATTGTTCCTGCCATGAAAAAGGCAGGAGCAATCGTGACAAATCAGGGAGGTATTGTGTGTCATGCAGCGATTATTTCAAGAGAATTGGGGAAGCCCTGTATCATCGGAACAAAGATTGCAACACATGTATTGAAAGATGGAGATATGGTTGAAGTGGATGCAGATAGTGGAAAAGTACACATTATTGAAAAAAAGAACCACGTATAACGTGGTTCTTTTTTCTTCATTAATTCATCTCTCGAAATTATTTCAAGAAGTAAATCAATGACAGGCGGCGGCACGGAGAACGCGAGGTGCGTTTCCGTGCCGCCATCCTGATGTCGGCGCTGGCCTGGCTAGCTCTTGACAACGCGCCAGACGTTCAGCACCTTCCCGCAGTCCATCTCGACAATGGCGCATCCGCCCTTGCCGAAGATCTCGTCCTCGGGGATGTTGAGGACGCTCTTCTCCCCGCGGAGTTCGCGGAGGGAAATCTCCATCCTGGCGATGGCGTGCGACACGACGAGGATGGTCGCGTACGGGCGGGCGACGTTCAAGTTGCGCAGCACGCTCGCCCCTTCCTTCGCCCGACGAAGCATCTGGTCATGGAACTCGTCGAACATGAACATCGTCTTGGCCAGGTTCACGTCGCTCGTGTCTCCGAACTTCTCCTGCGAGAGCATCTTCCACCTGGACATGAAGTCCGTCGGGAGTTTCCTGTCCGAGCTGATGTCGCCCAGGTCGCAGTTCGTCTCCATGAGCTTGACCTCTCCGTTGCCCTGCATGATGCAGAGCCCGGTTTCGACCGTGCGGCCGAGCGGCGAACTGACGCAGTCCTCGATCAGGAAGCCGGCGTTGCGGAGGTCTTTGCCGAGCTGGATCGCATCGGCGCGTGCCTCTTGGGTCAGGACGTTGTTCACGTGGTTGCCGTGTCGAACGAAGGCGATGTGCGTGGACATGAGTCCTCCTACTTTCGAAACCGCCCAAGGGACCCTGGCGGCGTGTGGGTGTGAGTGGACAGGCGAGCGAGTGCTAGCCAATCCGTGGGTCCATACGAACATTCGAGATACTCAAATACTCATACGGAACCCACGGAGCCATATTGTAATGTGCGCGGTGCTTGGGAAAGAATTCTGCTAAGAAAAGCATACTGTCTCATCTAGCCAAGACAGATTACCCTAGCAAAACATCTTGCATTTGTCAAGTGTCTCTATTACACTGATATATATCTAACCTTATGAAATACCTCCACCCATTCAAACAAATCACAAAAGACAACGTCGACATCGCCGGCGGAAAAGGCGCGTCACTCGGTGAAATGACTAATGCTGGTATTCCAGTTCCACCTGGTTTTGTTGTCCTTGCAACAGCATTCGATAGATTTATAGAAGAAACTGGACTCAACGCAGAAATAGAAGCACGTATCGCAGAAGTAGATGCGAATGATATCAATAGCGTCGATCGGGCGAGCAATGTCCTGCGTGATGCTATTCACGATACTGCGATGCCAGAAGATATTGCATCAGAAATTCTTTCAGCGTTTGATGAACTTGGGGCTGAGTTTGTTGCAGTCCGTTCTAGTGCAACGGCAGAAGATAGCAGTATTGCAAGCTGGGCAGGGGAGCTGGATACATTTCTCAATACAACGCGAGAACATGTGCTTGAAAAAGTACGTGAATGTTGGTCATCACTCTTTACACCGCGTGCTATTTTTTATCGATATGAAAAAAATCTTCACGATGCGTACGTCGGG
>PFPJ01000048.1 GCA_002792995.1 Candidatus Magasanikbacteria bacterium CG_4_10_14_0_2_um_filter_41_10 | reverse complement strand
TTTGTGATTGGAACGTCTCGACCAGAAACAAAGTTTGGTGACAAATATGTCGTCATGCATCCAGACGATGAACGCTATGCAAAGTATACGCATGGAGACACATTTGAATGTGAATGGATCAATGGAAAAGTCACCGCAACGATTATCAAAGATGCTTCGGTGGATCCAGAGTTTGGAACAGGTGTTATGACTATTACGCCGTGGCATGATGCAACAGACTTTTTTATTGCAGAACGTCATCACCTTGAAAAAGAACAAGTTATTGATTTCAACGGGAATCTTCTTCCTATTGCGGAAGAATTTGCTGGCATGCATATTCTCGAAGCTCGACCAAAGATTGTTGAAAAGTTGAAAGAAAAAGGACTGCTTGTAAAAATTGACGAAGACTATATCCATAGCACAGCAACGAATAGTCGTGGTGGTGGACTGATTGAGCCACAGATCATGAAGCAGTGGTGGGTTAACGTAAATTCAAAATTCAAAATTCAAAATTCAAAAATTGAAGGTATACAAAGTGGAGAAGAAGTTACTTTGCAACAGCTATTGCAACATGTTGTTAGGACAAAACAAATTGCTATTCTTCCAGAACGATTTGAAAAACAATATTTTAATTGGGTAGATAATTTACTCGATTGGTGTCTGTCTCGTCAGATTTGGTACGGACATCGTGTGCCCGCGTGGTACAAAAGAGAATTGGGGGGGCCTCATCAATCAACTCATTTTGAACTTAATTCCTTCTTAAAAAAAATTGGAGTTGAAACAATTCAAGCTTTTTATATGCTTACGCGTGAGTGGAAGCTGCCTGATCATGTGCAAAGCGCTGGAAGTCCGAACATTCAGATTGGAACATCTTTAATACAGGAACTTAAAGATCGAAATGTTTTAGATGAAAATTGGATTCGTGAAAATGAAGTTAAGCAACCAATTCACAAAACAGAAGAAGTGTATGTTGGTGTAGAGCCGCCAGAAGGAGATGGTTGGGAGCAAGACCCCGATACACTCGATACGTGGTTTAGTGCGGGGATGTTTAGCTTTTCACCACTTGGTCCGGTAGAAGGCGAGAGCGAAGATCAAAAGAATTATCACCCAACGAGTGTGATTGAAACAGGCTACGACATCCTGACATTTTGGGTTGTTCGTATGATTCTCATGACCACGAGTTTGCGTGGAGAAATTCCATTCAAGACCGTCTATCTGCATGGACTTGTTCGTGATGAACAAGGGAGAAAAATGAGTAAGTCACTCGACAACATTATTGATCCACTCGATGTATCAGAAAAGTTTGGGACAGACGCAGTTCGTTTGTCACTCATGGTAGGTTCATCACCGGGAAATGATAGTAAACTTTCTGAAGAAAAAATTGGGTCGTATAGAAATTTTGCGAATAAGCTTTGGAATATTTCGCGATTTATACAATTAACAATAAACAATGAACAATTAACACTTGTTCGCGAGGTATCATTACCAAAAGCAAAAACATTGTCTGATCAGTATATACTGATGAAAGTGAATCACATTGTTGATGTTGTAAGTGGATTACTTGATAGTTATCAATTTTCTCCAGCAGCTGAACAGTTGCGAGATTTCACTTGGAACGAGCTAGCTGATTGGTATCTCGAAATTGCGAAGATTGAAGGTGGCAAAACTGAAACTCTCAATTATGTTTTAAATACTCTACTTAAATTGTGGCATCCGTATATGCCATACGTGACTGAAGCCATTTGGGAAGAATTATATGGTTCAGAACATTTATTAATGGTTGAAAAATGGCCAGCAAAAGAAGAAGTAAAAAATGATATTGGTGTTCTTGACCCATACGGATCTTTTTATCAGCTTAAAGACATCATCACAAACATCCGTTCACTCCGTGCAGAAAAAAATATTGAGGCAGGAAAAGAAGTGTCCGTTGTGATTGTTTGTGCGGAAGAGCAAGCAATGCTTGATGAGAATGCAACATTGATTCGAGGATTGGCACGTGTCGGGTCTCTGACGATTACAGGCGACGAGAGTGCAAAACCAGAACAAGCGAGCACGGCTGTTGTTGGAAGTGTGACGATTCATCTTGATCTCGCAGGAGCAATCGATGTCGATGCAGAAAAAGCACGTCTCCAAAAAGAAATCGATCATGTGTCACCGTATGTGACCCAACTGGAAAAGAAACTTTCAAATAGTAGTTTTGTCGATAATGCACCAGAAGCGGTCATTAACATCGAAAAAAAGAAGCTCGAAGATGCTACACAAAAACTCACCGCTCTACAAGAACAACTCTCGATGCTATAATGGATATATATGCAAGAGCTAACTCCAGAACAAAAAAAAATGTTTGCCATCGATAGTAATGGAGATGGTGTACCAGATATTGTTGATGATCCGGATCAATTTTTGAATAACTATATATCACCGGATGGGACAACCATGACAGAGATGCAAAAGAAACTTTTCAAGACAGTCATCAAGATGATGGGAAAAGAAAAGGCCTCACAGCTATCAAAGGAAATTTCAGAGAGTGGAAACAAACCGTTGCATCATGAAAATATGCATACGGTCAAAGATGTTACAGGTGTCTGGTCAAAGATGAGTGATAACAAAAAAGAATTGATTCGGATTTTTCTTATTCTCGATGCTGCTGTGGTTCTTTTTGCAATGTATTATTTTTTTGGAAGATAACGTATGGCTATTTCAACAGACAGAGATAAAATTACAGAACTCCTCACACGCGGTGTAGAAGAAATCATTGATAGAAAACATTTGCTCGAGCGACTTGAGTCTGGCAAAGAACTTCGTGTGAAGCTTGGCATCGACCCAACGAGTCCAAATTTGCATCTCGGACGGTCTATCCCACTTCTCAAACTCCGTGATTTTCAAGAGCTGGGGCACAAGGTTGTCTTTATTGTTGGCGATGCAACGGGTGTGATCGGTGATACATCTGACAAAGACAGCGAACGCCCCATGCTCACACGAGAAGATGTAGAAAAAAATCTTGAAAGTTACAAAGAACAAGTCGGAAAAATTCTTGATCTTGAAAAAACAGAATTTCGACATAATTCTGAATGGCTCAACAAACTCAGCTATGAAGAAATAGGGGAACATGCAAATGTTTTTTCTGTATCAGAATTTATCTCGCGAGACAATATTCGTCGACGGCTGGAAGCTGGCACACGCGTGTCCCTTCGTGAAGTCTTGTATCCACTCATGCAAGGATATGATTCTGTTGCGATAGAAGCAGACGTGGAACTCGGTGGGACTGATCAGCGATTCAATCTTCTCGCAGGACGAACACTCCAATCACATTTTGGTCAGGAAGCACAAGATATTATTATGAATCCTCTTGTTGCAGGGACTGATGGACGAAAGATGAGCTCGAGCTGGGGCAATACTGTGAATCTGATTGATGCACCAGACGATATGTTTGGAAAAATAATGAGTGTGCCGGACGATCTGATCATTCCATACTTTACCTACATGACACGCGTGCCGATGAGTGAGGTAGAGGAGTATACCAAAGCAATGAAAGATGGTGGCAATCCACGTGATTACAAAATGTTGCTTGGCAAGGCAATTGTGAGCTTTTATCATTCAGCAGAAGATGCAGAAAAAGCAGAAGCAAACTTCATCAGCACATTTTCAAACAAACAGGTCCCAGATGACATGCCAGAACTCGCACCCACAAGTGCAAACATTGTCGACGTCCTTATCGAAGCTGGCTTTGCTACGAGCAAAGGAGACGCACGTCGTGCGATTGATGGGAATGGTGTTCGTATAAATGATGACGTTGTTTCTTCATACGAGATGGAAGTAAAAGCTGGCGATGTGGTGAATAAAGGGAAGCGGCATTTTGTACGAATTAAATAACTTACGGATAACGGATAACCCTGATGTACGGATATGATGCAACAGATTTATAAACAATTGGAAGAAGCCTTGAAATCAGTGGGGATAGAAAGAGCTGAATTTTCAACACCCCCAAATTCTGACATGGGCGATATTGCGTTTCCATGTTTTGCTTTGGCAAAGGAAGTAGGAAAGAATCCTGCAGAGGTGGCGACTGAATTAGCAGCAACACTCAATGAAGTGTATGCAAAAGAGGACTTGCGAGAGTCAAGTCTTGTCAAAGAGATAAAAGCCTTTGGTCCATATGTCAATTTTTTTCTCGATGGACCCGAGCTCGCGTCGTATGTGTTGAATGGAATATCACAACAAGGTGATGCCTATGGAACACATGCCGATGGAAAAGGGAAACAAGTGCTCATTGAGTTTGGCTGTCCAAATCCAATGAAAATATTTCATCTGGGTCATTTGAAAAATCTGATTACCGGAGAATCTGTTGTTCGTGTATTTGAAAACGCGGGGTATGATGTGAAGCGGGTCAATTATCAGGGGGACGTTGGCATGCATATTGCAAAAGTGTTGTATGGACTACAGATTACAGACGACGGACAACGGTCGTTTGCAGATGTTGCAAAGAGTATGACAGAGATGAAAGATGCCTCACTTGCGGAGAAAGTTGCATTTCTAGGGAAGGCCTATGCGCGAGGTGCAAATGCCTACGAAGAAGATGAAAACGCACAAAAGGCTGTTGCTCGATTGAATGAAATGGTATACGAACATGATCCTTCTATTCAAGATGTATACAAAACGGGGAGAGGATGGAGTCTTGAGTATTTTGATACAATTTACAAAAAACTTGGCAGTCATTTTGACCGCATGTATTTTGAATCTGAGACATACGAACGTGGAGTTCAGCTCGTAGAGGAAGGAAAAGAAAAAGGTATTTTCAAAGAGAGTGACGGAGCCATTATTTTCCCTGGGAGTGAGTATGAGTTGCATGATCGAGTTTTTTTGAATAGCAAAGGGTACCCAACGTATGAAGGAAAAGAGCTTGCATTGGCTGAAATGCATTTTACAGAATTCAATCCATATCAGGTGATTCACGTTGTCGGGAAAGAACAGGCTGGATATTTTGATGTGCTTTTCAAAGCACTTGAACAAGTAATGCCTCATACAAAAGGGAGAGAGTATCATCTCGTGGGCGGATACCTTCAATTGAAAGGTGACCAAAAAATGAGTTCGAGAAAAGGAAATGTCATATCTGGTGATGAACTGTTGTCAGCTGTGCAAAAGGGCATTCAAAAAATTCTTCAGGAGCGTGAAGATGAACATGATATATCAGAAGAAACAATAGAAACGATCACTTCAGCAGCACTCAAGTATGCCATGCTCAAATCAGATGTCTCTCAAGATGTCGCCTTTGATATGGAGGAAAGTGTGTCGACGACAGGGGATAGTGGACCGTACCTTCTATATATTGTTGCACGAATTTCAAGTATCCTTGAAAAGGGACAAGAAACAAATAACAAGAAACAAACAATTTCTAATCTCCCATCATCAATTACTTCGGAAGAAAAAAAATTACTTCTGTTGCTTGCAACGTACCCTGAAGTCACAAAGCGAGCGGTGCAAACATATGATCCTTCTCATATAGCAAAATATACATTTGAACTTGCGCAGGCGTTCAATGCATTTTATGCTGCATGTCCAGTGCTCACTGTAGAAGAAGACGTGCGTGCCGTTCGGTTGACTCTCGTATCTCTTGTCCGACAGATAATGATATCAGGATTACGGTTGCTTGGCATAGAAACAGTAGAAAAGATGTAGAGGGGACATTCTTTTTATTTATCCACAATACACCTAGGTAGTACACCTATTTAGGTGTATACTTTTTTTATCCATGTATATGGGAAAATCAACTGAGTCTACAATCGAACGAGTGACGCTCAAGCTCCCCAAACACATTGCTGCTTATTTTAGGAAAGCATTTCCGCATGGGCAACGAAGTAAGTTTGTGGAGAAATGTATCTTGACGCACAAACACCAAGCAGAGGTAGAAAAAATGGAAAAGGAATTGCGACGTGTTGGAAAATCAAGACAATAATTCACTCATATGTCTTTTGATTTTGACAATATGTACTGCGGTGCTATTCACCGAGGAGATATTATTCTTTTTTTTGAAGATGGAAAGACGCAAGAATGTCCAGCTGTCGTTGTTCAGGATGATGCATTAAATCAGGGACTTCCAACTGTGATCTGTGCCAAGATTGAACCATATCAAAAAGGAGATGACGTGTTTGTAAATGAAGTACTGTTACCAAAAGAAGAAACTGGGTTGGGAAAAGATAGTATTTGTATGTTGCACAAGCTCGAGACGATAGAGCGAGTACAGATTGTAGCCAAGAAAGCAGAGTTGCCAGAAGAAACAATACAAAGGATATATCATGCCGTAGATATTACACTCGGAAGATTTCGAGATAGAGTATAGCAACA
>PFPJ01000065.1 GCA_002792995.1 Candidatus Magasanikbacteria bacterium CG_4_10_14_0_2_um_filter_41_10 | reverse complement strand
ACGCCTGCTACTGATCAGAGCCTTGGTAGGCCATTACCCTACCAACAAGCTAATCAGACATAGGCCCCTCTCTGAGCGATAAATCTTTATATGGGAATGACTTTCGTCCCCCCATAACCATCAAGTATTAATCCACCTTTCGGTGGGCTATGCTTGACTCAGAGGTAGGTTACCAATGTGTTACTCACCCGTTTGCCGGTCCGTAATAGATGCAAGCACCTATCCGATCCCTCGACTTGCATGCCTTAGACACGCCGCCAACGTTCGTCCTGAGCCAGGATCAAACTCTCAATGAAAGATTTGTAATCTCTTCCGAAGAAGAGTATAAAAATCAAGTTGAGTGTTTTGAATAGACTCAATTTGTTCTTGTCACATTTGTACTGTGAACTCGATATATCATCATCTGCTAGTATGAGATATACCGTCTTTTGTTCCTATGCACACCGGGGACGGTGCCATAGGGAACCTTACTTATTTGGTTGCTGGTTGAATTGTAATGATCAAGTTTCTCCTCTGCCAAACTCGTATCGAGTCAGCTCAAAAAGAAAAAGAGAAACGTCGTTTTGTCTCGATCAAGATCGGGACAAAATTTCGTTACTCTTCCGACTCTCAGTTTCCTCACAGAGGACTTAAGAATGGTTTTGTTGTAATGACTTTTTTCTGAGTGCCTTCGCATCATATAGGAAAACAAAAGGCCTGTCAAGTGCTGAGAGAAGGGACATTTCCACAGATGTGGGGATAAATATATATCTATTGACAAGAGCACCACAACGTGGTACTTTTTTGTGTTCGCGAAACCCAAACACGGAGGTACCAAAAATGGGAAGCAACACGAAGATCTATCGCGAGGACCCCGCTCATCAATTCCCGAGTCCGCTCTTGGACGCGGTCGTATATGCCCTTGCGTCGGCAGCGATGATCGTCGTCACAGTCGACGTGATGATCATCAACCGAGCACGTCGTTCGGTGTTCCTCAGCAAGCTGAGCGCACCACCGCAAAAAGGATGGTACTGGTATATGGGCGGACGCCGTTTCCCCGGCGAAGACGCTCGCAGTGCCATGCATCGCAAGTTCCATCAAGAGACGGGACTCGACGTCGATCCACACCGATTCGAGTTTGTCACTATCGCGGAACACACGTTCGTGGACCGCGAAGAAGAGCCTCAAGACGTAGGTCGCCATTCCATGGCACACACCTACGTCATCGAGCTCACTGCCGACGAGATCGAGACGGTTCGTCGAGGACTCGACCCGACGGAGTTCGTCGAGGGGTTCCTCGAAGAGATCCCCATCGACGACGTCGACGACGAGATCGATCCGCTTGGGATCATCAGGGACATCATCGACATCGCGTTCCGAGAGACGTGGTGGAAGAAGACCATGCGAGTCATTCACACCTTCCTCCTCAGATCGCTCGGAACAACCAAGGAGCCCTAACCTCCGCAGTGAATCTTCGCTGCGGAGGTTCATTGTTTTTTTCCACTTGCACTCGTTTCCCCTGTATTACTCATCACTCTTTTTATCATCCTCAGAAGCTATTTTCTGCAATAGCACGAGGTCCCCTGCACGACTCACTTCTCGAAATCTATATGTCCCATGAGACAGTAAACGAAGGTCGACCTCCCCTGCCTGATCCGTCAAAAAATACTCATATCGTGGATCAAAAAGAAATGAATCCACATGATAGATATCTACTGAATAAACATCGTATGCGTATTTTTTCATGAAATAAAAATCTGCTTGAGGAAAAAGCGACCCGCGAATCCAGAGTCCTATGTGATAAATAACGATAGGACTCTTGCCACCAGTAATACGTCCAAATTCTTCTGCCATATTTTGTGGAGAAGAAATACGTGGCATAGTGACAAATCGATATGCTTGATTTCCAAAGAAACTCAAAAATCCCATGGCAATAAGCACACACAATATCATTGCACTGCGATAAAAATATGTACCATGCACATGTCGACGTATGAGAGCCAATACATCGACTCCCATATATACAACCAGATACACCATCGGGACGATGAGCGTAATTCCATACCAATACAATTTTGTCTTCATAATCATGAGTGGCACGAGTGTCAACACAAGCCACAACAACATGAGGAGCACCTCTTTCTTTTTTATAAAAAACCAACGGAATGTATGATAAAAAAAGGCACAGACAGCCAAAGAAAAAAAGAGTCCATCCCGCTCATGAAAATATACAAAATAATGATTCCACAATCCAGCATGATTTTGAATCGGTGTCGAAATACGAGACAAAAAATGTTCCAAGACATAGACATCCCAAAATGCACGACCATGCACTATCAATTGTTGGATATGCCACGGAAGCACGATGGCAAGATACAGCAATATCGCCCAGAGATACTCTTTCAATGGTATACGTTTCCATCTCCCAGTCAAAAACAAATACGCTCCCCCAATGATAGGAATAAAGAGTGCTGAACTTCCTCGGATCATAAGCCCTATCCCAGCAAACAGAGAAGCCCAATACAAAAAAGATCGAACATATTCCGATCTATACAGAAAATACAGAGAAAGCGTAGCACACAATAACAATCCACTATCGAGATCTCCACTCCGTGCCATGTGATCAAAAAGAAGCGACGGCATCATCATCACAAAGAGAGCGCTCACAAAAGCAATATGCGTA
Organism: Candidatus Magasanikbacteria bacterium CG_4_10_14_0_2_um_filter_41_10; assembly: GCA_002792995.1. Classification (GTDB taxonomy): domain Bacteria; phylum Patescibacteriota; class Patescibacteriia; order Magasanikbacterales; family UBA922; genus UBA12086. Next base: position 3,942 of record PFPJ01000065.1, on the reverse strand, counting down.
TTTTTGAATAGGGCTTTCCCAAAAAAATACACAACGAATATTGTACACAACAGATACACGCTAGAGGGGGAACGAACAGCAAATTCATTCACTCCAAAGATACGAAAAGAAACAGCTTGAAGAAAAAATCCGAGTGGGGGTTTTTCAAACCATGGTTCACCATGGAGGGTTAGCGTCAGCGATGGATGCGTGAAAGTTTCATAACTAATGAGCGAATAAATTCCCTCATCCCAATCCTGCACACTATTCACGCCCACATGCCAGAAAAAAATAAAACTACCAAGTACAAACAATATGGTGAGATACAGTATGTTCAAACTCTTCTTCGAAAGATGTCGCTGTATTGCGAGCCACTTCATCCACCACACACGCCACATGGCTTCAAAAAATATATATTTTGAAAATTTGGATTTTCCAGATGTCCGATCGGCAAACACAATAGGAATTTCTGTCATTGTATACCCTTGCAGTTGCGCACGATGTTTGAGCTCTACTTGAAAACTATATCCCTGAGACTGAATCGTATCCAACGAAATAGCATGCAGGACTGATACTTTCCAACAATTGTAACCTCCCGTCACATCATGGATACGCATACCGAGAATCACCCGTGCATACAAGTTTCCAAAAAAACTCAACCCGCGACGAAATATTGACCATGTCGCCACTTTTCCTTCCTGAATATATCGAGAACCTACCACGACATCATGTTTTTTGATCTTCTCGAGAAACTGTGCAATATATGATGGATCATGAGACAAATCTGCATCCATCTGAAGAACGACATCATACCCATGCTGAATAGCATACTGAAATCCATCAATATATGCAGATGCGAGCCCTTGCTTCCCAGGTCGTTCCAACAAAAAAATATGTGTGTGTGTTTGTTGAAATGTGCAAACAATGGTAGCGGTGCCATCAGGAGAATTGTCATCGACAATCAATATATCGACACGATCCTGATAATCATCAATAATGTTTTGTAGTAAGAGAGATATATTATCTTTCTCATTGTATGTCGGGATAATAACAAGTGTTCGCATACGCCCAAAGAAGCACGTCCTTAAAAAAATTATTGAGATTTTCTCCAGTCATCTATTTTTTTGTGATCCCCGCTCAATAAAATATCCGGCACTTTCCACCCACGAAAATCAGATGGTTTGGTATACTGCGGATACTCAGCCGTCATATCTTCATTGTGTGTTTCATCAGTAAGCGATTCAATATTGCCAAGGACACCAGGGATCAATCTTGACACTGCTTCCACTATCGCAAGTGCTCCCAATTCTCCTCCAGCAAGCACGTATGGCCCAACAGAAATTTCTTCATCGATCATGTGATCGATCACTCGCTGGTCAATCCCCTCGTATCGCCCACAAACAAGAGTCAATTCATCGAGCGTTGCCCACTGTTCTGCGATGCGCTGATCAAATTGTCTTCCACGTGGAGACAGGACTACCGTTCTTTTTTTTTGTGCAAGTTTACCAGAAAAAATTTTCTTTACTTTTGTAAGTCCGTCATCTTTTGAAAATGGAATCGCATCAATAGATTTGAGTGCTTTATAAATTGGCTCAGGTTTCATGACCATGCCTGCTCCCCCACCATAGGGTGGATTATCCACGGTACTATGTTTATCCTCAGCAAAATTTCTAATATTAATACTGTGAATATCAATAGCGCCCGCTTTCTGTCCACGACCAAGAATGCTCACATTCGCATACGAGTCGATCATATCTGGAAAAATGGTGAGGACGTTGAATTTCATAGTAGCTATAGTAGCAGACAAAGGGATGATATTCAATCAAAAAAATAAAAACCGCCGTATGCGATTATGGTAAAAATGGTGGAACGACCGGCGACTCGCTGGGAGCCGCCGGTCGTTTCTTGCTCGAGTGAACGCGCGAGCCGAAGCTCAACGCCGCTTCAGGTCCACCGCGCGCTGGTGCAGGTTCTCGGCGACCTGCAGCCGCTCCGCCTGAGGGTGAAGCTGCTCGATGCTCGTCGCCTGGAGGACGGCGCCGGCCTTGAAGCTGTACCTCTCCACCTCGCGGTGAAGCGCGGCAGTGAGCTCTGCCAGTTCCCTTGGTTGCTCGTGCAGACCACGGATGGCCCGGTTCTCGGGGAAGGCTTCCTTGGCCTCCCGAATCAACCCTGTGACTGGATGTGCCATAGTCTCACACTCCCTCTTCTTGTTCGGCACTGACAGTGACGCCAGTGCAGGTATGACAAAAGGTAATCACAAAAAACATGTCATGTCAATACGTACACAACAAAAAATCACTCATCAAGAGTGATTTTTTGTTTTATTTTTGTATCTATGAACCGTTGTGATTCACTACATCATTCCCATGCCTCCACCCATGCCACCCATTGGCATCTGTGGTTCTTCTTTTGATGGAAGGTCGGTCACGATGGCTTCTGTTGTCAACAGCATACCTGCAATAGATACTGCATTTTCAAGGGCTGTTCGCGTAACCTTTGCAGGATCGATAATACCCGCCACCACAAGATCTTCGTATTCACCACTTGCAGCATTGAATCCAAAATTTCCAGAATTTTTCTTTACTTCATCCACAACGACAGCTCCTTCAAATCCAGCATTTTTTGCAATCGTGCGAAGTGGTTCTTCGAGTGCTCGACGGAGGATATTTACAGCAAGCAATTCTTCATCACTCAGTGTATTCCCAATATCATCCAGCGCAACTATCGCGCGAATCAACGCAACGCCACCACCAGGGACAACACCTTCTTCAACAGCTGCCTTTGTCGCACCAATAGCGTCTTCGATACGATGCTTTACTTCTTTCATTTCTGTTTCCGTTGCAGCTCCTACTCGGATCACTGCCACACCACCAGCAAGTTTTGCAAGACGTTCCTGAAGTTTTTCTTTGTCAAATTCAGAATCAGAGAGATCAATACTTTTTTTGATTTGCGCAACACGTTCGGACACAGCACTTTGTTCTCCCTTTCCTTCAACAACGGTTGTGTATTCTTTTGTCGCAACCACTTTTCGTGCACGACCAAGATCTTCGAGAGTCACACTCTCGAGTTTGAGACCGATGTCTTCGGTAATCACTTTTCCTCCGGTAAGCACGGCAATGTCTTGCAACATTTCTTTTCGTCGATCACCAAATCCAGGCGCTTTTACTGCGAGGACATTGAATGTCCCACGAAGTTTATTGAGTACGAGTGTGGTAAGTGCTTGTCCATCCACATCTTCTGCGATCACAACCAATTCTTTTCGTCCAGTTGCTAATATCTTTTCCAAAATGGGAAGAATATCTTCGACAGAAGACACTTTTTTATCTGTGATGAGAATATATGGTTCCTCATATTCAGCTTCCATGCGTTCACTATTCGTGACCATGTATGCAGAAATATATCCTTTATCAAAACGCATACCTTTCACTGTCTCGATCTCCATACCAAAGGTATGAGATTCTTCGACAGTGATGACACCGTCTTTGCCAACCTCAGTCATTGCTTGTGCAATTTTTGTTCCTATTTCTTTATCATTCGCAGAAATTGCTGCCACATTGCCGATCTCATCAGCTTCCACAGGTTTTGCAATATGATCTTTGAGATAAGTAACGATAGCTTCCGTTGCTTTGTGGAGCCCACGATTGAGGGCGACTGGGTTTGCACCAGCAGCAACGTTCTTCATTCCTTCTCGGATGATCGCTTGTGCAAGCACGGTAGCTGTTGTCGTTCCATCGCCCACCACATCGTTTGTGCGACTCGCGACTTCTTTCACGAGTGACACACCGATGTTTTCATTTTTGTCTTCGAGTTCAATTTCTTTTGCAACAGTTACACCATCTTTCGTAATAAGTGGTGACCCATATCCTCGGTCAAGCACAACATTGCGTCCTTTTGGACCAAGTGTTACTTTGACAGTATTTGCGAGCGCGTCGACACCTCTCATCAAGGCTTCACGTGCAT
>PFPJ01000032.1 GCA_002792995.1 Candidatus Magasanikbacteria bacterium CG_4_10_14_0_2_um_filter_41_10 | reverse complement strand
AAATACAAAGACCGATTTGGTGATGATGAAAAACGTATCGCAGAAAAAATGAAACTTGATCGTTTTTATCTTCCGCCAAAATCTTCATTTGATTATATATACAGTATTCAAGAACAAGATAATATTGGTGAAGAAATAGATAAAACGTTTCATAGGATTGAGGAAGCTAACAGGACAAAGCTTGAAGGCGTTTTTCAAGTAGTTTTTAATGATGAATCAAAACTAGGAAAAATTCAGCAAAGAAATAAAATGATTCGTCATCTGCTTAATGATTTCCATACGATTGATCTTACAGAAATTGATGAAGATGTAATTGGGAACAGTTACATGTATATGATAGAAAAGTTTGGTGCTGATGCAGGCAAAAAAGCAGGTGAATTTTTTACTATGCGTTCTGTTGCTTCTCTCGTGGCTCGACTAGCAATGCCAAAAGATGGAGATAGAATATGCGATCCCGCAGCGGGAAGTGCGGGGCTTTTACTTTTGGCAGGAGAAGAGGTAGAAAAACAGGGTTCAAAAAATTATAGTCTTTACGGACAAGAAAGTACAGGAAGTACATACCAACTATCACGCATGAATATGTTTCTTCACGGAAAAGATGGAGCACGGCTTGAATGGGGTGATACGCTCAACAATCCTCAACTTATAGAGAATGATAAACTCATGAAATTCGATGTGATCGTAAGTAATCCTCCGTTCTCCCTCAAAAAATGGGGCGCGGAAAATGCCGAGGGTGACAAATACAATCGTTTCTTCCGTGGTATTCCACCAAAAGATAAGGGTGATTATGCGTTTGTATCACACATGGTGGAAACGGCAAAACCAAAGACTGGTCGTATTGCTGTTATTGTTCCCCATGGTGTTCTCTTTCGTGGTGGAGCAGAGGGGCGTATCCGTCAAGCGCTTCTTGAAGAAAACATTATTGATGCTGTTATAGGACTTCCTGCTGGATTATTCCAAACGACTGGTATTCCAGTTGCAATTCTTATTATTGATAGATCACGAGAAGTCGGCGGAGCAAATGAAAAGAAAAAAGATATTTTATTCATCGAAGCGTCAAAAGAATTCACAAATGCAAAGGCGCAAAATATTTTGGAAGAAAAACATGCTGATAAAATTGTAGATACATATAAGAATCGAAAAGAGATTGAAAAGTTTTCTCGTCTTGTGCAACCTGATGAAATAAAAGAAAATGATTATAATCTCAATATCACTCGTTATGTAGATACTTTTGAAGAAGAGGAAGAAGTTGATATACAAGCAACGATTGAAGAGATTAAAAAGATTGATCCAGAGTTGAGAAAGTTGGAGGAGGAGATGCAAGGGTTTTTGAAGAAACTAAACATAATGAAATAACAATATTGTATGTCTGATGAATCATTACAATTTTCCCAATTTCTTCTATACAATTCTCCAGAAGGCGGGGTAAATATGGAAGTATATATTTATGATGAAACAGTATGGTTGAGCCAAAAAATGATGGCTGAACTATTTGGCGTAGATATTCGAACTATTAGCGAACATTTGCAAAATATATTTAAATTAGCTGAGTTGAGCGAAAAAACAGTTATCCGGAATTTCCGGACAACTGCCAGTGATGGAAAAACATACGAAGTCAATTTTTACAATCTGGATGCTATTATTTCAGTCGGTTATCGAGTGAATTCCAAGCAAGCCACACACTTTCGTCGTTGGGCAACAAGTGTACTTCGAGACTACATTATCAAGGGCTTCGCCATGGATGATGAATTGCTAAAAAATGGCACTCGTCTCGGAAAGGATTATTTCAAAGAATTGCTCGAGAGAATTCGTTCTATCCGTGCGAGTGAACGAAGGATGTACCAACAAATTACCGACCTGTTTGCTGAGTGTAGTATAGACTATGACAAGGACGCAGATATCACACATGATTTTTATGCGATGGTGCAAAATAAGTTTCATTTTGCCATTACTGGAAAAACTGCTGCAGAAAAAATATATGAATCAGTGAATAGAGATGCTCCGTACATGGGACTCAAAACATGGAAAAAATCTCCAGATGGGCGCGTAGTGAAGACTGATACATCTGTTGCAAAAAATTATTTGGATGAAGATGAAATAAAAAGTCTCGAGCGTGTTGTCACAGGATATTTTGATTATATTGAACGGTTGGTAGAAAATCAGACAGTGCTTGATATGCAAGGATTATCAGAAAGTATTAATAAATTTCTTGAATTCAATGAGTACCGTGTGCTAGATGATAAGGGAAAAGTATCTATGGATATGGCAAAGAAAAAAGCAGGACTAGAATATGATGCGTTCAATAAAACACAGCGGATTGAGTCTGATTTTGATAAGGTGGTTAAGAAATTAAAAGAATAATAGGATTATCCACAGCCATATTGTCCATGTGGGCGAAATGGTATTTCCAACGATTGAAGAGATAAAAAAGATTGATCCAGAGTTGAGAAAGTTGGAGATAGAGATGAATGGATATCTCAAGCAATTAAATATTGTAAAATAAATACCAAGACTATGTCATTAGATTTAGAAAATTTTCAAGAGGTAAAATTAAAAGGTGAAGAATTATACAAAAGTTTAGATTGTATACATTCACCATTTTTGAAAAAAGATATTTGTTTCAACTCACAAGGGTTGGAACATTTGAAATTTAAACGTCCGAGACAGTCAAGACCTCAACAAGATCAATATATGCGTTTCAAATTATTGCATCTTGCACCAAAAATTTTAGAAAAAAGCAGTACATTACAGGGTGTTATGGAAACAAAGGGATTTGAAAAAATCCGCAGGCATAGCAGAACGGATACCATTGCAATGGAAATTAAATACTACGAATTTATTGCTGTTATTGAAGAAGTACGTGTGAAAGTGATTGTCAAAGAAATTTATGGTAGTTTACCAATATTTTGGAGTATTATCCCATTTTGGGGAGTAGATAAAGAGAAAAAAAGGAAAAAGTTGCATAGTGGTTATCCTGCAGAGGATTAAAAAACAAAAAATCTGCCAATAGGCAGATACTTTGTGGGTGTCTGGTTACAGCTTATGTATTAGCCGTGAGAGGGCGAACCCTCCAAACACCTAATAAGAATATACCCTAATTTCATTAAGAAGTCAATATTTTATCTACAACCATTTTGTTACCTTCAACAATATGGTTCATACCTACAAATATATGAATATACAACTAGACAAAAAACAATATCACACACTCCTTACCGCTCTGCAAACTGCCGGTTTTGTATATGGTATTATGGGTGATATGGTGGATAGTAAATACAAAAAAAGATCCAAACAACTGGACGATTTGGAAAATATTGTACTTGAACATGCCGACGAATACGGTATGGGTGAATTTGTAGAAATTTTTGAAGGAACGAAATATCTGAATGAAAAATTTATGGAAAAAGTAATACAGGACTTGAAAGAATATGAGGATTATGTATTTTGGGATATGCTTGCTCGAGAAATGGCCAAAAAAGAATTTCATACATTATACACTGATGATGAATTGAAACAGATGGAAGAAAGAGATTTATTACATAAAATATTTGATTTGGAAGAAAAATATCATGAGATTTTTGAAGAGGTTGGGATTGATAATTTAGAGTTGGTGAATTATGAAAAATAATTATTATGAATAAATTACCAATTGAAGAATATCCGGAATTATTAACTGAATATGGGCGTGCTTTTGCATGGTTAAATTCTATGGAAGATTACCTTAATATAATACTTTTAATAAAAGGTAGATTTCAACATATAGATGTATCATTAAAAAATACAATCTTGGATGAAATGATGATGGGTAAAAAAATTACATTATGTGAGCCTTATTTATCAAATACAGGTAAGTTGGTTTCCAAACTTAGACAGCTGAATGATGATCGTGTACTTTTGGCACATGGTATTACTGGTGAGCAAGTAGATATAAAAGCTCCAATGGTAAACACAGGTAATATCTTAATTATGCATAAACAAAAACAACACCCATTTACTGAAGAATTTTTACAAAGTATTTGTCAGCGTGCTAGGGATATTTCAATTGAATTACACAAACAAATGAATTACACAAACAAATAATTCCGAGTTATGATCCAAAATAATTTTATACAAAATAAAACTAACTGGCAACAAGTAAAACTTGGTGATATTGTTGATTTTTGGAATGGAAAAGGGCATGAAAAAAATATTGTCGATTATGGTAAGTATATTGTTGTTAACTCGAAATTTGTTTCATCTGATGGAAAGATTAAAAAGTATTCAGATCAGAGCTTTTCACCACTTTCAAAAGGAGATGTAACAATGGTGATGAGTGATGTTCCCAATGGTAGGGCTATAGCAAAATGCTATCTGATCGAAGAAGATGAAAAGTATACTTTAAACCAAAGAATAGGTGGTTTTAGATCCAAAAAAGTATTAAGTTCATTTCTCACAAGTTTGCTAAATAGAAATAAGTATTTTCTATCTTTTGATGATGGTGTGAATCAGACGAATCTACGAAAAGATGATATTTTGGAGTGTTCATTGAGAGTCCCACCCATCCCCGAACAACACCGCATCGTCACCATCCTCGAAACATGGGACAAAACAATAGACCTTCTCACAAAAAAAATCAAACTCAAAAAAGAGGTAAAAAAAGGATTGATGCAGAAATTGTTGACTGGTGATGTGAGATTGCCTGGGTTTAGTGTGAAGTGGAAAAACGTAAAAATAAAGGATATTTGTGATATTAAAAAAGGACAAGGTTTATCGAAAGACAAATTACATGATAAAGGTAAATATGGATGTATTTTGTATGGTCAGCTTTATACAAAATATTCTGAAATTATAAAAAATATTGTTAGTAAAACAGATATAGAAGAAGGGGTTAGATCAGTGACTGGTGATATTCTCATCCCAGCCTCTACAACTACTAATGCATTGGATTTGGCTATCGCATCATGCCTAGAAGAAGATAATATTTTACTTGGAGGTGATATAAATATTTTAAGAGCAAAGAAAAAATACAATTCAAAGTTTTTAGCTTACTATTTAACTCACACTAAAAGACATAAATTAGCACGATTGGCACAAGGTATAACGATTGTTCACTTGTATGGAAAAGATTTTAAAAAATTAGAAATAGAATTACCTACTACAGAAGAACAAAATACTATAGTAAATATATTAATAAATGCACAAAATGAAATAGCTCTACTCCAACAAAAACTAAACGAACTTAAAAAACAAAAAAAGTATTTATTGAATAAACTTGTTACGGGAGAAATCCGAACATCAGAAAATATGAAAATTGTTAAATATAAAATATAAAAACAGCGCAAGAAATTGGTCAATTATTTGTAAATTGGACGAAAAAGAAACTACGTCATCATTTGAAAGAAGATATAATTTTAAAAAATGAAATTGCAGAACTTTTTTATCGTGAGGGACAGATTTGGTGGACAGCACTTGGCAAAAATATTGGATTTGAAATGGATGGAAAAAAGGAAGAATTTCATCGTCCAGTATTGATACTCAAAAAATATAATGAACACATGTGTTTTGTTTTACCACTTACTACACAAGTAAAAGATCAGAAAGTGTGGTATCAAGTAGGGGTCTCGGGTAGTGATAAAAAACGAGCTGTAAATATCACGCAAGGACGTGCAATTAGCACGAGACGTTTATTGAGAAAAGATAGTGTTGTAGAACAAGAAGAATTGCAGAATGTAAAAGATGCTTTTGTAAAACAGTTTATATAAAAAAACGGCTCCGGCAAGAGCCGGAGCGGAACCTCCCCTACCGAAGTAGAGGTGTCAAAAGTAATTTCACTATAACACGCTAGCGTGCATTTGTCAATAATCTGTGGATAAAAAAAGAAGGGTGACCTTAGGTAGTTAACCGTTTGGGAAGCCCTTCATCTTAATAATATTAAGTATAAAATAAAAAGAAAAATTTGTCAAAATTATATGAATAATACAAAAAACAACCTAATTAACGCACATTTCGACGAGGCACGACAATCACAATTGCCGTTTGTTGAGTTACTTATAAACATGGGATATACCTATATTCCTTGTGCTGATGTACTAAAAGAACGTCGTGGCGATACGTCTAAATTTATTCTCAAAGATATTGCTTTTGAGGCACTTAGTCGTATCAATGAATATGAAATGAATGGGGATACACTCAAATTTGCTGATAAAGATATTTGGGAAGCCGTGGATGAACTAGAAAATATTCAGTATGAAGGTCTGATTGATACCTCAAAAAATATTTTTAATCTCATCATGCCGACGACTAGTGGAAAATCTGTTAAAGTTTTTTCTAACGGAAAATCAGTTTCAAAAAGCTTGAAGTATATTGATTTTCAAAATCCAAAGAATAATAGTTTTCATGTGGTTGTAGAGTTTGAGGCTACTGGTCGCTCAAATATTCGTCCTGATATTGTTGTATTTGTGAACGGTATCCCTTTTGCGGTTATTGAGAATAAAAAAGCTGGCGTCGAGGTTGCAGAAGCCATGGCACAGCATGTG
>PFPJ01000015.1 GCA_002792995.1 Candidatus Magasanikbacteria bacterium CG_4_10_14_0_2_um_filter_41_10 | reverse complement strand
CAACGACGATGGTCGTACTAAGGTCATTTCCGATTTTCCGCTTTTTATTGACAGTGGTAGTGTGGCATCGGGAGTTGCAAGCACGACTTCGATAGGATTACATACTGTTTCCGAAATTTCTGATTCTGCCTATACGTCTGTTATTGGAGGCAACTGTGCTATAGATGGCACAATTACTCTTGCGTTAGGGGATATAAAAACTTGTACCATCACAAATGATGACCTTGCATCTGGCGGTTCATATACCTATCTTCCCGTGCCACCCCTCATTGATGTAGTAAAAGTACCAAGTCCTTTAGCTCTACCAAAAGGACCAGGTACGGTAAAGTACACGTATACTCTTCGTAATATCGGAAATGTTCCGGTAAATAATGTAACAATGGTCGGCGATACGTGTAGTCCCGTAACTTTGATTTCTGGTGACACGAATGATGACACTAGGCTTGATATGAATGAGACATGGGTCTACACGTGTTCCACAATCCTCACAAAAACCCATACGAATATTATTACCGCGACCGGATGGGCTAATGGTATAAGCACAAGTGATATCGCAAATGCCACAGTTGTGGTTGGTATTCCAGTAGTACCACCATCGATTCACGTAACAAAAATTCCAAGTCCATTGGTACTCTCTGCCGGAGGAGGAATGGTTACGTATACCAATAAAGTCACTAACCCAGGAACGGTAGCGTTATCCAATGTTTACCTCACTGATGATAAATGTGGTCCGGTGAAATATATTTCTGGTGATACGAATGGCAATTCAAAACTTGATACCAACGAGACGTGGTTCTATACTTGTCAATCAACACTCGCCAAAACCACCGTGAACACAGTCACTGCGAGTGGAGAAGCCAATGGTCTGACAACCAAAGACTTCGCAATCGTTACTGTCGTCGTAGCCGCTACTCGAACCCTTGCTGTTCCCGTAGCTGTCGTCTCAACCCCTATCGTTCCTAAACTGCCGGATACGGGGCTTTTTTCAAGCGAAAAGAATATTCCTTGGAATATAATTGTACCGACGAGTATCTTTGCAATGTTGACTCTTTTCTATTTTGTTCGAAGAAAACAAACAGCGTAATCTCAAACATTGAGGAGAATGAGTAGGTCAATGCCAGACAAGAGTTTGTCTGGCATTTGCGGTTATGATTTTTTTTGCAAAATATATGTTGCTAAAAATTTTCTCAAAACGAGTATTGTTGATAGTTGCCTCCGCAGGGCTTGTTCTCTTTGTTGTGGTATTCTTTTTTATTTTTATTTCAAAAAATTCAATGCAAGGTAGTTCGGTCGTGCTTGTCGAAAATGCTGTCGCTCAGTCAAATCAGGAGCAAATAATTCAAGAAGAATTCAGTGTCGGGCTGCCTGTGCGTCTTCAGATCCCTGCGATTGATGTTGATGCTGCTGTTATTTCAGTAGGGATTACCTCTGATGGGGAAATGGATGTACCAAAAAACCCTGCCGACGTTGCGTGGTACAGTCCAGGGTCACGCCCTGGAGAAAACGGGAGCGCTGTTATCGCCGGACACTATGATCAAAAAAATAATGTATCGGCGGTATTTACCAATTTGCACAGTTTGAAAAAGGGCGATACGATAGTTGTTGAAGATGAAGAAGGAGTAACCACAACGTTTGTCGTCCGAGACATCATGGTATATGACAAAGACAGGGATGCTACTGATGTATTTTTCTCACGTGATGGAAATGCTCATCTCAATCTGGTTACGTGCACCGGAGTTTGGGACAAATCAGAAAAATCATACTCTGAGAGAATTATTGTGTTTTCGGATAAAAAATAATGTTGCATAAAAAAAACTCCCGAAAGGGAGTTTTTTTGTTTGTGGTATATTTTCTCCCTAACTTTTTGTCACCAATCCCGATTTTATCGGGACAGACAGCTTTCCTCTTAAAACCCCATTGATAAATGAAGCTTTTTATACTGTCATCCTGAACTTGTTTCAGGATCTGTTCCATTACAGACGTACCCTATAAGAAAGATTTTGAAATAAATTCAGAATAACATTTTTTTCTTGGTAGGGAGAGAGTTTTTTTTACTCAGGAAGTTCGTCTCTTGTTGCTCGCCATGTTTCAAGTGATTCTATGTCGCCCGTGAGTTCATTCAAATGCATAATAGAGTCACCTGTTGTGCTGATATAAAACGTCCAGAGGGTGACCGTATGTGTATCGCGATCTTCAAAGACAAAGACAGGGTACATGTCTCCATTTTTGTTTTCTTTATCTATTCGCACACTCACGCTGACATCACCATTACTGGCGTCACGAATCTCTTGTGATTTTTTAGAAATTTCGGGGACAGCAGTATACAATTTTTGGATGAGTGTTATTTCATCTTCTGGGACTATATCCGTTGCTGTTTGTTCCTGGGGAAGTACGGCTTCTGCTGGTTTTGTTTGTGAAAGAGGACTTGTATTGTTGTTGCACCCGAGGCCGAGGAGAGGAAGGATGATGATGAAGAGTGTTTTTTTCATAGGAGTATGATAAGAAAATAGGAAGAAGAAAGGTATTTCAGAAAACGTTCATTGATAATTCATTATACCGTTTTATGAGCAAAATCATTTTTTTCTCAATATCTGTGCTTGGTATATTGTGGCAAGTACTTGGATGATTCCCATGGTAACAAACAATGCGGTAAAGGAAACAATACTTACAATATAGCCACCGATAATAATCGCTACCCCCGTAATAATTTGAGCTTCTCCACCTGCGAGGCCCCATTGAAATCCACTATGTCTTCTATCCTCATGCTTCGCATAAAGCGCATTCCATGTGGGAGTAGCCATAGCCGCTGCAACCCCCAAACCTGCCTGCACAACAAATAAATGCCAGGGGACAGAGGCAAATAAATACCCAAAAATGAAAAGGGCATTGAGAGCATAGCCCAGAACCATTATTTTTTCTGCGTTATTGTATGTATCGGTTATTTTCCCCACAACAATGTAGAGCAAACCTGCAATAATAAGATACGTCGCCCACGCCCCAGAAATATCCAAAATGTCTCCACCCACTCGTTCTGTGAACACGGCAAAAAGAGGACCGAGCATTCCCTCGCCAAAATACCAGATGTTTCCACCGTAGAGAAGAATTTTCATGTATCTATTGAGTGCCATATTTGAAAAAGAATATTTCACATAACGTATCCGAATATGAGAAGTTTTTGTCCGCTTCTTTATTATATATCAATAGAAGAAAAGGGCAAAAATTTGGGTAAAAAATTAAATTCAAGTCCATTATATATAAAAGTGAATTTCATTTTTTCCTCATATTCGGTGTTGTGCGATGTTCGCCAGCAATTTCTTTGCAATAAAAGACTGAACGATGTTTAAATCTAAATACTTTTTTTGTATATCAAGCGGAAGATGTCGGAAATCACCTATAATGTGGCGACAGTTTGGGCTTCCACATTTACATTCAAGGGTCCAATTATCTTCATCCATAGTTGTGGAGTAATCATAGAAAATTTCTTGACCTGGCAAAATATCTTCAATTGCCATGAGGTAGTGGTCTTTTTTAACGCCCGCATTTGGCGAACAGGAATGATTTGCCAAAACACCCGGCTCTTGTATATCAATATATTCCCTTGACCCAATTTGAAGAGGACAAGACAATTTGTCTAGCGGTTTTTGTAGAGCTTCTTCAAAGGAGATAATTGGACCCGTAAATTCTAAAATTAACTCATCTTTTTTAATCAGCCTTGTTGCGAATAATCCTCGGCCCAAACTGCCGCTTTCTTTTATTTCAAAAATTTCCGACATCTGTTTTTATTGGTTAAATTGCTGGCGAATTTCGCCACAACTACTGTTATACGAATTTGTACAAAAAATATCTATGTTGAGGTATAATTCCAACAGATATTTCTATCCATAAGTGTAGTATGAAAGGCAGTGCAAGTCAATTTCCAAGTAAGGATCCTATTCGAAACATGAGGGAAGAGATGAAACTTCGTGGTTTGAGCAACAATACGATAGAGAGTTATGTGAAGTGCGTGGATGAATGTCAGCGATTTTTGGACGGACGATCGTTGAGGGAGATTACGGGGAGTGATATTCGATCCTATTTATTATGGCTGACTGAACATGGCAAAAGCGCATCAACGCTCAATGTGGCGTATTCAGCCCTACAATTTTATTTTGAAAAGATTCTTCATAGAAAATTTTTTGCCACGATTCCACGTTCGAAAAAAGCAAAAAGACTTCCAATCGTTCTTTCTCGAGAAGAAGTAACGCGACTTTTTTCTTGTGTTGAAAACAAAAAACATCGTACCATACTGGAATTGCTATATGGCTCGGGTTTGCGAGTAGGGGAGGTGGTTCGTATAAAAATGAACAGTATTGATCTTGATAGAATGCAACTACATGTAGTGCAAGCAAAAGGAGCTAAGGATCGATACACTATTCTTCCACGTTCGCTTGAAACAGTGCTTGCCTCTCAGATGCGGATGAAGGACATGGATGATTTTTTGTTTACCAATGGTCGCGGTGGAAGATTGCATGAGCGAAGTGTCCAACAGATAGTATCTGTTGTTGCGCAAAAGGCTGGTATTGCGAAGCGGGTTGGGCCACATACCCTCCGCCATAGCTTCGCAACTCATTTGCTCGAACATGGTACAGATATTCGGTACATCCAGGAATTACTCGGGCACGCAAAATTGCAAACAACCCAAATATATACGCATGTAGCAAGGAATGCCTTGTCTCAGATCACGAGCCCACTCGATGCTTGACGCACGTGTCTTCATTCCGCTACAATACCCCTACTAATATTCTTCCATTATGGCTTCATTTGAACGCATATTCAACCTCGCAAAAAAGACCGGTGACCGTATGATCGTCTTTGATAGTACGATAGGGGACGGGTTTGCTGCTATTCCTATAGACGAATACGAAGCGATGGTGACGGACCCTCGGAATATCACCTCACTCTCTGGCGATGAACTCCTCGAACAGATCAATGACGATATCGCTGTCTGGCGCGCTCACCAAGAGGATATAGACAGAGAAGAGTTTGCTGATACATTGGAAGATTCTCTTGCGGAAGAACCTCCATTTGACCCATTTGGAGAGGATTTTTCTCATCAACCTGAGTGGCATAGCGCGAGCGATATCTTGCAAGATAGATATAAGATGCCGAGAACAGAGAGCGTGAGACCAGAATCTGATCATATGGCTGGGACGTGGCATGATGACGATTTTTCTCGTGAGGACATGAGTGATATAGATGAACACCCTGAGATTTCTTTTGATTTTGAAGGGGGACATCTCCCTGATGACGTGTCTGTCGAAGATCTACCATACGACGACGCATCTGGACCTGTGCCAGTGCCACCGGCTACTCAGACACCTCCACCAGAAGGATGGCAAGAAGAGCCATTGGACGAAGAACCTATCTTTTTTGAAGAGCCTATTGAATAATGATATTTGTTTTTTATAGATAATATTCTCTCTATGGAGACACAAAACAGTACGATTCCAGCACAAACAGCCCCAACAGGCGATGCACAGATGAGCGAACAAGAACGCATGGAAGTTGCCATGAAGCAAGCGGGGATGGACCCAAACGATCTGAAAAAGACTATTGCAAAAAACATGGCGACCAATATGGCCAAGAGTACGGCAAAAAATTGGATGCGTTCGTTGCTTTCCCGATTTCTCAAGTTCTAATAAGAAGAGTCTTGGAAAAAAGGTCCTGAACAAGGGGCATGTTTTCTCTCAAAATACACTCCTCTTTCTGTCGATTCTTTTTCCCCATGTTATCCAAGGGGAGAGGGCTTGACGAGATTTGTTTTCTTCTATATAATGCCTGCGCGTAAGATATTCTATGTTACGCCAATTTTTAGTCAAAAATAGTTATTTTTTTGAATTTGCCTCGTACTGTATAAGGTACAGGTGAACACCGCTGGATCACAAATCTGCGCTGACCACTCAGACGTAGTGCGGTGAACGTTTCAACGCCAATATGGCAGAAAATTTTGATCGTTCAAAACCACACGTAAATGTGGGAACCATTGGTCACGTAGACCACGGGAAAACAACGACCACAGCAGCTATCCTCGCTGTGGCAGGTGCACATGGTATGATCGCGCAGACAAAAGGTGTCGACGCTATTGATGCTGCACCAGAAGAAAAAGCACGTGGTATTACTATCGCGACTGCTCATGTAGAATACGAGACAGCTGCTCGTCACTACGCTCACGTTGACTGTCCAGGTCACGCTGACTACGTCAAGAACATGATCACTGGTGCTGCCCAGATGGACGGTGCTATCCTCGTCGTATCTGCTGCTGACGGCCCTATGCCTCAGACACGAGAACACATTTTGCTTGCTCGCCAAGTAGGTGTGCCTTACATCGTTGTCTTCTTGAACAAAGTTGATCAAGTATCTGATCCAGAACTTATCGACCTCGTAGAAGAAGAAATCAAAGATCTCTTGAACAAATACGAATTCCCTGGAGACACCACACCTATTATCCGTGGTTCAGCTCTCAAGGCTCTCGAAAATCCAAGTGATGACGCTGCAAGTAAGCCAATCTTGGATCTTTTGCAAACACTCGACGATTATATCCCAACACCAGTACGTGACCTTGACAAGCCATTCTTCATGTCTATCGAGGACGTCTTCTCTATTGAAGGACGTGGTACGGTTGTTACCGGTCGTGTTGACCGTGGAGCAGTCAAGGTTGGTGAAGAAGTAGAAATCGTTGGAATGAAAACAGAAACGAGCAAGACCACTGTGACTGGTGTTGAAATGTTCAACAAGAGTCTTGACCAAGCGCAAGCTGGTGACAACGCAGGTGTCCTCCTCCGTGGTACAAAGAAAGATGAAGTAGAGCGTGGTCAAGTACTTGCAAAACCAGGTACCATCACTCCTCATACTGAATTCGAAGCAGAAGTGGTTGCTCTCACCAAAGAAGAAGGTGGACGTCACAAACCATTCTTCAACAGTTACAAACCTCAGTTTTATATCAATACAACTGACGTAACTGGAGAAGTTACATTGCCAGCAGGAACTGAAATGGTTATGCCTGGTGATACAACAAACCTTACTATCAAACTTATCGTACCAGTCGCACTCGAAGAGAAGACTCGTTTCGCTATCCGTGAAGGTGGCCGAACAGTCGGGGCTGGTGTCGTAACCAAAATTGTTAAGTAATTTAAGACCGGAGGGGTGCGCTGAGCGTGCTCCTCCTTTCTTTATTCCCGTTCTTTTATGACTACAGACAAGCACACCGACAAAGAAGAAAGTGCCTCAGAAGGGCCAAAACTTCGTATCAAAATTCGTGCGTACGATAACAAAATTATCGATATCGCAACAAAGACGATCATTGACACCGCAGAAAGAAACGGTGCAAAGGTTGTCGGTCCTGTACCTCTCCCAACGGAGAAAGCAAAGTTTAGTGTCAATCGCTCAACCTTTGTACACAAAACATCACAGGAACAATACGAAATGCGAACACACAAACGTCTTATCGATATCCTTTCTCCATCACCAAAAGCAATCGATGCGCTCATGAATCTGAATTTGCCAGCTGGCGTGGATGTAGAAATAAAGATGAGTTAGTCGTTTTTCAAAAAAACAAAAAATCTATAGAGCAAAAAAACAGCGATACGCTGTTTTTTTGTTGTTTCATGGCATCACAATAAAACACACATATACAAAAAAATCAGCTTTACAGCCGATTCAGCGTATTTTTCTGTTTTGCAAAAGTACTGTTTGAGAATGAGTTGGGACCGCCGCGAGCCTGCGAGCGGTCCCAACTTCTGTCGGGGTGGCGTCGCGGCGGGCGGCGGTTCTTCGCCCTACTTGTTGAGGGCGTCGATCGCGGGCTTGAGGATCTCCTTGTACGTGGGGAAGGCGGCCTCCATCAGCATCAGCTGGCCGAGGATGTTGAGGGCGCCCGGTCCAGAGATCCAATCCTTGGGGAAGGTTTCCAGCAGATTGCAGATCGCCATGAGTCGACCTTCAGCTCGGAGTTTTTCCCCGCTGTCTTCCTGGACGGTGCCTTCAGCGACGGCTCGAAGCTGAACACTCATCCACTTGGTTCGGTTGTCCATGAGGCCTCCATCTTACGCACCTACGCATACTACGCGTTGGATCTTGCAAGATAGAAGATATTAGCATTTATATATCAATATGTCAACAATTCATCCTGCACGGCGCAATCGAACTAAGTGAGATGAAGCTGTGTGGATAACCTCTTGATAATCCAACATATCATCACTTGACAGCCTAGAGAAAGTGAGATACAATTGTGCCGCACCATAAAGATAAAAATTTGGCGCACGGTATCTTTCACCGCGGAGCAGATAAGATCCACACGATTGAGGAAAACATCTGTAGACGCACGAGGATATCAGGAGAACCATATCGATACATTCCAATTGTACACAAGCCTTTTACGTTCTAAAGGCTAGAAGGAAAGGACACGATGCTTCCGCATCGATATCTTTCTTTCTAGTTTTTTGTTACCTCGGCTACGGGCCGAGCAATAACGACTATTATGAGATGTATTCTAGGGACAAAAATAGCAATGACACAGATTTTTCGTGAGGACGGAACGGTTGTTCCTGTTACTCGCGTTCAAGCAGGTCCATGTGTTGTTACACAAATCAAGACGGAAAAGCGAGATGGCGTACATGCAGTACAAGTTGGCTTTGGACCACAGAAAGCATTCCGACTTACGAAGCCTCTCAAAGGACATCTGAAAAATCTCGATACGATCAAACATATGCGAGATTTTCGTGCACCCGCAGATCATGGGCTGTCTCGAGGTGATACCTTCTCTGTTGGTATTTTCTCTATTGGCGATCGTGTCCAAGTAGTAGGTGTCTCAAAAGGAAAAGGATTTCAAGGTGTTGTAAAACGTCATGGATTTCATGGATCTCCTGCAAGTCATGGACACAAAGATCAGCTTCGTATGCCTGGATCTATTGGTTCAGCAGATCCAGCTCGTGTGTTCAAAGGAACACGTATGGGAGGACACACTGGAGATCAACAAGTAACTGTGAAGAATTTGGAAATTGTTGCTATTGACGAAGAAAAAAATGAATTGTGTATCAAAGGAGCAATCCCTGGAGCACGACATGGTGTCTTGATGATTTCTACAGAAGAAGGATCTATTGATGTTGCAAAGAAACCTGAGGTTGAGCAACCAACATCTGTACAAGAAGAAGCACCTATAGAAAACACTCCTGAGGCTGTGCCAGCACCTGTCGAAGAAGAGAAGGCAGAAGAACAGGCAGCTGTCTAATTTCCATATATATGAAAGTATCAGTCTACAATGCACAAGGAAAGAAAGAGAATGACATTGAATTGAACGATGCTGTTTTTGGAGTACCTTCTACCAATGCATTGTTGCACCAGGTGTATCATGCGCTTGAGGCAAATGCACGACAGGCATGGGCACATACAAAAACAAAAGATGAAGTTCGTGGTGGTGGACGAAAGCCTTGGAAACAAAAAGGTACTGGACGAGCACGTCACGGATCTACTCGCTCTCCAATTTGGAAGGGTGGAGGAGTTACCTTTGGTCCTCGAAATGACCGCAATTTTAAGCAACGTATCAATAAGAAGATGAAACAGCTTGCAACACGAATGGCACTTTCTGAAAAAGCAACAGATGAACGATTTTTGGTTGTGGATGGTTTGGAAGAAATCAAAAAAACAAAAGATATGGCTCTCTTGGTGAAGACGCTTCCTCTCAATGGAAAGACTACGCTCATCTTGGGTGGCGAAGGTGAAGACCTTGGATTGATTGTACGAAATATTCCACAGGTTGATCTGCAACGAGCGATTGATATGAATGTGGTAGATCTCTTGCATCACCAGTATGTTATTGCAACAAAAAAAGCAGTGGATACTCTTGAATCACGTCTGGCATAATCGCTATGGGAATTTTGAAACGAAATACAAAAAAAGCTGATGACACGAAGAAAGTTCTTCAGGCTCCTGTCGAAAAAAAGAAAGAACTTCACACAGAAGCAATTGTCATCCCTGCACCTCACAAGCGTATTTTGCTTGGTGCACATGTCAGTGAAAAGGCTGCGAGTGTTGAGGCAACAGGAACATTTACGTTTCGTGTGACATTGAATGCTACGAAAGGCGATGTGAAGCAAGCTATTCGAAAACACTATGGTGTCTTGCCAGTGTCTGTCCGCATGATCAATGTTGAAGGAAAGAATGTTCGATTTGGTCAGTATTTTGGAAAAAGAAAAGATTGGAAAAAAGCGATTGTGACCCTTCCAAAAGGAACGCATATTGATATTCATTCTGGTATTTAATATCCTGCTATGCCAGTAAAGAAATATAAACCAACAACTCCAGGGCGACGCGGTGCCAGCGTGCAGGATTTTTCTGATATTACAAAAACACGTCCAGAAAAATCTCTCACTACGAGAATTGCCATGAAAAGTGGACGAAATAATACTGGACGAATCACTGTGCGACATCGAGGAGGCGGAGTAAAACGATTGTATCGTATTGTTGATTTCAAACGATTTTCTTTTGACAAACCTGCCACAGTAGAAGCTGTTGAATACGATCCAAACCGTGGTGCCCGTATTGTCCTTGTAAAATATGAAGATGGGACAAAAGCATATTATCTAGCCGCAAAGGGACAAAAAGTCGGTGATGTCATTGTGTCCTCTCAGCAAAAATTAGAGTCAACGATTGGAAACCGCATGCCACTTGAGCATATTCCCGTTGGTTTATTTGTATACAATGTTGAACTTACTCCATTGACTGGAGGATCTATTGTTCGAGGAGCTGGGACCAGTGCACAATTGCAGACCATTGAAGGAAAATTTGCACAATTGAAATTTCCTTCTGGTGAGATTAGACTTATCCCAAAGAGTGCGCTCGCATCAGTTGGAACAGTAAGTAATTCAGAATATAACTTGGTTCGTTTAGGAAAAGCAGGACGACGACGAAATAAGGGATGGAGACCAACGGTCAAAGGAAGAGCCATGAACCCAGTTGATCACCCACACGGAGGAGGAGAAGGGCGAACAAGTACGGGTCTCAAAGGTGGTCCAAAGACTCCTTGGGGAAAGAAAGCCTTGGGTGTAAAGACACGAAATAAAAAGAAAGCAAGTAGTAAATTTATCCTTCATCGCCAAAAAGGCAAAAAATAATAATTCTATATTTCTTGGCTCTTGGTTCATAGATATACGTCATGTCTATATACCAAGAACCAAGAAATTGGAACTAAGAACAGTCTTATGTCACGAAGTTTGAAAAAAGGACCTTTCATTGACCCAAATGTGGTCAAAAAGGTAGTGAGAGCAAGAAACAACAATGATCGTAGCCCTATCAAAACGTGGTCACGAGCATCAACGATTACGCCAGATATGGTCGCATTGACCTTTGCTGTTCATAATGGACACAAATTTATTGAGTTTTTGGTGGACGAAAATATGGTTGGTCACAAACTTGGTGAATTTTCTCCGACAAAGACGTTCAGAGCACACAGCGGAAAATTGGCAAAAGAAACAAAAGAAACAAAACCTACGCAACCAACAAAATAATTGACAAACAGTAACAAACAGCGTATAGTGCGCCCACCTATTACATACTTATGAAACGGCAAGCAACAGCAAAACTTAGTAGTCTCCGCATAGCACCACGAAAAGTGCGTTTGCTTGCTGATCTCATTCGTGGCATGCATGTTTCTGACGCACTCATGCAGCTCAAATTTTCAAAAAAGCAAGCAGCAGTACCTGTGATAAAATTGCTTCGCAGTGCGGTAGCAAACGCAGAACATAATGCAAACATTGATATCGATACGCTTATCATAAAAGAATCGTATGTCGATGGTGGTCCTATTTCATATCGATGGATGCCACGTGCATTTGGTCGTGCCGGAAAGATCAGAAAGCGAACAAGTCATGTGACGCTGGTACTGGAAGGGGAAGAGAAGAACAAAAAAGCGGTTACCAAAAAAGTAAAAAAAACAAAAGAGTCAGACGTTGACACACAAGATACAAAAGGAACACAGGAAGAGAAGAAATAATTCTTCATTCCAGCTTCAACATTCATCATTATGGGACATAAAGTTCATCCACAAATTCACCGCACAGGTATCATCTATACGTGGGATTCACGTTGGTTTTCGAAAGATAACTATGCTACCTATGCAAAACAAGACATTGCGATACGAACATATCTTCGCAAGAAATTTAAGGATGCACATATTGATCGTGTGAGTATTGAACGTGGACCGAAGAATGTAACAGTCACCATTTTGGCGGCAAAGCCTGGATATATTATCGGTCGTGGTGGTAAAGGACTTGACGATGTGAGAAAATATATTGAACGAAAAATATTGCAGATGGTATTGAAAGTAAAATTGAATGTTCGTGAAGTGACCTCACCTGCGTTATCAGCCTCAGTTGTCGCACAAACGATTGCTGCCGAGCTTGAAAAACGTATTCCATTCCGACGCTCAATGAAACAAGCAATCAAACGTGTCATGGAAGCAAATGCAGGAGGAGTGAAGGTAGAAGTTTCTGGTCGTCTCAATGGAGCAGATATTGCTCGTTCTGAAAAACTTGCAGCTGGGAAAGTTCCACTGATTACCCTTCGTGGCGATGTTGATTATAGTTTGATAGAATCACACACTACCTATGGAGTTATTGGTGTGAAAGTATGGATCTATCATGGTGAAGTATTCGGTCGAAAGGATGCATTCGAAGTGTCTGATGAACCTCAGAAGCAAACCGCAACACGACGTCGAAAAAGACCAGTACGACGACCGTCAACTGACGACAAGAAATAAGAAATGCTATGCTCATCCCAAAAAAGGTAAAACATAGAAAATGGCATAAGCCACGACGCGGGAATAAAGGAACCGCAAGTCGTACCAATACTATTGCATTTGGTACGGTTGGTGTCGTTGCTACCACGCATAGTTGGGTCACTTCACGTCAGATCGAATCTGCACGTCGTGTGTTGACAAGATATGTTCGTCGTGGTGGAAAGATTTGGATTCGTATTTTTCCTGATCGACCTGTTACAAAAAAAGGATCAGAAGTACCGATGGGAAAAGGAAAAGGTGCGCCAGATCATTATGTTTGTACTGTAAAACCAGGAACCGTTATGTTTGAAATGGGTGGCCTGCCAGCAGATAAGGCACAAGAAGCCCTTGAACTCGCTGGTCATAAGTTACCAGTAAAAACAAAAATCATCACCAAATAAGTATTTGTATGGAACTTGTTGAACTGAGACAAAAAACAAAAGAGGATTTGAAAGCACTTCTTACTGAAAAGAGAGCATTCTTGAGAGAACTTGAATTTCAGGCACATGAAGGATAGCTCAAGCAAATCCATACATTGAAACAAACAAAGAAACTTATCGCACAAATTTTGACACTTTTGAACCCGTCACATTTACAGCAATAATACTTTATGACTACTAAGACGAATACAACACAAGAAACCAAGATCATCAAACGTGAATTTGAAGGTATTGTTGTGTCGGCAAAAGAACAAAAAACGATTCATGTTCGTGTAGAGAGTGTCAAAACACATCCAAAATATCAAAAACAATATTCAACAAGCAGAAAGTATTCGGTACATGACGAAAAGAATGAGGCAAAAGAAGGTGATACTGTCCGTTTTCGTGAATGTCGTCCTTATAGCAAAACCAAACGTTGGTATATGACAGCCGTTGTAAAAAAAGCTGTCTAACGAGTGACATATGATACAAGATGAATCAATGGTCAAAGTGGCCGACAATTCAGGAGCCAAGAAGATGAAAGTTATCCGAGTTCTTGGTGGGTATAAAAAAAGATATGGACGTATTGGTGATATTGTGACATGTGCAGTAAAAGAAGCAACACCACGAGCGGCTATCAAAAAAGGTGATGTTGTCCATGCCGTGATTGTTCGACAACGAAAAGAATTGCGACGAAAAGATGGCACCTACATTCGATTTGATGAAAATGCAGCGGTTGTTGTAGATAAAAAAACAAAGGAACCAAAAGGAACACGTATCTTTGGACCGGTTGCACGTGAATTGCGTGTTAAAGGGTACCAAAAAATTGTATCTCTTGCTCCTGAAGTACTTTAACGATATGAAGATAAAAACAGGCGACAATGTAAAAGTTCTTTCCGGGAAAGATCGCGGAAAAACAGGAAAAGTTATCCAAACACTCTTTCATGAGCAAAAGCAGCGATGGTTTGTGGTTGTTGAAGGATTGAATATGATGAAGCGACACATGCGTCCAAGACAGCGTGGAGAAAAAGGCCAAGTGCTTGAACTCTCTAGCCCTATGGATGCAAGTAACGTGATGGTAATTGATCCGACATCAAAAAAACCAACGCGTGTTGGATATAAACAAGAAGGATCAAGTAAAAAACGTATTGCAACAGTAAGTGGGGAATACCTCGATTAATGTATGACAGAGCCAACACTTTACACACAATATAAATCCACAGTTGTGCCAGCGCTCAAAGAGAAGTTTGGGTACAAAAATGTGATGCAAGTCCCACGTGTTCAAAAAGTTGTGGTCAATGTTGGCTATGGTCGACATGTGAAGGACAAACAATTTATTGAACAGATAGAAAAGACGTTGACTTCGATCACTGGACAAAAACCAGTGCACAACAAATCAACCAAATCTATTTCCAATTTTAAAATTCGAGAGGGCATGAATATTGGGGTATCTGTGACACTTCGTGGAAAATCCATGTATCAATTCCTTAATAAGCTTATCAATATTACCTTTCCCCGTGTACGAGATTTTCGAGGTATTAATCCAAAAAGTTTCGATGCACAAGGAAATTATTCTATTGGTTTTAAAGAAAATATTGCGTTCCCTGAAGTTGGTGCAGATGCCGTAGAGCATCTCCATGGATTGGAGATTGTCGTCACCACGACTGCCTCAAACAGAGAAGAGGGGCATGCACTTCTCAAAGGGCTCGGATTCCCATTTCGGGACAAATAATATTTCGGTATGGCAACAAAAGGACAAATAGCAAAATCAAAAAAACCCCCAAAGTTTAGCACGAGAATTGTTCGCCGATGTTGGCATTGTGGACGAAAACGTGCATATATGAGAAAATTCGGGTTATGCCGTATTTGTTTCCGGGAACTTGCAAATGATGGAAAGCTTCCTGGTGTCCGTAAATCAAGCTGGTAAGACGATTATACTATGATGACCGATCCAATAGCAGACATGCTCACACGTATCCGAAATGCTGCCGCTGCACGCAAGCGCACTCTTGATGTACCCTTATCAAAAGTGAAGAAGTCCGTTGCTGAAATTCTCAAAAAAGAGGGATATCTTCAGGACATCTTAGAAGTGGAAGGAAATCCACGGATGCTTGTTCTTACATTGGTATATGAGGGAAAGCAGCCAAAAATTCAATCAATCACACGAGAAAGCAAACCAGGCCATCGTGTATACCGAAAAGCAGAAGAAATGCCACGTATTCTCAATGACTATGGCATTGCTATTATCTCAACATCAAAAGGATTGATGACAAATAAACAAGCACGAAAAGAAGGTGTTGGAGGAGAAGTGCTTTGTAGTATCTATTAATGTATGTCACGTATAGGAAAACAGACAATTCAAATTCCATCAGGAGTGACAGTGGTAGTCCAACATGGTATTGTAAAGGTGCAAGGACCAAAAGGATCTCTTGAACGTGTTATCAATCCGTTGGTGACAGTGTCTGTTGGAGATGGTACTGTCAATGTTGATGTGCAGAAAAAGGAAGAAAAGAATGAACGATCTCTTTGGGGGACATTTGGTGCACATATCAAAAACATGATTGAAGGTGTGAGTCATGGCTTTACCAAGGGGTTGGAAGTAAATGGTGTAGGGTATAAGGTCGCGATGCAAGGTACTGATATTAAACTTGATGTTGGATTTTCACATCCTGTTATTTACAAGATGCCTGTAGAAGTCCAGGCAAGTGTAGAAAAAAACGCAATCACCCTTGTCAGCGCGAATAAAGAACTTCTTGGTGCGACAGCTGCAGAGATTCGTTCGATCAGAAAGCCTGAACCGTATAAAGGAAAAGGTATCAAATATACTGAGGAACAGATTCGACGTAAGGCTGGTAAAACAGCAAAATCTGCTGGCGCATAAAGAGATTAGATAGATATTTTTTGTATGAATACTACATCACAGACAAAAGAACAACGACGAGCCCGACGACGTGCTCGTGTTCGAGCTCGAATTGTAGGAACAGCTGCGCGTCCACGACTTGCTGTATTTCGCAGTCTTCGTGGTTTGTTTGTTCAGCTTATCGATGATACGACAAATAAGACATTGGTAAGTGTGAACAGTAAAAAAGATGTTATTTCTGTGGATGTTGGTGACCGTATAGGAAAAGAAGCTATTGCGTTTGCACTCGGCAAAGCGATTGCTGAAAAAGCAAAACAAGCACAGATTTCAACCGTTGTTTTTGATCGTGGTGGCTATGCTTACCATGGTCGTGTCAAAGCAGTCGCAGACGGTGCGCGAGATGGTGGTTTGACATTCTAACATTCGATCTAATACTATGGCACATCCAGAAGGAAAAAAACGACGTGGCTCTCGAGCCCCAAAAGAAAAACCAGAGTTTGACCAACAAATTGTTGATCTTGCTCGTGTCACTCGTGTGACAAAAGGTGGTAAACAGATGAGTTTCAGATGTTGTGTTCTTATTGGTGATCGAAAAGGACGTGTCGGATACGGTATCCAAAAAGGAAAAGATGTACAGATCGCTGTTGAGAAAGCAGTGCGACAAGCAAAAAAAAGAATGATTACGGTTCCTTTGATAAAGGAAACATTGCCACACGCTGTCCATGCAAAGTTTAAGGCAGCGGATGTCTTGTTGAAACCTGCACCAAAAGGATCTGGTATTATCGCTGGTTCAGTGATTCGTACCGTTCTTGAAATGGCAGGTGTTCCAAATGCATCTTCAAAAATGCTTGGAAAAACAAATAATAAGATCAATAATATCAAAGCAACATTTGAAGCGTTGCAATCATTTCAGGTAAAGGCAAAGACTCCAAAAAAAGCAGGAGAAGCAGTTTCAGAAGAAAAGAAAAACGTATAATTATATGGCAACAGGCGCACACACAATTTCAGGAATACAGGGCTCTCATCGAAAGAAGAAGCGAGTTGGTCGTGGAAATGGTTCTCAAAAGGGAACGTTTTCAAGTCGTGGTATGAAAGGACAGCGATCACGTTCTGGTGGAAAAAGTGGTGGAAAATTACGTGGTATCAAACAAGCTCTTCAAAAAGTACCAAAACTTCGTGGTTTCAAGAGTATGCATCCAAAGGCACAATCTGTGTCTCTTGCTACGCTTGAGCGAATGGGAGAAGTCGGAGTGACGATTACCCCAACTTTTTTGAAAGAAAAAAGTGTGATCAAAAACATTTCTCATCCTGTCAAAATTGTTGCATCTGGTGAACTCAAGAAAAAGCTCACTATTCAAGGATGTAACGCGACCAAGGCAGCCGCAATCGCAGTTGAAAAAGCAGGTGGAACGTTAAGTTTCTAAGATTGCTCAGGCATTTAGGTTACATAGTTTCGCAATACCAAGTTTTTTACACGCAGCCAACGTAGAACCCTATGCTCGCAACACTTCAGCGTATTTGGCACATCAAAAGTCTTCGACAGAATATTTTGTTTGTTCTGGGAATGCTTATTATTTTTCGTGCTACTGCGCATATCCCTGTTCCTGGTGTGAATATTGAGGCCCTTCGAGGGTTTCTTTCTGGTAATCAAGTATTGGGACTTCTCAATATTTTTTCTGGTGGTACAATCAAAAATTTTTCTATCGTTATGCTTGGGGTGTCGCCATATATTACGGCGTCGATCATCTTTCAAGTGCTTACCATGGCACTTCCTCAATTGGAGGAATTACAAAAAGAAGGAGAGTCCGGACAGCGTAAAATTAATACGTATACGCGTCTTGCTAGTATTCCCTTGGCCGTGTTGCAGGCTTTTGCATTGCTCAGACTTCTCGGTTCTACGGCAAGTCAATCTGGTGGCAATATCCTTGGAGATGTCTCTACCTTCCAATGGGTAGCTATGATTACGGCAGTAACTGCAGGTACCATATTTCTTATGTGGATAGGTGAATTGGTGACAGAAAAAAATGTAGGAAATGGTATCTCAATTCTTATTTTTTCTGGAATAGTATCAGCACTTCCGACAACAATTCAAAATATCGTTGTCAATTATAATCCTGCTGATTTGCCAACGTATATCTTGTTTCTCGCCGTTGCGGTTATTACTGTTGTTGGTGTGGTATATATTACTGAAGGACAGCGAAATATTCCTATTACGTATGCACGACAAGTCCGTGGACGTGCAGCTGCTGGTATGAAAAATCATCTGCCACTCCGTCTCAATATGGCAGGAGTTATTCCTATCATCTTTGCTGTGTCTGTGGTGTTGTTTCCACCAATGATTGCGCAGTTTTTTGCAGCGCATACGGGTATGGGCGGGAGCATCGCGCGAGGTGTTATTACCTTCTTCAATAATCAATTGTATTACGGTATTTTATACTTCTTGTTGGTATTTGGATTTACTTATTTTTATACAGCTATCATTTTCCGTCCAGAAAAAATGGCTGAAAATTTGCAACGTCAAGGTGCGTTTATTGCGAATGTACGTCCAGGAAAGCAGACGGAAGAGTACCTTGGAAAAGTGATGAACCGATTGGTATTTAGCGGTGCGTTGTTTCTTGCACTTATTGCTGTCTTGCCACTCGTGGTTCAAGCCTTTACTCATTCGAGCGTATTGGCAGTCGGAGGTGTGAGCCTTCTTATCGTTGTGAGTGTGGCTATTGAAATGGCAAAGCAGGTGGAAGCACAACTCACCATGCACGAGTACGATCGGGTATAAGCTGATATATAAAAAAAAGCGCGAATGAGCGCTTTTTTATATTGACTTGAAAGGCTACTTTTTTATTGCTATAGTGAATATCTTAGTAACTAGGAATAGTGTCTATGGGTTTTTTTGATTATGTCTTTGGAACACATGCTACGTATTCGGCAGATATGAAATCGGTTTCTCGAGAGCATATTCGTCTTTTGGTATCACAGTCTCGCGTCCGTACACTTGATAGTGAAGAGGAGTATGTGGTGGAAGATGCACTTGATGGGGCGCGACAGGACGGAAAAATTTCTCTTCGGAAGATAGATATGATTCTTCGTTCTCTTGTGTCAAAACAGATAATTAGCGTGAACGATAAAAAAGGGGTATTAACACAATTTGAACATTATTTTGAATCGAAGTAACTGTATGAAAAAGATTATTATTCTACTAGGTATTCCAGGGAGTGGAAAGGGGACACAAGCAATGCGTCTTGTCGAGAACTACGGATATGTCCATATCTCGACAGGAGATTTGCTTCGTGGATTGCAAGGAAGAACTGATCTTGATGAGGAACTGCAAGAAGCATTTCAAACGATGTTAGAAGGAAAATTGGTACAGGACGCTGTGGTTTATCGATTGGGATTTGATGCTATTCGCGACGCACTTGCAATGGGTAAAAAAGTTGTTTTGGATGGCGTTGTGAGAAATAAGGCACAAGCAGAACGCTATCATACTTTTTTTGAAGAAATGGACGTGGTCAGTGATGTCCAAGTAATTGAAATTGCTCTTGATGACGATGAAAGTTTTGATAGACTCAAGGCACGCATCGCAAGCGGATATCAGTCTCGACCCGATGATACACCTGAGATTTTGCGGGAACGTATCAAAGTGCAGGGGAATGCTGCATTGTTACCGATCAAAGAATTTTATGAAGAGCATCACTTATTGAAGATTGTCGACGGTCGTCGTTCTATGGATGATGTCGAAAGAGCGATTCAGCATATTGTCTCATAAGAGTTGTTGATAGATAAAAAAACGACCTTCCCAGAGTCCGACAGCTAGCGATGTCGTGTCTCAATAGGAGAGGTCGGTTTTTTTTGCCTTTCGGCCATTCTCTCGAGAATGTTGTTATACGGTATACACAATGGTATGCCGTAAAAGAGCTTGCATATTATATAGCTGATTGGCGTTTTTGTCTATGCTGTATCGTGTGGACATCTTGATTTTTTGTCTCTCTG
Source organism: Candidatus Magasanikbacteria bacterium CG_4_10_14_0_2_um_filter_41_10 (assembly GCA_002792995.1). GTDB lineage: Bacteria > Patescibacteriota > Patescibacteriia > Magasanikbacterales > UBA922 > UBA12086. The sequence continues at coordinate 5,999 of PFPJ01000015.1, read as the reverse complement.
TGCTAGACTATTCACACATACATAACATTATATGGCATATATAAAAACACTTGAAGAACAGAACGCAATCTTTGAAGGAGGGCGTATCCTTGGACGTATTTTGGAGAATCTGTCTCATATGGTCGCTCCTGGGGTTACGACACGCGAGATCGATGCTGAGGCAGAAAGGCAAATCATTGCTGCTGGGGGCATTCCTGCTTTCAAGGGGTATGCACCTTCAGGACATCCACCGTTTCCAGGTACCATTTGTGCCTGTATCAATGATGAAATTGTTCATGGTATTCCGTCGAAGAGAGTACTCATTGATGGGCAAATTCTCAGCATTGATATTGGCATGCAGTATCCAGCCAACAGTGGTGTTGGGCAGAGGGGCAATGGTTTTTTTACTGATACGGCAATTACTGTCCCTGTCGGAGAAATTAATAGTCAAGCAAGACAGCTTCTTTCTGTCACACAAAAATCTCTTGAAAAGGCAATCCATGTCGCAACCGTGGGTACCTCTGTTGCTGAAATTGGAAAAGTTATCGAACGATATATTGAACCACAAGGATACGGTATCGTGCGTGATTTGGTTGGGCATGGTGTTGGTCATGAGGTTCACGAGGACCCTGCCGTGCCAAATTATTATGAAGCATATCTTGAAAAAAAGATTCTTGTTCCAGGTGTCGTGATTGCAATTGAACCAATGATAACCGTCGGGGATTATCGTACGGATGAACTTGATGATGGGTGGACGATTGTCACTGACGATGGAAGTTTGTCTGCACATTTTGAGCACACGATTATTATTACAGACGACGGTCCGCTTGTCGCTACCAAACGTCCTTCAGAAAAGTAGGTATATGGTAAATTTTTTTATAGATTTTTTTTCTGTAGTGCAGCGAGGATTTCTTGCTGCACTATTGTTTTTGATCCTATTCTTTGTTCCTGTACCTGTACATGCTCAAACAGATGAGTTTCCTATTTCGTTGCAAGGAGTGGCAGAATCAGCCGTCTTACCGGAATTGTATGCATGTGTTACTTCTGCAAATAATCAATATGTAAGTGATGCACAGGTTCGCTATTCAGAGTGGCTTGCTGATGCGACAGACTGTTATAAACAATATAATAAAACAGGGCTATTACCTCCGTTTTTGCAGACATATGATTTTTCGACAGCGACGTCAGATTTTGCTCTTGAAAATTGTAATGCTGATGTGCAGAGAGGACAATATGCACGAATCGCTACGTGTATGTGGACTCCTAACAAGAGCACAGAACAGTGCTATGCTGAAGAAAAAAATACTACGATAGAGTTATTGGCTGCATGTTATCGAGATCAAATCCCGAAAGACAGTATTTGGCGATTGCCAATCATGCAAAAAGCAATTCAGGCACAGCTCAGTGGGGGAGATTATAATACACTTTCACTGCAAACCAAATTTACGCTTGATACGTGTTTGAAGAATGTCCTTATAGGAGAACAGGCTGATACCTTGGATGTGCAAAAGCAACAAGGACTTGTCGCGTGTTATACGCAAGCCGGTTTGAAGGACATTGCTGACTTTTATACGACGTCGGAGATTGTTGTTGACTGTGCAACAGAGGCTGCAGCGCGTCATGGATTGTTGGATATCAAAACATTTATCACGTCTCGGTCATCAGAAGACGAATCCTATATTGAACAATGTGTCATCAAAAAAACAGCGCCTGTTATTCTTGGACTCGCAGCGGTGAATATTCCCTTTGCAGCAGGAATTGCAAATGTATTTTTGTATCTTCAATTTTTGTTTACACAGCCGTTCTTGTTGCTCAGAGGTTCTCGTCGAAATTGGGGACAGGTGCTCGATGCTATGAATGGAGATCCTATTGATTTGTCAACGGTACGACTTATTGATGAAGAAAAAAAGACCATTCTTCGGAGTATGGTAACCAACCGTAAAGGCGAATATTTTTTCTTGCCTCCACTTGGCACCTACCGTGTTGAAGCAAGTAAACAAGGGTATGCCTTTCCATCGACTTTGCTGAAAGGGGACGCGCAGTATTATTTTGGGCATACCTTTACGGTGGATTCAAAAGGAGATGTTGTAGACAAACATATTCCACTTGATCCCGCTGTGGAGGCAGTCTCTGTCAGAGCATTTTTTATAAAAAAATGGCGATATAGGATTGCGACTATTTTTTCGGCAGTAGGTCCACTGTCCACAGCTGTTTTTTTCTTTTTCGTCCCAAAGTGGTGGGTCGTGATTCTTTTCTTGGTTCATGTCATCTTATTTTTTGTATTTCGTCGATTGTCTTCACAACGAAAGATAAAACAATTTGGCATTGTCAAAGGAAAGAATGGAAAACCTCTCTCACGTGTAAAAGTATTTTTGTTTAATGGACCGTACAAAAAATTGTTGCATTACTATGTGACTGATGTGTTTGGAAGATATTATTTTCCACCTGTTGTTGGGTCATTTCTTATTCGTTTTGAAAAAGAAAGGTTTGATTCTGTGAGTCGTGACGTAGATATATCTCCAGACGATGAAATGAAAACGCTTAATATTGATGTTATGTTGGAAGACGTAACAGGATAATAGACATATATGAATATTCTTGGTATTGATTTTGGACAAAAAAGAATTGGGTTGGCATGGGTTCAGAGTGGACTTGATGTGATATTGCCATTTGGTATTGTGGCTCATGATACGTGGCAAACTGAGTTGCCTACATTGATCGCAGACGAAGGAATACAAAAAGTAGTCATAGGCAACCCCCTTGGTATGGATGGGGGAGAGAATATGAACACAAAGCGTGTTCATGAATTTGTAGAAGCCTTGGAAATCATGGTTCAGGTCCCTGTCGTATTATATGACGAGCGATTTTCTTCAAAACAAGCTGACGCGATGGGTGGGACAGCGTCGAGAGATGAAAAATCTGCGATGGTCATATTGCAGAGTTATCTTGATAGCCACAAGTAAGTATGTATGGAGTTGTTCTCTCTCGACGTGATTTTCGTGAGGCCGATCAGATCATCACAATATTGACGGCAGAGGAGGGAAAACATGAATATATTGCGCGAGGAGTGAAGAAAATTGTCAGTAAAAATACTTCTCACATCGAGCCTTCATCGTTGGTAAGTTTTGGTATTGCTGAAGGAAAAAAGGAATGGTCGTATCTTACCAATGTTCAGCCTGTTGAATCATTTTTTTACATCCTCCAGTCGTTGTCGACGATACACATGCTCGGATATAGTCTTGATGCGATGCTGACGATGCTCAGGGATGGAGAAGCAGATAGTGAGATGTATCATTTTTTTATTTCTTTTCTTCGCTTTTTAGATACACATGCATCTTCCGTTAGACTCATCCTTCTCGACGCATTTCTTATCAAATTATTTTCCCACCTCGGCTATCATCCGTCACTCGATGCGTGCGTTGTTTGCGAAAAAACGTATACTGACATTGGCAAAGAGTTTCTTTCTTTTTCCGACAAAAAACCATCCTTTTATTTTGCGGGCGGAGGTATACTATGTGCGTCTTGTACCATAGAAAAACAACGCATTGGAGAGAGCATGTACCCGTGCGGGATAAAAGAAATTAATACGCTACGTTTGTTGGTAGCGAGTTCTTGGCAAGATGTTTTTTCATTCTCAATTGACGAAGAAGAATATCGGCTCGTACACAAACTTGTGTATGAATTTATGTTGTATCACAGTGAGAGAACCTGGGCAGATTGGAAACAAATACAGACAGTGTAAGAACGCCTGCCGGTAGTATTATTGTTTTTTCGTGAGGATGGTATATTCATCCAGTTGTGAGATAGTCCCATTGGCTGTGGTGCTCGTACTGATATATCCAGAAATGTCTGCTATTTGAAATATATATATCGTATCAGGAGAGAGTATCCCATTTTTTATATCTTGGAGCATCTGAATTTGTTTTTGAACTTCATCTTTTGCCGGCCGAGCCGTATACATGCTATTGATAGTCATATGATGTGTTGCTGCCCAAAATGACACGTCTTCGTATATACCTGGGCTGACGTGGGGGACAAAGGAAACATGTGCATACTCGGTACCATATCGTTCCCATTCGGGAGAGCGTAATGAAGATGTGTAGGCAATGGATTCATATGACGTATTGATTTCTTGAAGCTTTGGGAAGAAATCAAAGATTTGGAGTGCTATCACCGTACAGAGCAATGCGATTCGCAGTGTTCGTTTTTGTATTAGAGTATATATGGCAAAGCTTATGAGCATGAGGACATAATAGACAGGCCAAAAAAATCTTCCTGAAGAACGGAATATATTAAAGAGGTGTTCTATTTTTCCAGGAAGAGGAATGTTGAACAAAAGATGTGTACCTATGTATACTTTTGTGCTCATCGAAAAAAATGTAAGACCTACTATGATGATTGCAAGAGGCCAATGTTGTTTTACTGTATCAATACATTTTTTTCGCAGTGATGGCTGTATTGTTATGAATACAATAAAGAGGAGCAACTGGACAAGAATACCAATACCAAGATAGTTGAACCCTTCGTATTGATACGGCGCTGTGGCTATAGGAGCAATAATACGTGACCACGGAAGACCATTTTGGTCTGAGGTATTGAAGACGGACAGGACATTCATAGAAAATGCACCAAACCCTACAGAAACGCCAGACCCAATGGCAAAATATCCCGCTGCATACATCGTACACAGGACAAGAATCACATGGCCCAATATAATGAGACTACTCGTGCGAAATGAAATCAGTTTGGTAATGAACGTGGTGCGAACCATATCCGCGGCATAGAGAAACCCTACCATCATAAACAGATATGGATGCACGAGGAGTGAGATGACAAACAAGCTACCCCACCACCAGACTGTTTGTTTTGTTGTTTTGGTGTATGCGTAGAAAAAGAGTGATAGGAGGATCAGGAAATGTGCACTGAGTGCAAAATGCCCGCGCATACGTAAGAGCATTGGTGGACTAAGAAGAAATAGAATGGATCCAAGAGCAGACAAGACACGAGATGCTGTAATTTTTTTCAAGAGTGCATACGATACGAGCCCTTGCAGGAGAAAGCAGAGCAGGAGCCATATCCCGAAGTATTGTATCGGAGCTTGTGGAAGAAGGCCCAGTGTATAGAGTAGTTTGAAGAATATTGCAAAGATCGGAATGGCATCAGTAAAGACAATAGATATCCCAGTAGGATAGGCGATCATGGGTGCATTGAGTGGAAACGTCCACGGACCAATACGATAAAAAAAGCCTGATATAAAATGTTGAAATGGATCTGATTTGATATTCAGTATCCAGTCGATATATGTGGGAGCAAGCAATTCAGAAAATAGGTAAAAAAAAGTGCCAAATGATGCCACGATGACAAAGAGAAGAGGGAGGCTTTTTTTGAGGGTTATTTTTTTGAACATATGGAGCCGAGTATAGCACAAGATATGATGAGTCACAATGTATGATTTTTGATTGAAAAATGAGTAAAATTCTACCAATCTTGGAATTTTAGGTAAATAAAAAAACAAGAAGCTCTTGTTTGTAGAAGTGAACTCGGGCAGCGTGCATGACGCCGCCCGAGCGCACTGTGTCGAGAAAGCTACCCCCATGGGGATTTCTTTCCCTCGTAGATTTTGAGTGCTCCCCACGCGAGGAGCAAGGCAAGGAACAACGTCAGGTCAAGAGACCCGCAGATAACGCCGAACGTATCGCGGATCACTCTGGGCGAGTCTTCGTCGGGCATCTGCCACCCCATGAAGATCGCCACTATCAGCGCGGTTTTGAGCTGGCTCATGATGTCTCGGAGCCATCGTACGGTCTGGTGGTGTGGATTCATCGATTTCTCCTTGACAGGTTTGGATAACATAGTAACACATATTATTTTTCTGTCAACCTTGCTATTTTTGCTTCTTTTTTGTAGTATACAAGGTACTTTAGATGTTATTATATTTCTATGATCGTACGCATTTCACACTTCAAAGACCATGTTGGAAAGGACGTCACGATCCAGGGCTGGGTCCAAGGTGGCAGATC
>PFPJ01000039.1 GCA_002792995.1 Candidatus Magasanikbacteria bacterium CG_4_10_14_0_2_um_filter_41_10 | reverse complement strand
AACGAAACTTATTAATGAAATTTTAAAGGGAAAGACAAGATTCTAGCCTCCCATTTTGTCCATTAAGTCCAATAAAATTGTATTCAGAATATATGAACAAAGATTTAAAGTTAAATATTGATACAGCATTCGAACTCATGAAAATGAAGTTTGAACATCTTTCTCGTGCGACAGATGTCCTAGATCAAAAATCTGGGTATATAATGGCCGTTATTACGGCAATATTGGGTGGTATAGGTTTTCTTTCTACAGATTTGATCGGGCTGAATATTTTTACATTGGGTGTAATATTTATTTGTTTTGCTCTTTTGATCTTTTTTTTAATGAATTATGCAATACCTTGGCATTATCCTCCACATGAAGACGTGATTTACAGTGATAAAACTTTAAAAATGAATAGTGCTGATTATAAAAACCAAATGACATCAGACATAAAAAAGGCCTTTCAGGAAAATCACATTAAACATAAGAGAAAATCGTTCCTTTTTAACTTGGCGATGTTTTTTTTGATGATAGGAATCATGATGTCACTCATAGATTTACTTTTAGGTTGACTGGCAAATATGAGTGGAAAAAAGAAAAAGAAAAAAAAGAATAGAAAGATTGTTCGAGAGCCGAGTGAACTGTTTGCCACAACTGTAAGTGGAGCAAATGGAACAAAATCTGTGTCTGTGACAGAACCTAGCTTAGAATCGTTTTGGCAGCAACCTGTTGGTTTCTCTCCTTGGTTTGTATATTCAATAATCCAAAGCATGGCTGGGGGGTTCACTGTAGATGTCCTAGGAACCACCAATAGGTGGTATGCACGAGTTCTTAAAGGATATGGTCTTTGCCAGGCTAAATATTATGATTTCCCTGGATCTATCATTCCTAGTTATGAAACAATAACAAAATTTGTTAGGGAGAATAGACCTTCAGTTATAGCTTTAGGTGATGCTTACAAGCGTAGGACAAAATATTACGAGAGAATTGATGGGCCAGAGGATGTAATAGCCGTTTTGAATAGTTATAAACAAAATGTTGCTTTGGGTATCCCTCAGGTCGCCTTTACTATTTTTGAAGGAATTTTTGATACCAAAAAAGATGGATTAGTCGACATGCCTAAACGGAGAGAAAAAAAAATTGGTAACCATACTGTGGCAGTTAAGGGTTACGACCACCAGAAACGCCAATTTTATTTTCTTAATAGCTGGGGAGATGACTGGGGCGATAATGGCAGTGGTTACATAACATACAATTATTTAAACAACTATTTTGTTGAGGGTTGGTTAGGATTAGGACTGATGCTTGACTTACTTCAATTAGAATTGAATACTTTAATTTCTGTTAAGACTATAAAATTAACAAATGACAAAAATTGTGAAATTTCAGTTTACAAATCCGCTATTGGTAAAAAAAATATAAATGTTTTTGATATATATGAACATAAAAGACTTATTGCCTGGTTGCATTTTAGAGAGAGTTCGGTTGAGGGTAAACTGGAGATTGAGGACTTGTTCTGTTTACCTACTTATGAACAGGATTTGAAGCACTTGTTATCTTTGCTAATTAATTTTTCAATTGAACATGGTCACAATCACATATTTTATAATATGCATGTCCAAGATTTAGTCACTAAAGAAAAAAGAAAGACGATGAAATCTGTTTTTATTCAGAGTGGTTTTAATATTTCATGTCCTTTAGATCCAGTATACATCGGGCATTATTGGACTTTAACGAGAAATTTATGAATAAAGAAGAACCAAAGGATACAATAGTTGTGGCTCCTAATGAAAACTATGGAACTTCTGTGACAAAAGGAGAAACTCCATCTAAAGAATAGAGTATTATTTACATGCGCGATCTTTCCACCATCATCCTCACCACCACCGCCATCATAGACACCCTATGCAAAAACTCACTATAAAAAATAGAAAAAATCAAAACATTGTCGTCGTCGTGGACGAAGTAGAGAATGCCAAAGGGTTGGCGTTTGTGTTGCACGGACTTGGTGGGTCAAAAGAACAACCACAAATACAGTCGACCGCTGAGGTATTTCGAGAGAGTGGATACTCGACGATAGTATTTGATGCCACGAATACATTTGGTGAATCAGATGGAAATTATGAAGACGCGACCGTGACAAATTATTATGAAGATCTCACCGATGTGATTGGGTGGGCAAAAACACAGCATGTTTATAGAGAACCATTCTTTTTGTCAGGACATAGTCTTGGCGGGATGGCGATAGCACTCTATGCAGAAGCACACCCCGAAGAAATAAAAGGACTTGCACCAATGTCGACTGTCATTTCTGGCGAGCTCAGCATGCAAACGCCAAAACACAAAAACATTGCAGAGGAGTGGAAAAAAACGGGGTGGAGAATCACAGAAAGAAACTCAAAACCAGGCGCGTTCAAAAAATTGAAATGGTCACACATGGAGGATCGTATGAAGTACGATATTTTGAAAGATATCGAGACGTTGACAATGCCCGTACTCATTATCGTAGGAGATCAAGATGAAGTCGCATTGCCAGAACACCAGAAGATGTTATTTGAAAAGCTTCCAGGAAAGAAAGAATTTCATGTTATAAAAAACGCACCACATACCTTTGTAGAAAAACAACATTTGGATGAAATTGCAGAAATTTTTAGGAAGTGGATTGCGAAAGTGGGGGAGTGAGATAACATTTTTTTATACAAAAAAATCCATTCGCTTTTTCCTCCACATTTTTATCCAACAAACATTCGATAAACATGTGGTGTGCGAATGGATCTTCTCGCATCCCCCACAGCCTTTTGGGCGGTCCGCGGATGGACATGTGTCCTCCTCATTCCGAGAATGGCTGGTACGGTTCTTCGAAGATGGTCTCGCAGTACGACCCGAACTCTTGGACCAGTCCCGGGATCAGGTTCAAGTGGCACTTGCCGAAGTACCTCCAGTCTGCGTCAAAGGCGTCTGCGAGAGCCCGCTGGGCTTGTCGTAGCCTCCTCAGTCTCTCCTCGTACTCTTCGTGGATGATGGAGATGGCTTCGATGCTGGCGATGGCCGCGTGCATCTCTGCCTTCGCCTCGATCTGTTCTTGGGTGAGCTTCGGGTGGGCGAGCCGATCCACCAAGAGGTAGGTGAGCATCGAGCCTATGACGAAGCACACTGCGCTCGAGAGCACGCTGGCTGCCGCGGGCTCTATGCCCATGCTCACGAAGAGCCGGCAGAGGGGCGACGAGAACATCACGAGGAAGATGAATCCTACCAACAGGCTTCCGCCTATGATCACGATGATGTCAGCCAACTTGTCTTCGCGTGTCGTCGACTCGTTCATTTCTACTCCTACGATGACGGTGGACGGGAATGTGAATTATATAGCATGGAAGTTTGTCTTTTGTCAATGTATGAGATAAAAAAATCACTCAGTTGAGTGATTTTTGCTTGACAGATATGGGATATAGAGTATACTTAACTTATTAAACAAGTGTTTAACCATGTGTAGTATGGGAAGAAAAAAAGAAGGACAAAAAATGGATACCCTTTCTAGTGAAACTGATCAAAAAATGGTGGCAGTGTTTAAGGTATTGAGTGATGTAAATCGGTATCGAATGTTTCGTATGTTGTCCGAACATCCAAAAATTTCAATCAGTGAAATTGCGAAGAGTTTGGAAATTTCTTTGCCCTTGGCATCACAACATATTAAAATTTTGACACAGGCAAATCTGATAAAAAAGGAACGAGATGGAAAAAAAGTGTTTCCAAAACTTGACTATGACAATCCGCTTGTTCGCACAGTGGTAAAAACAATTCAATTGGCAGTAACATCGAATACATAACATACTATGAAAAAAAATATCTTGATCCTGCTTACTATTGGCTTTTCTCTTGTAACGCTTGGTATCGGGTGCAAAAAGGCTGATATCAATAATTCTACTGAAGATACGTTGTCTTTTCGTGAAAGAAATGAACAGATGTACGTGAGCGTGGCCATTATGCCTGGAGTAAAAGTTGTGACAACAACGGTAGCAACAAAGATCGCAACAAATAATGCCACAAAGACACCTACGACAACGGTTGAAACAGAAGATTATGGAGCAGCGTTTGCTATCTATGGAAAAAGTGGGTATCGTTTACAATTTTCTGCTTGTTCGGGAAATCCTGGGTATATGACCATGAAACGTGGAGTGAAGTTTATGATTGATAATCGGGACAATGAACGTCATGACATTGCTATCGGCACCAACACATACACGCTTGAGGCATATGATTTTGCTATTGTCAGTATTCAAAAAGCGGGTGATTTCGCAATTACCTGTGATGGTGGTGGCGCAGCTCATGTATTGATACAAAATTAATTTATTTTTAATCACAAATATATGTTGTGGACTATCGCTATTATTTTACTCATTCTTTGGTTGTTAGGCTTTGTTGCCTTTCACGTCTTAGGATCGTTTATCCATCTTCTCCTTGTTATTGCTGTTATTGCTGTTATTGTTGTCCTCATACGATTGATCAAGGGGCAAAAAGTATTGTAATATCAAAAAATTTTTTATATGAACAAAAAATTCCTCCTTGGTTTCGCTATCGCGATTGTCATATTCTTTGGCTGGGAAGGATATGTCTATTACAGAGATACCAACAACGCAACCGTGACCCCACCCAATACCATTGCTTTTGACCCTCTCAATGCCACCTACACGATAGACAATACGTCCGTGACCTTGGTAAATGGTCATGCGTATGCCAATAATGTGACCACCACAATATTTGGTGAGCCGACTCTTGGTGATCTCAATGGCGATGGCACACCCGACGCTGCAGTGATGCTCACGCAAGACATGGGAGGAAGCGGAACATTTTTTTATGTAGCGGTCGCACTTTCTACGCAACATGGTGCAGAGGATACCAATGCCGTATTGCTTGGTGATCGGATAGCTCCACAGAATATTGAAATTCAAGATGGAAAAATTATTGCCAATTATGCCGACCGAAATCCTGGCGAACCAATGACTACATCACCAACACTGGGTGTGAGTACGCATTTGGTGGTAAAAGGGAAAACGTTGGAAAAAGTAGCTCCACCAGCACAAACAATTTTTTACCTCGTGTCTCCCTATGATTCATTAAAATATTGTAATGGGGAAGATATGGATAGTGCTGGGTATCGGGCAACGATTACCAAAGAAAAAACGTTTATTCCAACCGTACCAAATCCTACAACGAATCAAATTATCAAAGATGTCGTGAATGTTGCGACGACTGGCGTGTGTAATACCGTATTGAATCAACTTGATATTACCGAGAATAATGGCATCGTCACCATTCCACACATTGACGGCTGGGCTGGTATCTCTATTACCATGTGTAGTTGCAAACCAGAAGTAGAAGTAAACATGCTTCGTATTCCTGGAATTACGCAGGTTCTTTGGCAGTAAAAAAGTTTTCAATTGAAAAAAATATTCGACAATCTTTGTATGATATATAAAAAAATGCCTTATGTTAGGCATTTTTTTTGTGATAATGTATGGAACAGCAGTGAGGTGTGAGCGGCGGGCTCAGGGACCTCACGTGCTGGGGATGCCTCGGCTCTCGGGGTGTATCGTCAGCTGTACAGCTTGTGATAGCGAAGCTCCACTTCTGAGCTCGGGACTTGGAAGTACTTTGCCAATGTGCTGTACCTTTTTTCAGGCGTACATCGGCTTAGGTTTTTGATATGTATGTTCCAGTCAGCTTCAGGCATGAGCAGGTCTACGGCGTAGCTGTAGGCGGTTCCCTGCCTGCCTTCCTTGCTAATGATGACAGGTACAGTAGTGGCCTTGAAGCTCATCCGTTGTGCCATGATCACCAGCCCGATTCCGTATGCGATGTAGAAGCGCGTTTTCCGGTCGTCGTTCTTGAAGGGGCGATAGCTGATCGTTGCGATGCCGGAGTTGACATCTGCCATCACGCTTAGCGATGGTGCTGTATAGTTTGTTACTCGTATTACCTCGATTCCGAGACCGTTTGCAATAGCGAGAGGGTCGATCGGTGGGAGAGGTGAGTCGAATGCATGGTAGAAAAGTGGGTTTGACCAGAAATTTTTGCCAAGGCACTTTGTCCAGTGCATCTTCATGCCGTTGCTCCTTTTTCGTTTTTTGTGCATCATTGCTATACCATTTTTTGAGAAAAATGTCAATCTGGAGTATGTATTTTTGTTACAAAAATGTTGGAAAATGAGTATGTGTAATTGATATAAAATCAGTACATTATTTTTTGCGTACTTATACACTTTTTATGTCGTCTTTTAGCCAAAAAAATGATATACTGTGACCAGTATTGTAAGATGTTACAAGTTGTACCATCTGTAATTATTTTTTGCTCAATACAGCCTAATTATGGGCCGTAAAAAGATTACTAACATTTTAGGAACAAGATTTTCTGCAGTATATGCCATCGTGTTGGCTAGTTTTTTTGTGTTTCCGCTTATTGCTGGCGCAATTATGTATGCGCCAGGTCAAACACTTGAGCCTAGTTGTGCTCCCACTGATAGTAACTGTGGGGTCTATCCTGCTGTCTCGTTGACAACGTCCACTTATGCTGTCGGCGATATTCTTTTTGCAAGTTCTACAGATTCTTTTGCACTCTTGAACCGCGGCACCAATGGACAATTTTTAAAAGCGACGAATACAGGAATTGAGTGGGCTAATATTCCTGGTGGTGGCGATTTACTTGCTGCAAACAATTTGTCTGAACTTACCAGCACATCATCGGCTCGTTCCAATTTGGGATTGGTTATTGGTACGAATGTACAGGCATATAATGCAGGGCTTGCGGATATTGCAGGATTATCACTCACATCTGGAAATTTTATTGTAAGTGATGGCGCAAACTGGACAGCGCAATCAAGTTCTACTGTGAAAACAACACTCGGTCTTGGCAATGTCGAAAACACCGCATTGTCTACTTGGGCTGGCACGACAAATATTACATCGCTTGGTACGATCGCGACAGGGACATGGCAAGGAACTGCGAT
>PFPJ01000049.1:6607-7135 GCA_002792995.1 Candidatus Magasanikbacteria bacterium CG_4_10_14_0_2_um_filter_41_10 | reverse complement strand
AAAGAATTATAATTTTCTGTTAATTATTAACCTATATGCAAAAGTACACCTTTCCCTCTAGTATACATCCCTCACAAAAATTATTCCAATAACTTTTTAGGCAAAACAAAAATACCGGTTTTTCCGGTATTTTTGTTTTGCTCGGGGACAGGGATTCGAACCCCGATAGCCAGGACCAAAACCTGGAGTCCTACCATTAGACGATCCCCGAATAGGTGTCTTCTAGGTACGTAGGTACTTACGCATAGCAAGTGAACCGGAAAGAATATTGAGTATCAATACCGCTCCAAATTGTACCGAGAGTAGCCACATTATATTTGAAGTAAAATAATTTGTCAAGAAGGCTTCTTTTTGGAAAACTATAGACACATATGGGTCCAAAAAGAGGCTTGAAAAATATACGACTCCAGCCGTTATAGCAATACTGATACAGGTAAAAATAAGTGCCTCCATAAGGTAGGGCCCCCGTACAAACCAGTTTGTAGCTCCAACGAGTTTTTTAATACCAATTTCCTGCCTTTGAGTATA
>PFPJ01000049.1:0-6551 GCA_002792995.1 Candidatus Magasanikbacteria bacterium CG_4_10_14_0_2_um_filter_41_10 | reverse complement strand
CAGTCAAGGCAAAAGAAAAATGTTCCACATTGGTAGTAATAACATCAATTTTTTGGATAGCTCCCTGTGTATCAGTAAACGTTTTTGATTCTACAATTGTTTCATATTCAGGGACACTCAAATCATCAATCACTTTTGAGTAATCTGCTGGATTTTTTGTTTTTATGACAATTGTTGCTCCAAGAGGATTGTCGCTGAGCTCGTCGAGCGATGAAAGAATATTTTCGTTGTCCTTGTACAATGTACGAAAATTCTGAAGCACTTCTTCTTGAGAAAAAAAGGTTGCTTGCGTTACTTCAGGAAGCGAACCAATGTATGTATATACTTCATCTACTTCGTCTGCAGTAGCGTCTGGTGACAAATAAATACTGACATCGATTTGATCTCGTATAGAGGTCGTTGCTTCATTGGTAACCAGACGTATGAAAAGAAGTGTATTGACCGACAAAAGCATGAGGACCAACACAAACACCGTCATGAATGAAAGACCTATATTTCTTACGATATCCTGTAACGCAAATCGAATGATTCGAAAAAAAGAATACATACTACGTCGCACTTAAATGATATTTTCCGTGTCGTTCATCTGAAATGATTTTTCCATCTTGAAGCACCACAACACGTTTACGAAGCTGATTGACAATATCTCGGTTGTGAGTGACAAGCACAATCGTAGTCCCAAACTCATTTATTTTTTTTAAAATTTCCATGATCTCTTCTGTGTTAATACTATCCAAATTACCAGTTGGTTCATCAGCAACAATAATTTTCGGGCGATGCACAAGAGAACGTGCGATCACCACACGTTGTTGTTCTCCGCCAGAGAGTTGGTGTGGATATCTATCCATTTTGTGTTTCAAACCCACAATTTCAACCACACGAGGAACAATATCCCTAATACGTTTATAGGGCTCCCCTGCTACTTGCAACGCAAAAGCAACATTTTCTTGTACCGTTTTTTTTGAAAGTAACTTAAAATCTTGAAAAATAACTCCTATCTGACGACGAAGTAACGGAATATCTGCCTGACGAATACGAGAAATATCCCAGCCTCCAATTTCAATCGTTCCGCTGGTAGGTTTTTCTTCTGCAATAAGCAATTTGATAAGAGTTGTCTTGCCAGTACCGCTTTGTCCCACAATAGATACAAACTCTCCTGCCTCGATAGACAAATCAACATCCGCAAGGCCTACACTATCAGCACTATATTGTTTTGATACAGAGGAAAGATGAATCATACTGATACGCAGTATATCACATTTTTTTTTGAAGCAGTAGAACGATCTGTGAGTTAATAACGTATGTATTGACAAAAAAAATTTTTCATGTACAATTTTTAAGCTCATGCAATGGAGGAGCAAAATGGTAACGACGATGTTCGAGCGATGGATCAGTGGCAAGTGCGGAAACCCCAAAAGGGGGCGTATGCAACAGCTAGAGGTGCCCGCGAAGGCCCAAGTGACCTGCCCAAGATGCAACGCCACGGTGACGCTCGTAGGCATCACGAAGCGACAGCCGGAGGGAGACATGGTGGTCATCCATATCGGAGGGGAACCCACCGTCTGCGGGACCGTCCTGGCGCAGAAGCCGATCGACCGGCACTGGGGTGACTTCATCACCATCGAGTCGCTGCGGGGGGATCCCACGCCGACGAACTGACCGCTCGAGCAAACGCAAAGACCCCGGCTCACGCAACGCGCGAGCCGGGGTCTTCTTCATTTCTAATTATTTTTGAGCCACCTCGGGGAATCGAACCCCGGACCTATTCGTTACGAGTGAATCGCTCTACCAACTGAGCTAAGGCGGCATACAATGAACCGCCATATTCTAACTCAAAACGAGTCGTATTGTCAATCTAGTTCAGTACGCATGTTTCTTAGTTGACGCTACGAAATTTGTTTTTGCAATTCTTCCTGCCACCAACGGTCCATAAGTTCTTCTATCTTTTCTATTGCTTTTGTTGCATTTCTTTTACTAAAGATTTTTGCTTTTATCTCTGACAACTCACCATTTCTTTCGGAAAATTCATCATCAAACCTTCTCGCAAAATGCTCAGCAAAATATATCTCTTCTGGTAACACAATACTTGGTTGTCCAATAGCATTTTTCTTTATCTCTTCACGATGCTTCGCGATAATATATTCCATGGCAATCATTTGAATCAATTTTCTGATATCACGATCATCAAGAACATCACCTGAATCTATGAGAGCCGTAAATCTTTCTTTTCCCAATCGAGCATACTCAGAACTTTCTTGCTGCAGTGCTGTCATGGATTCAGGCCTGTCTCCTCTTGAACCTAACTGATCTGACATATAATTACTATCACGTCTCATTAATGCTAATTGTTGGTGTCTTCACCTGTGGAGGTATCTGTAGTTACCTCTTCGTCAGTTACTGTAGTATTCGTGTCTGGTGAAACAGGAGTAAGAGATGCATCATCAGTTTTATCAAAAGGATTTGCGATATCAGTATAGATTTTGACATCCGCCGCACTCAATTGATCTTGATAGAATAATGCAAAGTCATTGACCGTACGCACATCCTCAACCTCTACGATATGTAGCCCAAATTCTGTTTCAAGAACAGAATCGTACAATTGACCAGGCTGTAAATCAAAAATAACATTTTCAAAAGATGGAACGGTCATCCCCCTATCGATCCATCCGAGATCTCCACCAGCGTCTGCTGTGCCGTCTTTCCCATATTTTTTTGCAAGAGTAGCAAAATCTTCTCCATCTTGAATTCTTTTGAGGACACCTTGTGCTTCTTTGAGGGCAGATGCTTTTTCCTTATCATCAGTATACGTGAAAAGAATATGACGTGCCTTTACTTGCGTTGTTTTGTATGTATCAGAAATGCTTTCATCCTTTCCAAAAGCATCAGCAACTTTTTGTTCAATCACAATAGGACGAATAACCCGTTCAGTAAAGGTATCAAGAGACCAACCAAACGTAGTCTGAATTTGTGTTGCCGCCGTATCCTCATCAGGAAATTGTGCGAGTAATTCCGTTTTTGCGGCATCAATATCACTTTGTTCTACCGTGACATCATACTTCTTTGCGTAGGTTTCCATGAGAGTATTGATGAGCAGACGACTAATAACTTGCTTAGAGATATCAGCATCAGTCACAGGTTCTGCACTATTTTCCTGTTGTGCATAAAAACTTTTGAGTGACGAGTAGTCAACCATAAAGTCTGTATACGCGATATTCTTTCCTTCAATTTTTGCAATAGGAATGTGAAACATCTGTGCAACAGACATTACAAATGGAGCATCAGAGAGAACCGCAATCCGCGATTTTGTATATGCATAAACTCCCACACAGGCGATGAGAACAACGATAAAAATACCCGCCAAAAATTGCATAAAATTGCTTTTCTTTTTTGGTGATTCCATAGGTGCGACTTCTTGTGGTTCATGTTGGGATTCTTGTAGTTCTTGTTCTTGTGTATCCATACAAAAGGAATTAATAAATTATTGAGAGATAGGTATCCAATATCAGATATTCTTCTGCACGCAGGCTAAGAGAAGAAGAATATGATATGTGCATAATATAGTACCACCATTTTACCGGATTGTTCAAGGGATCCGAAGATTCATCTATAATATCCGTATTCTGAGCTTGTACAGGTGATCCATCATTCGGTAGTGCAATCACATGCTCTCCTGGTTTTTTGAGATTAAATTCTACACGGCCTTGTTCTTCAACGTACTCATTGCTGGTTACGTATTTGAGCAATTCAAAAGATTCAAGTTTTTTATGTTGCAGTTGTTGAACTTCTTGTTCAAGTTGTTTGATCTCCTGACGAATAGCGTAATCCTGATAATACGCACGAGCATAACTCAAGGCGACAAGAAACGCTGCCAAAAAAAGAAGTATCAAAAACAATCGTGACGAAAAAAAACGTCGCATGGAACTATGCTTTTGTATGTTCTTTTGTGCCATATCACGATGACAGTATACCATGAATGACTATTTTGTACGATTTCCAATTGCCTCGCGAGCGATGAGTCTGTCATCCCACGGAATCATGTTTCCATTTGCGATACACATGGCTTGTTCACTCCCCTTTCCGGTAATCAGGATCAAATCACCTGGTTTTGCTTTTTCGACCGCAAGATGAATAGCTTTTCGTCTATCAAGCTCTACAAACAAGTTTTTTCCAAGTTTTTTCCCTGTACCGGTAACTGCTGTGGCGACATCCTGAATGATCTTCATAGGGTCGTCATTGTACGGATCTTCATCAGTAACTATACAGACTTGTGCATGCTTACCAATGAACTCGCCGAGCGTATGTCGCCGAGCTTTATCTCGCCCCCCACCAGTAGATCCAAATACATGAACAATCCGTTTTGGTTTGAGCAAATCCACAACATCATACAACTTTTTCATTGCAACAGGCTCAAAGGCATAATCAACGATGACTTGAAATCCATGTTCTTCAGCTTGTGGTATAAATTCAATTCTTCCAGGCACATTGTGAAATGTTTCAACAGCTTTTTCTATTGTTCCCCATGAAATATCGAGCGCTCTGGCAACAGCCATGCAAGCGACAATGTTTTGTGCATTATGCTCTCCATACATTGGTACAGAGAATGCACGTTCATGAACAGTAAAATGAATACCTTCTTTATCTGATGTAATATCTTCTGCATGAAGTTTTTCTTTCCCATCAAACATGACTATGGTATCAAACAATTTTGATGCAAACTTGGTATGTCCCATCACCGAACGATTGATAAGGGCTGTCTTCGGAATACGTTTTCCTTTTATTGTTTTTCGCCTGCTTTTTGCTGTGTATTCAAACAGGTCTATTTTTGCCTGACGATATTTTTCAAAACTGCCATGTGAATCTATATGTTCTGGATAGAGATTTGTGAGAAGCATCATGTCGTAATTAATAAACCGATGACGATGTTGGACACGTCCCTCAGACGTCGTCTCGACAATAGCAACATTGCATCCTTTGTCTACCATTTTTCTCAAATATTCTTGAATTTGCATTTTGCCGAGCATGGTCATTTTTTTGTCATTCAGTTGGTGTTCACCTGCAACAGAAAATTCTATGGTAGAAAGAGCACCTACTGTATATCCAGCTGCTTCTAAAAGCTGACGAAGCAAAAAAACTGTCGTTGATTTTCCACTTGTCCCTGTGACACCAATAACAAACAATTCCTCAGAAGGATTCCCATATTTTACAGCCCCCACCCATGCATAAAAAAGATGCCGAAGATTCAACAACTTTTTTGGAATAAATTTTTTTAGTATAGATTTCATGTTTTCTTATGTTGAACGAAGTGATACTTCATACCTGACAAATTCCAATTTGTTTGCCGCCTGCTTTGCTTGATCAAACTTTGTTCGCAGATATTTGGTAAATTCAAATTCAGTCAAAGATTCTACAATATCTTGTGCCATAGTATTGCACGCATTCACCATATCAAGATTGTGTTCTGTGGCTGCACGAATAGCATAACGATATAATTCTCCTGGGACATCGCATAACCCAGCCAAAAATACGTCTCTTGGCACATCAAGTCCCATGAGTTCCTCTCCCAACGTGCCATGTTTCAAAAATTGATGCAACAGAGCAGCTTCGACATACTCCTCCATACCAGCATGATATGATCCTTCTGTCAATAATTCGGGTACTTTTTTGAACTTTACAGCAATACTTTGTAGCAGTGTTTTTGCGTCAGCAAGTTTTTTTTCTGCCTCTTTCATATCTCCACGATGCATAGAAAAAATTGCTCGCTTGGAGAGATGAAGGGAATCTCCAGAAATTTTGATAACATCTCGCCGTTTTTCTGCATACGTATGCAAAGATTTTTTGAGTGCATTCAGATATGTTTTTTTTATCATACAACAAGGGTTATGTTATTGAGAAATTTTTCGTAAAGATTTTTCTTTCCAAAAAAAGATACCTTTTATACTCTCTATTATGACGACATTCCACAATCCAAACAAGAGGAGAAATGCCCACTGAGAAAAATGAAGTGGAACAGTACGAAGAAGAAATTGTAATGGTGGCAGATATACCCCAGCAAAAAGCATGATCCATCCAAATAATACTGCCCCGAGAAGATACCTATTGTCAAGAGGATTAATTTGCCAAATAAAGCGACGCAGTGAACGAACACTGAACACAAAAAACAAAGCATCAATGCCCAACCCAACAAATATAATCGTTCTTGTCAAAGCAATATCGTGGGTTGTATGCCAAAAATAGACAAACAACGAAAACAAAAATACATTTGCGAGTAAACTCTTGGCAACAATCATCGTCAACATCTTTTTGTCTATCAAAGGAACTGATTTTTTTCGTGGAGTGTCATTCATATTCTCACGATCCCCTTTATCAAACGCAAGCGCCATGACAGGAAACACGTCCTCAACAATATTCATCCACAAAATCTGTACTGCCAACACAGGCAATGGATAGCCAAGTAACATACTTGCCGTAACCAAAATAACAGAGGCAAAACTTCCGGACAAAAGATACAACACAACTTTTCTAATATTTTGATAAATTGTCCGTCCTTCACT
>PFPJ01000054.1 GCA_002792995.1 Candidatus Magasanikbacteria bacterium CG_4_10_14_0_2_um_filter_41_10 | reverse complement strand
TTGTCAGTGGGTTTTCCTCCACCACCACTCATAATGGCACCAAGTCCATACGTTGCAATGTCATTGGTATGTTTAATACTATCTTTTTCGACAAGTGCCATTTGTCCTATTTTTTCTGCTAGAGTCATCCTGCCGAGCAAATCAACAACTCGTTCCTCTGTAGAACGTGTTGCATCTTGATACGGGAGATTCGTCGGGTGGCACGACACATCTTGAGCCGAACACACGGTCACAAATTGTTCTCCTGTTGGTACAGCGTTTTTCCAAAAGAAAACATACATCCCCACAATAATGATGAGGATGGGGATCAGTATGAGAAAAAGGAGGCTCATACGTGATAGATGAAAGTGGGATGTTGAATGTTTCATGTGAGAATGATACTTCGGTAAAAGTATAACAGATTATTGGTTTTTGGATATACTAACTACGTCCAATTGTATCCAATTAATTTTATTCATTCAAAACTTCTATTTCAGTTTGAGGGAGGGGGAAGAGGGGAATCAAAGGGGAGAATTGCCCCTCCCTCAAACAATTCTATATTTCTTCTCGCATACAAGGACAACTTCCGAACTTTTTTAAGCTTGCAAGTATCACCCCAAATTAAAGCCATTCATTATTGAAGAACTGTCAGTAACACATTTCAGTATCATAGTGTGAAATTTGGCTCTAGTTACTCCTACAAATAATAACTTTCGACTTCTGTTAAACGGAGGACTATCACCTTTTAATATAAAAGGTGATGAATTAGTATCATTAAATAAAATTACCCCGTCAAACTCTTTGCCTTTAGCTTTGTGAATTGTCATTACATGTATTCCTTTCATCTCTTTATAATCTGAAATAATTTGTGATTCTATAATAGCAGAGTTCAAAATTGTACGTGCGTCAATGTAAGATCCCGTTTTTTGCCAAACCCTTGTTAATCCACTTGAAATTTTTAAACCTCTATTGAAGGCCATTAAATATTCCGCATGTTTCCCAATTTGGATTATTTCCTTAACATTAGAATTGATTAACAAATTCTTTACACGCAACCAATCTTTCTCAGGATTTCCACTATGTCTGCTACCGTAAATTTCTTGTAATATAAATTCAAATCCAGGGATAGTTTTACCTCTTTTAGGTATTTTATCTATTTTTAATTCACCGCACCACTTATCATACTTCTTCCAGTCATTTTCTCTACCTTTTGCCTTAGCCATATCACCCATACAAACAAGTAGTTCAATTAAATCTCTATGCAAATTTTCTGGACTCTTAGGTTCTAATAAAAATGCCACAACTTTACTCGCTAAAAAAGCAGAGGTTTCATCAAATTGAACTCTATGTTTTATTTCCTTACGAACTTCCGTACCTCTGAGTGCTTGGGAAATAATCTTAACACCTCTTCCCCATGTAGCTAAGATGGCTATGTTGTTTGGTTTTTTACCTGTTTCTTGTTCTATCTTACTCATTAAAATACCAATGCTTTGACGAATTTTTTTATCTCTTTCACTTGCCTGAGGTCTATATAGAGCTGCCGATACACCATTATAAGGTTCATTTTTAGGTGTAGAGTCCTTTAAATCTTTTGCAAAAGTAGTAATTTCCGTTCCAAAACTTCTATGATTTTGATTTTCAAGTTTAAATACTGTTGGTCTTAAATATTCGTTCATTTCATTTAACCTTTCAGAAGAAACATTTGTTCTATAGTCGTATATTTGCTGATCTATGTCTGCTAGTAAAATAATGTCAGATTTATCCGATAAAATTTTTACACACTCCCACTGTTCAGTATCTGTATCTTGTGATTCATCTACAATGATAAAGGGAAACTTAGAATTTAAGATATTCCGAATTGCCTCACTTCTTAAAATAATTTCCATAGCTAGCGAAGCAAATGTATCAAAAGAAACAAGCCCATTTTTATTACAAAGTTCATTTTTTTCTACTAACCAAGTACTATTGTCGTGGTCACGACCACGCCTTAAAGCGTCCTCCTCGTGTGGTGAAATTACCTTTAACATCCTTGGTGTACCTAATAAATACCCATATGTTTTTATTATTTCCCAAAAAAAAGAGTGGAATGTTTGAATATTTAAAAATTTTTGATAATCATTTGTCTTAAATATTGAACTTGATGTTTGATGTATTCTAGAAATCGCAGCTTTAGAAAAACTAAGAAATAGAATGCTTTGTCCATGATCTAATTTTTTTTCTTCAATATACCTAACTGCTTTCTTTAGTGCCGTTGTTGTCTTTCCACTACCTGGACCCCCTGTTACAAGAAGATGCCCAGCAGTTTTTATAATTTCTTCATATATATCTTCTTTTAAATCAGAGTTCATATTATATCAGTAGTATCAGGGATACTTACAGCTTCATCGGGTTGTACAGTCTCAAATACAATAGGCTGTACCGTCATAGGTTTTGGGAACTCCAAATATATCTGTTGTAAAAAATTTTTAATACTTGTCGGTAAATTAGAAACATCACAATGCCTTATCAGATCCGCCCCTCTACCAGCACCTTTATTATCAATCAATACTTGTCTAGTTAGCTTTTTTATATCATCATCAATAGGTTTATCCTGTGGAATAGCTGGTCCACTTATTAGTTCATCAGAGATAGCTTGTAAATATTTCCATTGTATCTCTATTGGAACTTCTTCTGAAAGCAAGTTTTCTATACCTTTATAATCAGTTTCTGTAAATATATTAAAATTATCTGCTATACCTTGTATTTCAGCATCAGTTCTTTTTTTCTTATCA
The DNA here is from genome assembly GCA_002792995.1 of Candidatus Magasanikbacteria bacterium CG_4_10_14_0_2_um_filter_41_10. Taxonomy (GTDB): domain Bacteria; phylum Patescibacteriota; class Patescibacteriia; order Magasanikbacterales; family UBA922; genus UBA12086. The sequence continues at coordinate 4,287 of PFPJ01000054.1, read as the reverse complement.
TAAAAAGCATAGGATTTAAGACCAAGCGATCTAAAAAATCCACCATATTCTTTCAAAGATCCATCTCCACCTGAATCAAAAAATGTTATGCCAGACAAATCAAATGGATAATTATTAGGTTCCTTTTCCATTATTTCGCTCGCGGCAGAAAGCACCTGATATTCAACAAGTCCTTCTCCTACAATTACAGCTTCTCCTAAAAGACTTTCTGCAATAGCATGTCTCATGTTTCTTTGATAGTTTTTTGCTTTAATACCCGATACCAATGTGACAGTAGTACCCTCCACTTTCGCGTCAGCATCACGACGCAAAATAGTAATTTGTTCTGGATCAAACCTTTCAATAATATATGGTGAGTGAGATGTAGTAAATGATTGAGAAGTATTATTAGTCAGGTAATTGACAATTCTTCTTTGAGTATGTGGTGGAATTGCTATCTCAGGCTCCTCCATAGCAAATATTACGTCTTTTTTAAGTTCAGATATAGCTGAAAGTAAAGCAAAAACAAGTGTGCTTAAAGTGCCTGTTCCTAAATCTTGGAAAGGTACAGGTGTTTGATCTGGAGAAGTAGACATAAAAAAAGACATTGTTTTTCTCAAATGGTCCCTCGTTAACTGAGAAACAAACAATCTTGTTGTCCTATCTGCGGTATCTAGAGGAATATATTGACCAATTCTTTGTTCAATATTTGCTAGTACTGTTTGTAGAGGCTCAACAGATTCATCGATTGCAGGGTCCAGCTCAAGTAATCTTTTTCTAGTGTCTTCCCATAGTCGTGGTCTAATTTCGCCAAGTCGCAACAGAACATCCAGCAGAGATCCTTTTTCCAGACTTAATGCACGACTTCCTGTCCTTAATGCTCTCAAATAAAGAAAACCTATTTGTCTTTTTTGAGAACGAAAAACTTCTGTAAAAGTATTTTCATCAACCTCATCAGGACTATGGCTATAATAAGTTTTAGCTGAGAATTCATCTTCTTCAGCATCGTATAATCCCTTAAAATGAAGCCGAAGACAAGGAAGAACGTTTTCGTCACTTGTTAGATCGATTTCTCCACTACTAAGCACTCGTCTTTCATCTTTATTCCAAAATTCAAGATGTCGTGAAAAAATACCATGTGCCTCCTCAGACAAGTCTGTTAATACCGCTTCGATAACGATAGGGACTAGTTCACCTTCCTTTGTTAAATATTTTGCATTATAAAAATCATATTCATTGATTGATCGACTTAATCTATCTGGACCTAACAGTAGATCCAATGCCTCACATATGCTAGATTTTCCTACATTATTTTTTCCAACCAGAAGTGTATGCCCGTTGAAAAACAATTCAGTATATTTTATGCCACGAAAATTTTGAATTTTTAAATATGAAACTTGCATACTAAATACATTACACCTTCTTAAACACAAACAAGTGCTCGTGCATTATAAGCAGAAAGTTAAAATCTCTCGACTTATTCACCCAAAATCCTGTCGCTTTGCAATTAAACTGTCTCTTGATAATATCTTCTTTCAAAAGAAAACCAGTATCTAAAAACTTTTGCATCACCTTGTAAGCAAGGGGCTGATACATTTTATTGCGTCTCGTGTCTCCAATAAGAATTGCACAGTATTGCCCCTTTTTAAGTACACGATACAGCTCCTTTGCCACCTTTTCCATTTCATTAGCAAATTCATCTATATCATGAATACTCGAAATATCTTCTTCTATTTTTCCGTCGCTGTATTTGATAATATCAGCGTAGGGCGGATGAGTAAGTATAAAATCCACACTTTCATCCTCCACGTGTTTTAATTCACGAGCGTCTTGTTTTAAAACTTTTTGCCACGCTTTATTTTCTGTTAGAAAGTCAAGAGACTTTTTTGTTCGTTCTATGGCAACATCGTTTACGTCAGAACATACGATGTGCCGATTTAAAATTTTAGCTTCAATAGCAGTGGTACCGCCTCCGATCATTGGGTCAAGCAAAACATCACCCTCTTTGGAATAACGTAAAACTAAATTACGCACCACTTCGGGTGCCCAATTTCCCCTCCAGTCTGATTTGTGCGTTGCCCAATTACCTCGACGTGGAAATGCCCACACAGTCGTACATTCCATTTCAAAATCGTCGGGGTGAAGCTTTATATCAGAAGACATTACCAATCAAGATTATCGAGGACACCCTCCTCAAGCATATATAAGTTAAAAACATACTCATTGTTGTTGTACGTCTCCTCAAGAGGTCGGCGTGCTGTTTTCCAGCCTTGACCATCTGTAATCCAAATAAAATCAATGCCTTGCCGTTTCAACTCTTGATATAGACCTTTGAACTCACCGCAAACAGCTTTAAGTTTTGAACCGCCTCCATTGTAAAAATTTGCTTCTATTAGTTTAATTTTTTTATTTGTTGGATTATATATAGCAAAATCAAAACTTCTACTTGATTTATTTACTGCAATATCAAAACCCCATTCATTTTTTATTCTTTTGGCATTTGCTTGGACTAAATATTTCAGACCTCTCTTTTTGCAAAATTCAGAAACATAAACTTCCACAATTTCTTCCATAAGTTTACCGCCACGATTTTTTCTACCATTACTATCAAGTCCGACTTCAACACCAAATACATAATCAACAAGATTTTTGACACCATCTTCTTGAAAGAGTTTTGATAATCCTGATTTCTCTATAAATACGAAATAATCATCTGCTGTATTTTCATCCTGATTGAGGAAATTAAAAAATCTACTTTCTTTTGTATGGAGATCGTATATTTCTAATTTTTTTTCTCGGACAGCAAGTAATATTGGAAACGCCTTTACAATGTCCACACTATCATTGTAAAGTTTAATAAATTCTGTTTTAAGATCCTTTTTTCCTAATAAATAGTTAAGTTTATTGAGAGCTATTTCCAATTCTGAACTATTGGAAAAAACTTTTTCCCAATTCACCAAATAACCCCATGTTTTTATCGAATCCCGAAATGTTTCCTCTAAATGTTTAAAATCCTTTTTCATAAAAGTGAATTTTTTAATAATTTGTAATCAAAACCTCGTTTATTTTTCCTCGTTTAGAACCATTTGAGTTTATTGCTCTACCTGCTCTTACCTTGTTGATTTTTACACCCTCGTTCTCAATTTCTTTATAAATCTTGTTAATAAATGGTGTGTCAGAGTTAGAAAGCATGACAAAGCAACCTCGTTTATGGAGTTCTAAAAAAGTATTTCGAAGTTCTATTTGTTCTTTATCAAGAAAGCCCTCTTTTGTATAGGATGTAAAAGAAGCAGTCTTACTTACTGGATAATACGGTGGATCAAAGTAAATAAAATCACCCTTCTGTACTTTGTTTAAAACTTTTTTGTAGTCTTCTACATTAATTTTTACGTCTTGAAGTGCTTTAGAAACTTTTCTCAAATTATCTTCATCACAAATAGTCGGATTATTATATTTTCCAAACGGGACATTAAATTGGCCTTTACTATTTACTCGATACATTCCATTAAAACATGTTCTATTTAAGAAAATAAATCGTGATGCTATCTCTAAATCTGAAAGTTTATTCATATTTTTTGCACGCACTTTCAAAAAATATTCTTTTTCGTATCTATGTTTTTTTAGCGACGTGATAAGTTCATCAATATTGTTTTTTATCACGTTGTATGTGACAACAAGTTCTTTGTTTAAGTCAGACAAAACAGCTTTTTTAGGTAATAAGTCAAAAAACACAGCTCCACCACCGGCGAACGGTTCATAGTATGTATTATGTATTGGATCAAAATCGTGAGGAGGGTACAAATCCATTTTTCTAAATTGTTTGAGAAGTTGTCTTTTTCCTCCAACCCATTTTACAAACGGTTTAGGTCTATTTTTGATAATATTTGCAATTTCATCAAATTGATTATGCTGTTCAACCATTGCCAAAAGACGTTGCGCAAAAATAACGTTGACATCAAATTTTTCTTTAATTTCTAGTATTTTTTCTTTAGTAGGCATATTCGAAACTGTAGAGGCATTCATATGTAATATGATACCTGTAAACCTAGGTGTTTGTCCATTCTTTGAACGGACATTAAATATGCTGTGGAGATGTGTAATTTTTAAAAAAGTGTCGATCTAAAAATATCGCTAGACACTAAATTACAATGGTCAATAAAAACGTGGCAGATTTTAGCCACGTTTCCTCAGCAGGAACTGTGGGACGCACTTGGAACGGTTGTTCATGAGTGATCTTATTTTTTTCATTTTTTTGTTATCTCTTTAAAAGGGACGTCTGACTTTCACTTTTCCTTCCTTTTGAACTGT
>PFPJ01000058.1 GCA_002792995.1 Candidatus Magasanikbacteria bacterium CG_4_10_14_0_2_um_filter_41_10 | reverse complement strand
TTTTTATGATTGTTCATAGTTTTTACTTGTTTTTTATCTACACTATGCCATATTTTCCACTTTTTAGCCTCCCGTTTTGTCCATTAAGTCCTATTTTCTTATTTCGTCAATATAACAAAAAACCGCAGTCATTTCTGACAGCGGTTTTTTTGGATATACGTATTTACTTTTTTCCGTACGTCTTTTCGAGATATGCGATGATATCATCACTTTCATACATCATAACAAGATTGGCAGGATCAGTAGTGTCAACAAGAAACGGTACCATTTCTTGCCCACCAAGTTTTGTAAGTAACTCTCGTTTTGGACTTCCTTTCACAGATGTATGGCAAAGATAATCAAGATCGAGTTCTTCCATTGCACGACGTACTTTTGTACAATATGGGCAACTTTCTTTTTGATAAAGTTCTAACATAGCGTATAGATATTAGAATATATACTCGCATTGCAGTGGAGAAACAATTTTTATTTCTTTTTGAGACTTGCCATTTCTACAGCACTTTGTCCCCAGGCATATCCATGATTGTGTTCGCCTGTTGAACGAGAGGTTGCTTGTTCCTCGGTAAGGCATGTAAGCACTCCAAATATAACTGGCACTGTCGAGGCTGTATTGAGCGTCATGATGCCATGACTCACAGCATCGGCAATATATTCAAAATGCATGGTCTCGCCCTTTATAAGGCATCCTATTGCGACGACGGCATCTACCTTGTGTTGATCAATAAGATGTTTGGACCCAGATACTACTTCGTAGGCACCTGGTACAGACTGTACAATGATATCTGATTCAGCAACACCTGCATCTTGCAAAGCCTTTACACAGGCATCACGAAGGGGAGCTGTTACGTCACTATTCCAGCGTGCGACAACCACACCTATGATCAATCCACTGCCATCCACGTTTTCAAATGAAACTGATTTTTTATTCATATACAATATTGCTATAAAATTTGCTGGAACACTTGCTGCACAGAAAGGATATCTCGTGCAATCTTTTCCTTCAATTCTTCTATATCATCATATCGTTCCAATGCTGATACTCGTTGGATAGGTTCAAATCTCAATTCTTGTCCATATATATCTGATCCATCGAAATCGAGCAAGTGTACTTCAACTTTCCATGGTGTTTTCATAATCACAAGCGCAGCTTTGTAAACCTTGCCTTGATAGGTTGCCTTCGCAGCATATACTCCAGGATCAAAATGGACATCTTTTGAAGGACAATCGATATTTGCTGTTGGGTATCCCAATGTTCCCCCAACACCATCTCCATGAATAACAATTCCTCCAAACATATCGTTATTTTTTTAGTGCCTTGAGTGCTTGTTCAAGACCAACATCAGTCACCGACTTATCATCATTGGTGACAAACATATCCTTCACAATCACATCGGGTGCTATGCCTTCTCCATTGATAGCTCTATCTTTTGGTGTAAACCATTTTGCAATCGTAAGTTTGAGAGCAGATCCATCTGGAAGCATCTGAAAATCTTGGACAGATCCTTTGCCAAATGTTTGCGTCCCCATTATGGTTCCCACACCATAATCCTGAATGGCACCAGCGACAATCTCAGAACCAGACGCTGTTCCGCCATCAACCAACACAATGGTTGGCATGGTAGCAAATCGATGCTTCCCTCTGCTTTGGTGCTCATTGGTCGTCCCATCAGCAAATCGCTCTCTCACAATAACACCACTATCCACCCACTCGCTTGCCACATCTATAGATGTCTGAAGAAATCCACCTGGATTTGAGCGTAGGTCAAATACAAGGCCTTTTGCTTTTGCCTGAAGAATTTCTTGAACAGCGTTATCAAAATCATCCCATGTGGTTTCGTTAAAATAGCTCAAACGAACATAGGCGATATGATTATCTTTCATCTCCCAGTTCACAGTAGGCACTGTAATGGTATCACGCAACACAGAAACATCTTTTGCATCTTTTAGCCCATCATGAGATACCATGAGCACCACCGTAGTTCCTTTTTCACCACGGATATTGAGGACAGCTTCTTCGAGTGTCATATCCGCTGTATTTTTTCCATCAATTGCAAATACCTTATCACCTGCTTTGAGACCTGCTTTTTGTGCAGGTGATTCTGGAAGTGGTGCAATAATAGTGAGCTGACCATCGGTCACGCCAATCTCAGCACCTATACCTTCGAACTCACCTGCGAGATCTCGCGCAAATTCTTTTGCCTCTTTTGGTGGAAAAAAAGTAGAGTATGGATCATGAAGACCTGCCACCATGCCAGAAATTGCTCCATAAAACATATCTACTTCATTTGCTGGCTGGTCAACATGTTTTTCTTGTATTAATTTCCAGATATCCCAAAATTGATTGAATGACACATTCTCAGATCTTGTTTTTCCATACAGATCCAAAATCTTGGAAATTTCGACTTGCCCACTATCTCCTGTGACATATTGTTTTACGCCATAATATGATCCTACAAATGTCCCAAGTCCAAATATAGCCAGTACAAAAAAAACAATAACAAGACGTTTTGCCCAAGAATATTGCTGTGAATCTGGTGTCTGCATACCTCGATATATTAGGATTCTTCACGAATTATTTTTCCACCAAGTGATGAAATCACATCCTCTATCGCTGGGTATCCCCTATCGATGTGACGAATATTTTCAACAGTGGTTTCTCCTTCTGCACAGAGTCCTGCTGCGACATAGGCCATCCCTGCACGAAGATCCGGTGAGGCAAGGATACGGCGAGAAAGCTGTGTTTTTCCGTTGACGATGACGCGATGTGGATCTGCAATAATAATGTTTGCGCCCATGCCATTGAGGTAATCCGCAAAAAACATGCGCCCAGGATACATTTTTTCAAAGAAGAGCGTCGACCCTTCTACTTGTGTAGCAAGCACAATGGCAAGGCTCATAATATCAGAAGGAAAACATGGCCATGGCTGAGAGTAAAATCCTTTGACACGTGCCCAATTGGCATCCTGCACTTTAAGTTCTTGTTTTGCGGGAACAATAAGTCTGTCGCCTTTTGCTTCTGTTTTGACCCCAAGCTTACTGAAAAAATACAGCATGGTTCTCATGTCTTCGTGATTGACTGGTCCTATATCAAGTCGTCCACCAGTAATTGCAGCCAAGACAACAAATGTTCCTGCATAAATATAATCTATTGGGACTGCATAAGAAACACCATGCAGTGATGCGACGCCAGTAATATGAATTTCGTTTGATCCACCACCTTCTATCTGTGCCCCCATATTATTGAGCATGGCACAGAGTTCTTTCACTTGTGGTTCTGACGCTGCATTGGTAATTATTGTTTTTCCTTTTGCCAAGACGGCTGCCATGATGACATTTTCTGTTGCGGTGACACTTGGCTCGTACAGATGAACGTCTGTCCCCGTAAGTTTTCCTGAAAGTGAAAAAGAATCATCACCAGTTTGTGTATACGTAGCGCCAAGAGCTGTCAATCCATCAAAATGTGCAGTCATTTCACGAGGACCAATTTTGTCTCCGCCAGGGACAACGCTTTCTACATGTCCCATACGAACGAGTAATGGCCCAAGTAAGACATTTGACGAACGAAGTTTTTTTGCAAGTTCCGCTGGAACTGTGGTAGTCTTGATATCCTTTGCACTGATAAATACTTCTTTTGAGACCTTTTCGTATCGTACTTGTGCCCCAAGAGCCTCCAACATTTCAAGCATAACATCAACATCGCTGATACCAGGGACATTTGTAAGGTGTACTTCTTGTTCGGTCAAGAGTGCCGCGGCGATCATTTTCAAGACGGCATTTTTGTTTCCAATTGTTTGGACTGATCCAGTCAGTGGATTTCCTCCAGTAATAATAAATCGTGGCATGTTGAATAAAAGCTAATTTCACGATAGAATTATACTAAACTACGTTCAAAAAGTCTAGCTCTCCAGAAAGTCCTCTCCATCCTGACACTTTAGTCAATTTTTACCTTTTATGTGGTATCCCAATATTACCTTGACACGTCGTTTCAGACTTTCGTTCATGATTTTTCTCATACTGACTTTTTTCATCGTGTCTCCGCTCATTATTTTGTATACTGCGGGATATCGCTATGATCGTGACACACATAGGATAAAAGAAACTGGTGTTATCACGATTGATGTCCAACCAAATGATGCTACTGTTCATCTGAACGATATTATGCTTGAACAACGGTTACCAATTCATTTGACGAACAGAGCACCTGGGATATACAAACTTTCTATTGTTCGACAAGGATATTTGCCCTGGTCCATTCCAATAGAAGTGCAAAGCAAACAAACGACATATATTACTGACATCTCTCTCTATCGAGATGTTCTCCCAACGTATGAATATCCTACTCCGGAAGGTGCTCTTTCTTCTTTTCTCTCGCCTGACGGTCGTTTTATTGCGACGATCCTCCATGCAAATACAAATATCTATGAAGTTCTTCTCTATGATCTTAACACGTCAGAAGAAACAACGATATGGCGCGGGACATCTGATATGATCCCTTCATTGACATGGTCACCATATGCGACACTCATGGCACTGACTGTCAAAAGAAACCGTACTTTTTTGACAGAATCAATTGATGCCAGCAAACGTACCGACAGCACTACCTATACCATATCTTCGACAACCACACCTGACATACAGTGGACTGAATCTCGTGGAGATACACTTTATCTTCGTGATCACACATCGATCATTGCACTCGCAGGAGGAACAAGCAATGACATAGGAACAGTATCTTCGTCCGTACCTTGGTTTATAGACACATCACAAAACATCTGGACACTCAACGAAAAAGGAATCCTCATGAAAAATGATGTGATAGTACAAACATTTGATACGCCCACATATCCTCTCACCATTATTGGAGCTACATCTCGGTATGTGTTAGTACAATCATCACAAACAGTACAGATGCTATGGCTAGATTCTGGAGACATTACTTCTTTTGCAACGTCACACATGTTTCGTTTGTATGCACGAGAGGCTACTGCGGGCTGGATTGCATGGTCTCCTTGGGAGGTATATCAGATACGTGATGATGGATCACACAAATTGATAACACGTACAAACAAACCACTCCATGCTGTGGGACGCTCAGATGTTCACAATTCCTTGATCTTTGTTTTTGATGATAGTATTGCAGGATTTTATCCACAATTCAGGACTACTCAAATGTTGTTTGAAAACACAAATACGGCAATACAGACGTTGAGTGTACAAAAAGACTCTCAGTATATTCTTTTTGAAACAGCTATCAACGGCAAAAACGGAATCTACAAACGAGCATTATAATCCTCGTAACAGTGGAATCCCATTGCTCGGATTTGTTGGAACATAGATTGTCCCTTCACGATCCTTCAAACTTTCAATATACAAATATTCGAGATACCGTGTTGTCAGACTTTGATTGATGATTTGTTGTGCATCGCGCTGTCCTTCTGCGGCAATCCGTTTTCGTTCTGCTTCCTTCTTTTCTTTTTCCAATACAAAATCATATCGCTCTGACTCCTGTTCAGCTTGCAACTTGGCTTCAATACTTGTCGCGAGGTTGTCTGGCAACACCACATTCCGGAGCAATACATCTTCCACTTCTATACCACGAGGATCCAATTTTGATTGTAATGTCTCGAGAATCATCTGTGATGCCTCTCCCCTTTTTTCAGAATAAATATCTTTTGCGCTATATTGTGCAACGATTTCTCTGATCGTACTTCTTGTAAGTGGACGAATCACCACTTCATCATACCCAAGCCCAACATCACGATAGATATCAGACGCATGTTCTTCCTGCAAATGGTAAAGCACGGTAATATCAAGATCTACTTGCAGTCCTTCTTTTGTGAGTGCGCGAATCGCATCGGGGGTTACTCTCTCCCCTTCTCCTTGGGTAATACTCATCGTATAATCTTCTGTTCGAGTACTGAGTTCTGTCACGTGAACAAACGGATTTTTTATATGAAAACCAGAAGACAATTCCTGATCCATCACTTTTCCAAAAAGAGATTGTACACCCGTGTGTCCTGCACTGACGACGGTCCAAAAGCTTGTCCCAAAAATCAGCAGGAGAACAACAATAAAAAAAATGATACCAAAAGAACTGAGGTATCGTCGGATACGCGTCGGATCAAATGTTTGCATAATTTCGAATAATAGAATAATGGAGTAGTAGTAATTGTTGCAAATGTTTGAAGAATATTACTGTTGTTTCTGTTTTTGAAGGTATGAAATATATCCGTTTAGCTTTGCACGTAGTGTGTTGCATGTTTGTACGATGTCTGCACACTCTTGCTGAAGAGAGAAATACAATGCTCCTATAGCAATCAGATGATCAACGGTTTCTTCCAAAGAACCACGTGCTTGTCTACAATACTGAATATTTTCTTGAAAATGAAATCTTCCATGTCCTTCTGCAATATTTGCAGATATAGAACAACTTGATCTTCTTGCTTGACCGATCAAATTATATTTTTCATGTTCAGGTAGCAACTCTGTTATTTTATACACATCCTTTCGCAACTGATGACCAATTTTCCAGATATCCAAATCAGTAAATCTATAATATTGTCCTCCTTTTTGTTCCATATAACAACTACTCTACTTTTCCACTACTCGTATATGTACTATCAAACTCGTAGCCTGCATATGACGTTAAGAGAAGCATTTCAATAAGCGTTACAACAAATCGCCAATCTCCATATACTGTCGCATAAAAATCAGATAGTGATCCCCACACACCTGAAACCAAGACAATACCGGTATCAAGCAAAAAACCAACTACGACAGTCATCAACCCAAGAAAAAGACCTGCCTTTGCAGTCGGTGGTACAACATGAAAATACCACTTTGCGACGATGAGAAAAACGGGAATCATGAGCACCCACAATATGCCATACGACAACATCGATGGAGCTGCATTGATGCGATAGCCTGAAAGTAAAAGGACGACAGCGCCGATCACATAGACGATCACGGCAAACCCGAGGGCACGTGTGTAGTTCATATAGGTAAAGTTAGTGAATAAAGAAGAATATAATGCTATCTATAGGGTAGCATGTTCACCTCTTACGTACAATCCCACTCGTTGCATCCACTTCTATACTATCTCCATCTTTCACATGTTCAAAAATATCTTTGACCCCGACAACACACGGCAATTTCATCTCGCGGCTCACAATTGCAGCGTGTGACAA
>PFPJ01000081.1 GCA_002792995.1 Candidatus Magasanikbacteria bacterium CG_4_10_14_0_2_um_filter_41_10 | reverse complement strand
GCTTCTCAACAATATGTTCCATTATCGCACAGCTGCAATACTTCTTGCTCTTGTTCTTGTTGTTATGGGCAGTTGGAAAATGATCGTTGAGACAGTCACGGCATTTTTGCGCAAACAATTTGCGCTCGACTATATTGCAATTCTTGCGATTCTTGTTTCTATCTTCACGGGGCAATATCTGGTTGCTCTTGTCATAGTCCTCATGCTGTCGAGTGGAACCCAACTGGAAGAATATGGCATGACAAAAGCACAACAGTCTCTCACCGCTCTCAGCGATCGTATTCCAAAAGAAGTATTGCGTCTCAATACTGATGACCATACAGACAAAGTCGCCATTGCATCTATTGTTGTGGGTGAACGTATTCTCGTCCGCAAAGGAGAAGTCGTACCTCTCGATGGCGTACTAGACTCGACCACTGCCCTTACCGACGAATCATCACTGACAGGAGAACCATACATGCTGGACAAATTGAAAGGTGATCAAATCCGCAGTGGTATTGTGAATATGGGAGACGTGATGATTGTCCGCGTCACAAAACCGGATAACGAATCAACGTATCGAAAAATTATTGGCATGGTGCAAGAGGCACAACAAGAAAAAGCACCGCTGATCCGTCTTGCAGATCGCTATAGTACAATCTTTACCATCATTACGTTAGTCATTGCAACATTTGCCTATCTTATATCCCACGACATCGGCAGAGTCCTCGCGGTATTGGTCGTCGCAACACCATGTCCACTCATTCTCGCGACACCAATAGCGCTCTTTGGTGGTATGAATGCATCTGCAAAACGTCGTGTCCTCGTGAAACGCCTTTCTGCTCTCGAAGTACTTGCTCGTGTGACAACCTTTATCTTTGATAAAACAGGAACCATCACCCTCGGCAAACCAATAGTCACAAATGTTGTCATGCTAGACGACAGCATGGATGCATCACACGCTCTGCAAATTGCCGAAGCCATAGAGAGAAATTCGCTTCACCCGATTGCAAAAGCAATTGTCGATGCAGCACGTGAAAAAAATGGCACACAACTCAGTGCACGAGACATCATGGAAGAAACTGGTGTGGGTATCTCTGCTATTATAGAAGATGTTCGCTACCACATCAGCAAGATGGCACAAAGTCATGATATCAATGCCGTAGAACTAAAACGTGAAGGAAAGATTGTTGCTCGCATTGAATTTGAAGACACCCTGAAACAAGATTCTACTGATATCCTCAAAGAAATACACAATCTCGGTGTCAAGATTCACATTTTTACAGGAGACAAAAAAGAAAATGCTGAAAAAATTCTGTTACAACTTGGCGACATCCGAGAACATCTCACACTCAAAGCAGACTGTTCCCCAACAGAAAAAAAAGATGGCGTCGCAGCACTCAAAGCTGCCGGTGAAGTAACCGCCATGGTTGGCGACGGGATAAACGATGCGCCTGCACTCGCACTGGCTGATGTAGGAATGGTCTTTAGTAATGAAGAACAAACTGCCGCATCAGAAGCTGCAGATATTGTCTTTCTCGGGGGTGATCTTGAAGACGTGAAAGAAACGATCAGAATAGCAAAGCGGACGATTCGCATAGCACTCCAGAGTATCTTCGTCGGAATTGGGCTCAGTATTGTCGCGATGATCTTCGCATCCCTTGGCTATATTCCAGCCATTATTGGTGCACTGCTCCAAGAAGCCATCGATGTCGCTGTCATCTTGAATGCACTTCGTGCGAGTCGAGCATAACAATGTTTCTCTGTATACAAAAGCGATAAAAATTCCGTAGTATCAAACAAAAAAAACAGCTGTACAAGCTGTTTTTTTATGTCGAATATACTTATTCTTTTTCTTTTGGAGGATCAATGGTATCGGTTGGGAGAGACTTCTTCCCCATCCCCTTATATACTGCTCCAAAGAGAAAAAAGAGGAGAAGCACACTATACAAAAATGGAATTTGTTGTCCGATGAGAATGGATATACCCTGAATAAGAGTAGGTACAGTAATGGCATATAACCCAATCGTAACAATCTGCCAATAGGTAAATGGCTTTTTGTCTGCACGTGCGACCACATAGACAAGCCAAGCAAGGATAGCAAGGTATGACAATTTCCACGCCCCAAGAACGAATGTCACGACGAAAACACCGAGCAACAAAAACCATGGGATGATGGCATCTGACAATGAACGTATTCGCTCTCCTACTTGATCTTTTGTCAATGAAAATGCTGGGAAATGTTCAATATATTCTGTTTGAACAACATCCAAATGCTCATCATACACTTTGATCAATTTACTCGTTACGACAAGTGTTGGGATAGATTCTGTAACATCGCCACGAGCCTCATCAATACTGACAGAGCTTGTCGAGACCGTATCGACATACACGAGCATCGAGTCACCATTATCCTCGCTATCAAAAATATGACGATACGGTTGTTCTAGACCATCTACAGACAACGTTCCGTTCTGTACAGAAACTACCAATTCAGGAGCAGATGATGTCACATCACTCCAGTACCGAAGTGCAAGTGAAGGAAGTTCCCGTGCAAAGGAATATCCGACAGCAAGTACAACAAAAAAGAACAGAAGAAAAAAATATACCAAAGCCCTTCCTAGCCGAGTCCGCTGTTCGGCCATCCATACAAAATCGTACGTACTCTTATAACCTGCCGTTACGATGTGCTTGAAAAATTTCATAGATTTGTCCTATTCAAAATATATCTAAACAAAAAACCCCGACATATCGGGGTCATTGTACCATTACTTGGTTTCCTTGTGCAATGTGTGTGTGCCACAGTTTGGGCAGAGTTTCTTCAGCTCGAGGCGATCCTTGAGCTTTTGTTTATTTTTTCGAGAAAAATGATTGACTGTTTTACACTGCTCACACTGCAGCTTGATCATCGATTTCTGTGCCATATTTTTGATTTCAGAATGTAGAATGTGGAATTCAGAATGATATTCCTAGTGCAAAGACTATACAGAATCGAAGGATTTTTGTCAATAGACACATTATGGGGATGATTGCTGACGCCTGATTACTGAGACCCATTGCCCTGATAATACGTCTTTCCACGCAATTTTTCCGGCAAAAAGCTCTTCTTTGAGCGCATATCATACCCTTTGCCATACCCTAGCTCTTTCATGAGTTTCGTTGGTGCATTTCTCACTTCTAGTGGAATAGGGAGATTGCCATGAGCACCGATATCAGCTTGCGCAGCTCGCAACGCATCATAGGACGAACGATCTTTCTTACTCTCAGATAAATAGATGACACCATGAGCAAGATTGATTGCACACTCTGGCAAACCAATAGTTTCCACAGCGCGGAATACTTCGTTTGCAACTACCAGTGCAGTTGGCTGAGCCATACCGATGTCTTCACTTGCAAAGACGACCATTCTGCGCGCAATAAATTTTGGATCTTCCCCAGCGTCAAGCATCCGTGCGAGGTAATACACTGCTGCGTCCGGTTGACTCGCGCGCATGGATTTGATAAACGCACTAATTGTATTGTAATGTTCCTCCCCTTTTTTATCGTAGCGAAGATGTTTTGATTGCAATGCTTCTTTGAGATAATCAACGGTTATGTCTGTATACAATTCTTTTGTTTGCTCGAGCATGGTGAGAGCTTGCCGTGCGTCACCGTTTGCCATGACAATAAGCCACTCCATTGCATCATCAGGAATATGTATGTTTGTCGCTGTCAAAATCTCATGCATGTCCTCTGGGGTATGTTCATGAAGAACAAACACACGGCAACGGGATAACAATGCAGAAATTACTTCAAAACTTGGATTCTCTGTGGTTGCTCCGATAAGAATAATTTCTCCTGATTCTACAAATGGCAGTAAATAATCTTGCTGTGCTTTATTGAATCGATGAATTTCATCAAGAAACAAAATTTTCTGTGTATCACTCTGTGCGTGAACAATTTTTTCAACATCAGCCTTTTTTGCAGAGACCGCGGAGAGTTCAAAAAATGTTGCACCAAGACTTTCGGCATATATTTTTGCCAAGGTTGTCTTGCCACACCCAGGTGGTCCCCACAACAAAAACGAAAACATGTGACCTTGTTCAATTGCCTTTCTGAGTGGTTTATCTGGACCGACAAGATGATCTTGACCTACAAAATCATCGAGCGAGTGCGGACGTAGTTGTGTAGCAAGTGGAGTTTTCATCTACTTTGTAAATCTATTTCCCCTCTGGTTTAAATCCCAAAGCAAGAGAATTTATACAATATCTTTTTCCCGTCTCGGTTGGGCCATCGTCGAAGAGGTGTCCAAGATGAGAATCACACTCTGCACACCGTACTTCTGTTCGTTTCATTCCCATACTCGTATCATCGACAAAACGTACTGTCCCCTCACCAATATCTTTATCGAAACTTGGCCATCCACAATGGGAATCAAATTTTGCACCTGAAGCAAAGAGAACATTGCCACATGCCCCACACGTGTAGGATCCATCTTCTTTATGATCAAGATACTTGCCGGTAAACGGCGCCTCTGTCCCACTTTCTCGAAGTACATGGTATTGTTCTGGGGTGAGTATTTCTTTAAAATCTTGAATATTCATATGTATAGATGTTGAGGATTAGAGACTTAGGTACGAGTAAATATATGTGTATCGTACGTGGTATTCTAGAGGCGGTCAACATGAAAGGGAGCCTTGACGAATAGAAGGGTTTCTTGTATAGTATCATCGCTAAAAAAGCGCGCCTAGCTCAGTTGGTTAGAGCATCTCGTTTACACCGAGAGGGTCGGGGGTTCGAATCCCTCGGCGCGCACACGAGAAAATGAACAATGAACAAATGAACAATTAACCCCTGCAAAGATATTGTTAATTGTCGACTGTTCTTTGTTCATTTTTATTCATGCCGTCATAGCTCAGTTGGTAGAGCGCATCCATGGTAAGGATGAGGTCTCCAGTTCAATTCTGGATGACGGCTCAATTCTGTATTAACCTAATAAAATAATGTTGGGAAAAAATAGGGCTGGACTACGTCCTAATAAAGACTCAAAAAAAACTTTCAATACGAAAGTTTTTTTATTTCGACAGTCTTTCATGGCACCGACAATAAATGTATTCTCAAAGTGATCATATTTCTACCCAGAAGGTGAATATGAGGGAGAGACCTTTTTTCTTATAGATGTATTGACAAAATACCTTTATAGAGCTATAATTGCGTTTCATAGAGATTCTTCCACCTAAGTGGAAGTGTATATGTATACCTAGATAACACTTTTTTCAGAGAAATTTTATTATGGATATCAGAAACCTCGCCATTATTGCACACGTAGATCATGGCAAAACAACCCTCACCGACGCCCTTCTCCGCCAGACAGGCATGATAGAAGAAACCGGCAGTATGGATAGCAACTCGCTCGAACTAGAGCGTGGTATTACGATTTATGCAAAAAATACCGCATTGTACTACAAAGATGTAAAAATTAACATTGTCGATACGCCAGGACATGCAGACTTTGGTTCAGAAGTAGAACGTGTCTTACGTTCTATCGATGCGGTCATCCTCGTCGTTGATGCACAGGAAGGTCCCATGCCACAGACAAAGTTTGTACTGAAAAAAAGTCTCGAGCTTGGTCTTCACCCACTCGTTGTCCTCAATAAAATAGACAAACCAGCCGCTCGACCAGAGGAAGTACATGAAGAAGTCCTTGAACTCTTTATGGATCTCGGCGCAAGTGACGAACAAATGAATTTTCCATATTGTTATGCGATCGGAAAAGAAGGTATCGCAAAAAAGAACCTGGACGATCCATCTACCGACATGAGTCCATTGCTCGATATGATTCTCGAGCATGTACCACCAGCACCGCATGACACATCAGCCCCATTCCGCATGCAACCATTCAATCTTGGATATGATGATTTCATAGGTCGTCTTGCCATCGGTCGTATTTATGAAGGAAAACTTCACGCAGGTGATAAAATTATTGTAAAAAAACCAACAGGAGAAACACGAACCGGCACCATTACAAAACTCCAACAATTCAAAGGGTTTGACCGTATCGAAACCCAGGAAGCCTTGGCTGGTGATATCGTGATGATCGCAGGTATCCCAGATATTGATATTGGAGAAACTATTTGCCACAGTACAGATCAAGATCCTCTTCCCGCAATTCGCGTGGACGAACCTACGATTGGTATAGACTTTTTGGTAAACAACTCCCCTTTTGCAGGAAAAGAAGGAAAATTTGTAACAACAAGACAAATCAAAGAACGACTCGAAAAAGAATTGGAAATTAACGTTGGACTCAAAATTGATTTTTCTGAATCAGATAAGTTTAAAGTCTATGGACGAGGGGAACTGCATATTGCGATCCTCCTCGAACAAATGCGAAGAGAAGGATTTGAACTGCAAGTCAGCCAGCCACAAGTTATTATCAAAGAAATAGATGGCAAAAAAAGCGAACCGTTTGAAGAAGTGACGATCGATGTTCCAGAACAATTTACAGGAACGGTTATCGAAAAACTTGGAAAACGAAAAGGGGTCATGACAAACATGGTATCAAAAAATGGTCATGCTCGCATTACCTTTGTCATCCCATCACGAGGTCTCCTCGGATATCGTGGTCCATTTATCATGGATACCAAAGGTGAAGGTCTTATGGCAAGCCAAGGAGCCGGATTCAAACCATACGTAGGTGAGATTGAAAAACGAAATGTCGGATCCATGATTTCTATGGTGGCCGGAAAAGCCCTCGGGTACTCACTCGCGAATCTCCAAGATCGAGGAACACTCTATATTGGACCTACCGTTGAAGTATATGAAGGAATGGTCATCGGGAATACAGCAAAAGGAGAAGACATGGCCGTCAATCCAATCAAAGGAAAACAACTCACCAACATGCGTGCAAGTGGGTCTGATGATGCGTTGAATCTTATCCCTCACATGGACGTCACCCTCGAACGAGGACTCGAAATTATGAGTGAAGATGAATACCTCGAAATTACCCCAAAGAATATTCGTATCCGAAAACAATTTCTCACTGAAAATGATCGAAAGCGTTCAGGGAGAAAGGCATAAGAGATACACATCAAAAACATGGCTCTATAGAGCCATGTTTTTTTTCCTTCTCCTTACTGTGAAAGAAAATCATCACACTATACGTATTATATAATGCTGGAAAACCGTGTATACTTTCTTCATGACTGTCTATACAGAACATACAGATGAATCTCTTGCTTCCATCGCCATAGACAATCACGATGCTTTTGGTGTACTCATCGGTAGATATGAACAAAAACTTTATCGCTATGTTCGTCGTATTACCGATGCAAGCCATGAAGAATGTGAAGATATTCTCCAAGAAATATTTTTGAAAACATACCGATACCTTCACAATTTTGATCCGTCAC
>PFPJ01000005.1 GCA_002792995.1 Candidatus Magasanikbacteria bacterium CG_4_10_14_0_2_um_filter_41_10 | reverse complement strand
TTCCATGGCAATTTGCTTGGGTCACGTTCTGCAAGTGCCTGAATTTTTTTTCCGTTAATAATCAGCATGCCCTCTTTCGCAGAAACTTTTGCACCAAAATCTGGATATGCGGTATCATATTTGAGTAAATGCGCAAGAGTCTTTGTATCGGTGAGATCATTGATAGCCACAATATTGATACCTTTTTTCTTCCAGGCAACTTTCAACGCATGACGCCCTATACGACCAAACCCATTAATTGCAATGTTCATACTCACAACACGTTATATAAATTAAAAACAGACGTATGTAGTGTAGCAATATGCACCACTCTTGGCTAGTGGATATACAAAAAAAGCACCCAATCATGGGGCTTTTTTTATAGAATACAATGCTCTTATGCTGATTGCTTGAGTTGTTCCTCTACCTCTGCTGCTAAATCAGCTTTTTCTTTTACAATACCTTCCCCAAGTTCAAATCGTGCAAATCGTCGAACCGTAATCTTTTCTCCAATTTCACCGGTTTTTTCAACCAACAATTTTTCAATAGTTTTATCTTCATCTTTGATAAATGGTTGTTCCATGAGACAAATCTCTGCATAAAATTTGTCAACTTTCCCAGCAACAATTTTTTCAATAATATCTGCAGGTTTTCCTTCATTTTTCATCTGTTCTACATAGATGCCTTTTTCTCTTTCAATGACATCAACGGGAACTTCATCGCGAGTGACATATTTTGGAGCAGCCGCTGCGATATGCAGTGCGATATCATTGACCAATGCTTGAAATCCTTCATTTTTTGCCACAAAATCTGTTTCACAGTTTACTTCTACCAATACACCAACGCTTCCTCCACCATGGATATAACTGTAGACCACTCCTTCTGCAGCGACTTTTCCTGCTCGTTTTGCTGCTTTTGCAACACCACGCTCGCGAAGCCAATCAAGTGCTTTTTCTAAATCACCGTTGGTTTCATCGAGTGCTTTTTTACAATCAAGCATCCCAGCACCAGTCTGTGCACGGAGCTTTGCGATATCTTGTGCAGTAATTGCCATACTGTTTGGGTGTTAAAATAAGTAATATGAAAATGGTTGATACTATATCAAACATGTATTGAAATGAAAAATGATTGGAGAGGAAGCATATTATCAAAAAGATAAGACACCACCAAACTCCAATCACTATTCATCTATCTCTTTTCTTCGTTATGCGGCGATTTCTTCTTTATTGATTTTTGGTTCGTTGGCTGCTGCTGTCGTCCCTTCTTTGATCGCATCAGCGACGAGTGTCACCATCATACGAATAGCATTTACCGCGTCATCATTTGCTGGGATGACATACTCTGCTTTTGTTGGATTCGCATTTGTATCACACACAGCGATGATAGGCACGTTCATTTTATTTGCTTCGATAAACGTTGTTTTTTCACGCTGGAATGCTGGAATAAAGATAGCATCTGGCAATCCTTTGAGATCTACAAGACCACCAATCATTTGTTCCATCTTTTCCATTTCTCGTTCAATATCAAGTTGTTCCTTTTTTGTATATCGTTCGAGTTCTCCACTTGCTTTTTGTTCCTGGAGAGAAAGATATTTTTGAATCAATTTTTTAATTTCTGGAAAGTTTGTCAAAAGTCCTCCCACCCATCGATCGACGAGGTATGGCATACCACAACCAATGGCAGCTTCTTTGACAATATCCTTCGCCTGTGGCTTTGTAGACACAAACAAGATTTTTTTGCCATCCTTTACCATCTGTGTCACAACCGGGAGCACTTCTCGAAGCTGATCTTCAGTCTTTTCGAGATCGATGATGTGTACACCATTGCGTTCGGTAAAGATGAACTGTTTCATCTTTGGATGCCAACGGGATACTTGATGTCCAAAATGGACACCGGCCTGAAGCATGGCTTCAAGTGTTGGTATTTTCATAGATATTTCCTTTTTCCTCCTCACCT
Organism: Candidatus Magasanikbacteria bacterium CG_4_10_14_0_2_um_filter_41_10; assembly: GCA_002792995.1. GTDB lineage: Bacteria > Patescibacteriota > Patescibacteriia > Magasanikbacterales > UBA922 > UBA12086. Next base: position 5,523 of record PFPJ01000005.1, on the reverse strand, counting down.
CTATCAGTATGCAGTGGTGCAACTGAGGAAATGGTGGGCAGAGCCCTATGGGTGAGTGAGAGATAATAATGTGGCGGGATTATAAGCGAAACTACTCTTTTTGTCAAGAGATATATGGTATACTCATAGTACTTCTATGCACGATCAACAATTCCCCCCAAACAATCCATGGTATAAGACAGGCGGAGGCATTGCTTTTTTGGGTATTCTTGGAGTTCTTTTGGTATCGGTTCTCTCCTTTGCAGGGCTTGTCGGATACTACGCACTCCAGATACATAACGGAAATGGGGCACAAATTGTGCAAGGATTACAAGAAACAAAATCAAAATTTTCCACAGACCCTCACCTTGCCGCAGGAAATACACAAGTTGCTATACAAGATATTACTCCCTACATTCGCCAATTTGATCCACAGTATGGCAATCTCACAAGTCACGTCACCATTCTCGCATTTATCGACTTTGAATGTCCGTATTGCCAGGCTTCCTATACTACGTTTGAACAATTGAGAAAACGGTATGAAGCCGGTGTTCATATTGTCTTCAAGCAATTTCCTCTCGAGAGTATCCACCCCTTTGCAATGCAAGCAGCACTTGCTGCAGGGTGCGCTGAAGAACAAAACAACTTTTGGCCATATTACGAACTTCTTTTTACTAAAAAAGACTTTACCACAAATGCCTTATTTTCATACGCCAAGACACTCGGACTCAATGAATCTCTTTTTGAAACATGTGTCACAACACAACGATATCGCTCACAAATTCTACAAGATATGCAAGATGGTCTTGATCTGGGTGTCAGAGGAACACCTACCTACTTTGTCGGGACAACACGTCTCGAAGGTGTTATTTCTCTTGACGACTGGGACAAACAAATTATTACCGCTATCCAATCATCATAATATATGAAACGCATTTTTCTTTTTTTATTCTTGTTCTTTCTCCTTGTTCCACAAGTAAGTTTTGCAGCCATAGATTCTCGATGTTGGATAGAAAAACAGTGTATTGATCAACGCTTAAATGAAGATTCCTCCCACTACATGACGCCAAAAGAAATACAGGAGGGCTTTGTACAAAACTCAACAACTATAGCCGCTTGTGGAAAAGAAGATGCCAATCATGCACAACTTGGCTTTTGTCTTCCTTCGACCAATGCAAAAACAAAGATAACGTTCGGAAGCCAAAATGTATTCAATAACATTGGTGAATTTATCACACTCATGTACAAATATGGGATCATTGCTGCTGGCGTCCTCGCAACGCTCATGCTGATCGCTGCTGGGTTTATGTGGACAACATCCGGTGGCAACTCAGAACGTATTGGATCAGCAAAAAAACGTATTGCTGGAGCAATTATGGGGCTCCTTCTTGCAGTACTCTCATATGCACTCCTCAATACGATCAACCCCGCTCTTGTGACGATTCGTCTTCCTCAAGTATGGTCAATAAATACACAAGGAATTGCGCCTCCCTACTGTGATGCCATTACACCACCAAAAAATCTTGCTCCGCTTGGCCCCCCAACACTGACACAAGCAGAACGAGAATCACTTAGCAAAACGCTTCCAGCAGCAAATAATTACACTACGACATCCACAGAGGCAATGTGTGGCACACCTTATTTTGTAGAAGGTGCAGGTGACATGCTGTGTACAGGTCGTACTTGCGTGAAAAATCCAAATGGTAATTTATGTTATCAGTATATCGCTGGCCCAAATAAAGAAAAACTCACCAACTGGCACTGTGTTCGTTCTAATTTAATACTCTCTTTTCGAATGACTGGAACCTGGACTACGGTACTCTCAACCATTGATGGATTCAAAGCTTTTTTGGAAACAATTGAAAATAAATGGATTGACATGGAAAGCGATGATCCAGAAATATGGCACGTATGTCAAGGACAAGATGGCTTTTTGTACAGAGGAGATGAGCAAAACATCTCGTGGAATCAAGTCCAAAAAATTCAAACAAAAGGAGAATCAACTCTATTAAATCAGGAGGTATTTGATTATGATTTTGTATTTCCTCCTCTAGATCTCACAGATAGCAAATGGTGTACACATAGCCCATATGACAAACTCAAAGGATTATTTGTGATGGTCGAACTTAAAGAATCTGGTGATCTGACAGATCCAGATTTGTGGATAGGACAGGCATCGCCCAAAGAAAATAATACCTCTGAATCTATCATAGGAGCGTGGCTCAAAACAAACGAAAATGGAACACGCATTACCTACGATGATTACATCCCAATTGAAAATTTAGCAAAAGGCGTATATATGACAGTAAATGTGTCAACTGACGTATTTCAGACAATAGAAACTTATACAGGTAGTGACAACGGTATGCCTTCAAACGAAACAGCAGATCCAGGAAGTAACGTAAGTAAAAAATATACAGTAGGGAAAGTAAAAGATGGAACTAGCAAATAGTAGGTTCATACACACAAAAAACATACCGTTCTACTCCCACGAATTGACAAAATCAAAAAATTCGTGTATGGTGTAAGGCAATCTCTCTTCATCTGTGCCTTCTCCCTATGCCAAAACAAGATGTTCTCTCAATAAAAAACGCACGCGTTCACAATCTCAAAAACATATCCCTCGACATACCAAAAAATAAATTAACGGTAATCACCGGTCTTTCAGGCTCTGGAAAATCGTCTCTTGCGTTTGATACGATCTACGCCGAAGGACAACGTCGCTATGCAGAAAGTTTGAATGCCTATGCGCGCCAATTCATGGATTTGCAGGATAAACCTGATGTCGATGATATAGAAGGTCTCTCTCCAACGATTGCCATCGATCAAAAAACAATTTCAAATAACCCACGTTCTACGGTCGGAACCACGACTGAAATTTATGATTATCTCAGATTATTGTTTGCAAGGATTGGGGTGCAATACTGTACATCGTGTCATGTTCCTGTTCGTCATGCCTCACCAGGGGAAATTACAGAATCTGTACGAACACTCATACGCACACAACGCACCACCACCATCATGGCACCACTCCTCCAACATGCAGAAGTAAAACAAAAATCTCTTCTCGCTGAACTCGAACAAACTGGATACAATCGAATACGTATCAATGGGGTAGAACATCGTATTCACGACATTAAATCTCTTTCTTTCGACAAAACAAAAACATACGACGTTGACATTATTATCGACGATATTGCTGATACCAAAAAACAAAATGTAAATACCCTCATTGAAAAAGCTCTTGAGCTTGGCAATGGTTCGCTCATAACACTCACAGAGGATGGAGACGAAAAAATATACAATACCACTCCTGCGTGTACGCAATGTGGAACCTCTTTTGATTTAATTGAACCGAGAAGCTTTAGCTTCAATAGTCCACATGGGGCATGTCCGCGTTGCACAGGGTTGGGAATCACGCTCGATGTAGATCCGGATCTTGTTATCCCAAACCCACGCCTCACCCTTGCCGAAGGGGCGATCCAACCATGGACACGGATTGTAGGCAATCAACACAAATATCAAGAACTTCTTCTTGCCGTCGCAAATGCACATACATTTTCTGTAGATATTCCTGTCAAAGATCTTCCTCAAAAAGCCATGGACACACTGCTCTACGGGACTGACGGACAAGAATATCAAATTGGCAAAAAAAGTGTACGATATGAAGGGATTGTCCCAAATTTGGTACAGCGACATACAGAAACAGATTCAGATTATGTCCGAAAAGAAATAGAAGCGTACATGCGTGAGCGTACATGTCCGGTATGTACTGGAAAGCGCCTGAAAGAAACATCCTTAGCCGTCAAAATTGCTGAGTGGAATATTGCTGATATTGGAGAAATGACAGTCGAGGAAGCAATTGATGCATTTGATATTATTGCGGGAGAAAAAAACAATGCGCTGACACTTTCCAAAACAGAAATGGCGGTTGCAACACCGCTGGCAAAAGAAATGTTAAAACGCCTTCATAATCTTCTGGATGTAGGTCTCTATTATCTCTCGCTTGATCGATCAGTGCATACTCTTTCAGGTGGAGAAGCACAACGTGTTCGTCTATCGACACAGCTTTCAACTGGACTTACTGGTGTGATCTATATTCTTGATGAACCATCTATCGGGTTGCATCCAAAAGATAATGACACACTGATAGCAACACTCAAAAAACTTCGAGACCTGCACAACACCGTTATCGTTGTAGAACACGACCAGGCGATGATGGAGGCTGCAGATTTTGTAGTGGACATCGGTCCTGGCGCAGGCACTGGTGGAGGAGAAGTTATCGCAACTGGTACGGCAAAAGAAATCCAAAAAAATAATGCGTCTCAAACAGGGCAATTTCTTTCTGGCAAAGCAACGATTCCCGTTCCAAAAAAACGTCGTAAAGGAAACAAAAAAACAATTGATATCAAAGGAGCACGCGCATTCAATCTCAAAAATATTGATGTATCTCTCCCTCTCGGGACACTTACCTGCGTCACGGGTGTGTCTGGCTCTGGAAAATCGAGTCTCATTATAGATATATTGAGCAAAGCATTGCACAAAAAGTTTTATCGTGCCAAAGCAGAGCCAGGTGAACACAAAAGCATCAAAGGCATGACCAATATAAAAAAAGTTATTTCAATTGATCAATCACCTATTGGGAGAACACCCCGAAGTAATCCTGCGACATACACTGGCGTGTTTACCGCCATTCGTGATGTCTTTACCAATGTTCCGGAAGCAAAAATGCGAGGCATGGATGCAGGAAAATTTAGTTTTAATGTCAAAGGTGGCGGTCGATGTGAGGCATGTGCAGGCCAAGGGTATGTAACTATCCCAATGCAATTTCTTTCAGATGTGTTTGTGGAATGCCCTGAGTGTGAAGGAAAGCGATACAATCAAGAAGCACTCGAAATCCATTACCGTGGCAAAACTATTGCAGATATTCTCTCCATGAATGTAGAAGAAGCGTATAGTTTTTTCCGAGATGTTCCTGCGATCGCTGACAAACTTCGTATTCTACGTGATGTAGGACTTGGCTATGTAGGTCTCGGACAATCAGCAACGACACTCTCAGGTGGAGAAGCACAACGTATCAAACTTGCGACAGAGCTTGCACGCAGAAGCAATGGTGATACATTATATATTCTCGACGAACCAACGACAGGATTACACTTTGGCGATATCGTCCGACTCCTCGAAGTCCTGACACAATTGGTAGAAAAGGGAAACACTGTTCTTATCATTGAACATAATCTTGATGTCATAAAATCAGCTGATTGGGTGATTGACATGGGACCAGACGGAGGAAAACGTGGTGGTATGGTGGTTGCAACAGGAACACCCGAACAAATTGCAAAAGAAAAAAAGAGTTACACCGGTGCATATCTGAAAGCTCTTCTTCCATAATATTGCTAGCGGTATGCAACAAAAAAGAACCTCATGAGAGGTTCTTTTTTTGAAGTATATTATTACTTCTTCTTTCGCTTTGCTACTTTGCGTTTCTTAGGAGCAGCTTTTTTAGCAGCTGGCTTTCGCTTTGCTACTTTGCGTTTCTTAGGA
>PFPJ01000085.1 GCA_002792995.1 Candidatus Magasanikbacteria bacterium CG_4_10_14_0_2_um_filter_41_10 | reverse complement strand
CTAGCCTCCCATTTTGTCCATTAAGTCAAATATCAACTCTTTTTTTCTTGTAAACGAGGATATATTTCAGCACGAGAATATCAACGATGTTGGAAGTTAATGGATGAAGTTGGCAGAATGCTTTGGAAGTCGATAGAAACTATGAAATCGAAATGAAACCTGTTCATTAATCCTTGGTCACTAATCATTGTTAAAAAATTTCGAAGTGAATATCTGTGGTATCTACCCCATGTTCAATAAGAAGTGTTCGTACATCTTTTACCATTGCTGCATTGCCACACAAATAAAACCGTTGTTTCCCAAGATGCTGAAGTAAGTGTTCTGTTACACGTCCTTTTAGACCTTGCCATCCACCAGTTGGTTGTGGCTGAGAAAGTGTCACTGTGTAGTCGAACAAACTATGTTTTTGTTTCAGTGTTTCTAGTCGATCAATCCAAAACAGATCATCTTCTTCACGAACACCAAAGAGTAAGCGAATAGGATGATCATCTTTTTTTTCTTCTATCAGAGAACGAATCATCCCTAGGATTGGCGCCAACCCAACGCCTGTTGCCACAAAGTAGTGGTCATCATTATTTTCATCAACCACAAATCTGCCAAGTGGTCCACGGCATTCAATGTCGGTCCCGATATTCATTGTTCTAAAATGTTCAGATGCAAGGCCACCGTCTAGGAATTTTATGCAAAATTCTAGATATGCATCGCTTGGAAGTGAGGAAAGAGAGTAAGAGCGTGGTGTTTTTTTCTCCTCTGAGGGTATCAAAAATTGGACAAATTGTCCGGGTGTAAAATCAAAAGATTCAGGCTTTGAAAATCGAAGTTCAAATACGTTTTTTGCGACCTCTTTTTTTGCTAAAAGATGGATTGTGTGTGTCTGCATTGGCGTTGACATAAGGGGATTTTTGGTATATGCTAGTGTTATACTATGAATTGATACAAATGATATGTTTAAACTATCAAAACAGGCAGATTATGCCATTCAACTCCTCTTTCGTCTTTCGAAAGTAAAGGAAGGTGAGACATTAAGCCTACGTATCTTCTCAGAAGAGAGTAACATATCTTTTTTGTTCCTGCAACGTATAGCAGGCGAACTCAAAAGAGCGAAGATTATAGACTCCAAACAAGGGACAAAGGGTGGCTATGCATTGGTACGTCCATACAAAGATATCAGTTTACTGGAAGTAATAGATGCCGTTGACAAACAAATTGTTGCACCCTGCATTATTGATAAAAAAACGTGCCGACATCTTGAAAAATGTACCATAAAAAAAGGAATTGTTCAGGTACAACATCAAATGATTTCAGTATTGAAAAAAACACCTATAGCACAACTTACCGCATGATGAAAAAGATCTCTTCAATCTATCTCGACCATGCAGCCGCAACACCAGTTGATCCGGCTGTTTTTTCTGTTATGAAGCCTTTTTTCACTGAAGAATATGCTAATCCTTCAGGACTCTACGCATCATCCATACACGCAAAGCTTGCTATCGAAATTTCGCGGAAAAAAATTGCTGATTTTTTGCATACGACGCCAGACACTATAATTTTTACGCATGGTGGAACACATTCCATTAATCAAGCAATCCTTGGACTCGCACGAGCATATAGAGAAAAAGGGAAACATATTATCACAACACCAATAGAACATCATGCCGTTTTGCATGTGATGAAACAATTACAAAAAGAAGGATTTGAAATTACCTATCTTCCAGTGGATGCATACGGTTTTGTAACAGTCGATGCTATAAAAGAAGCAATCAGACCAGAAACAATTGTAGTTTCAGTCATGTATGCAAACAATGAAATCGGCACCATAGAACCCATTGCAGACATTGGCAAAATGATATTGCAACATAGAAAAAAACAAAAAACACTCTTCCCATTTTTTCATACTGATGCATGTCAAGCTGCTGGATATCTCGATATGTCAGTCGAGCGGTTGCATGTAGACTTGCTTAGTTTTAATGGATCAAAAATATATGGACCGAAAAGTGCCGGAGTATTATTCAAACGTCGCAGTGTAGAAATAGAACCGATTATGTTTGGTGGGGGACAAGAGTTTGGTATTTCACCTGGGACGGAGGATGTAGCAGGAATTGTTGGATTCGGGAAGGCCGTCACTTTAATTAACAATAAACAAGTAACTATTAACGAACGCATTTCAGAGTTGCGAGACATGTTGTGGAAAGGCATTCAGAATACAATTTCAGATGTTAGTTTGAATGGTCCAGCATTAGATAGTGATAGACTCCTAAACAATCTCGACATTTCTTTTCTTGGTGCAGAGTCAGAAGCAATTATTTTGTATCTCGATGCTGTAGGCATTGCGGTGAGTTCTGGATCTGCCTGTACGACAGATAGTGATGAGTTGTCTCATGTTCTCACTGCGTGTGGGTATGATGAAAAGAGGATGAAAAGTAGTATTCGATTTACACTGGGCAAAGATACGACGGAGAAAGAAATCAAACAGGTGTTAAAGGTATTGCCTGGTGTAATACAGAAAGTGAGAGCGATGAATGCGTAGAACAAATTCTTATTATGCCAATCAAAAACATCACAATCGATAGATCACTCTACGATACTGCAAATGAAGAGCGATCAAAATATAGAGCAACTCCCGGAGTAACCGAGGAGGTTGTTCGTGAAATTTCAAAGCAAAAAAACGAACCAGAGTGGATGCTCGAAAAACGTTTGCAAGCATTTGCTTATTTCAAAGATACAGACATGCCAACCTGGGGACCGGATTTATCAGATCTCAATCTTGATGAAATTACCTATTTTGTTCGTCCGGATACACAGGAGGCAACAAGTTGGGATGATGTTCCTGATGACATTAAGAAAACATTTGACCGCCTTGGTATTCCTGAAGCTGAAAAGAAAGCACTTGCAGGCGTTGGTGCGCAGTATGACAGCGATGTTATCTATCACAACATTCAAGAAGATCTGAAAAAACAAGGTGTTATTTTTGAAAACATGGATGTTGCTGTTCAGAAGTATCCTGAATTGGTTCAAAAATATTTCATGACTCAGTGCATCCCAATCAATGATCATAAATTTATCATGCTTCATACGGCCGTGTGGAGTGGTGGGACATTTATTTATGTCCCAAAAAATGTAAAAGTCACACTTCCTTTGCAAGCCTATTTTCGCATGAATGCTGAAAGTGGGGGACAATTTGAGCACACCCTCATTATCGCTGACGAAGGAAGTGAGATCCAATATATCGAAGGATGTAGTGCACCGAGATATACAAAAAATTCATTGCATGCCGGTGGCGTGGAAATTTTTGTGCATGCCAATGCACGTGTGCGATATTATTCTATAGAAAACTGGTCAAAAAATACATATAATTTGAATACAAAACGAGCACTCGTGGATGAAAACGGTGTGATTGAATGGATCAATGGAAATATGGGAAGTGGTGTCACGATGCTCTATCCTGCCTCAATTCTTCGTGGCAGAGGAGCACGATCAGACAGCCTTGGTATTGCGTTTGCCGGAGAAGGACAAAACCAAGACACGGGATCAAAAGTAATCCATGTCGCACCTGATACAAAATCAACCATTCGCGCAAAATCTATTTCTACAGGTAATGGTATTACGACCTATCGTGGGTATGTGAAAGTCACAAAGCATGCAGACAGAAGTAAAATCTCTGTTGAGTGTGATGCACTTCTCATAGATAAACATTCTGTGACCAAGACACATCCATACATGAAGATAGATAATGACAATGTTGATATTGCACACGAAGCGCGAGTGGGAAAAATTGGTGATGAAGAGATTTTTTATCTCATGAGTAGAGGACTCAGTGAACAAGAGGCGATGCAACTCGTGGTGGCTGGTTTTATCGAACCAATTGTAAAAGCATTGCCACTCGAATATGCGCTTGAGCTCAATCGATTGATTGAGCTGGAGATGGAAGGATCAGTAGGATAAAAAAATATGTCATTATCAGCTACACATATTCGATTTGCGCTTGAATTTCAGGAGTTGCTTTCAATTCAAGACAGAAAAAAGTATTTGTCTGGAACGGTATATCCAGATAGTCGATATATTACTGACATTCATCGTTCAAAAACTCATTACAAAGAATTGTTAGATGAATTTGGGAGTAATGATGATTTTTTGAAAGGAATGGCAGTACATCACTTGAACGATAGACTATCAGAAGACGTGAGAAATGAATTATTTGATTTGCCACCGATAAAGATGTATGGTGATCCTCAATGGATTATTTCAACCGGACTGAAAATTCTTCAGGATATATCCGATTTTCAAAAGTTCAAATTAAGTATATACCTGCAAGATTTAGATTACGTTGAAACTAGAAATGACGAGGATATATCAAAGGTAAAGCAGTATAATGAGCTCATTAAGAGTATTTACCTAGATAAGTTACACATTACTATTGAAGATGGTTTGGAGTTTTGGAAAGGGTTAGGACTCTCAGAGCCATTGGCTGAAAAAGTGAAAGCGAACGCTGTTGAATTCCAAAACGATGATAGAGTAAAAGAAATATATACAGAGACGGTTAAACGGGCAAAATTATTTATACAAGGACATGTCTAACATCCAAACAGAACATCTTAAATACGGCATCGGGATAGTCGCAGATTATAGTCCTATTGCTTTGAGTGCGCGAATGTTTGAACATGAAAGCATTGTAGTTGTTGGAAAACGAGTTGAATGCAACATCTTGAAGGTAGAATATGGGATTGCAAGTAATCCTTTGTTTGAGTATCTTGCAAAGAATCTCGTTGATGCATTTGAAATTGTAATTGAAGAAAAAACAGATCTTTTTGAGTTGAATTTGCAGAGTTTGAAAGAAACTGCAGGCGCGTATGTACATATTATTGTAAAAGCAGGCATACAAGCTACTATTCACGAAAAGTTATTTACAAAAGAGTTTTCGGGATTTATTATTGATATAACTCTAGAAGAACAAACAAACCTTACATACATTGCAGATCAACGGACTGAAAAAAATACGTATATTTTGGCATTAAGACGAGCATTCGTCGGAAAAAGCGCAAAGATGAAATGGATTGATGTTGCAATCGGCGGATCAATTGCGAACTCCAGTATCTACACTATTCTTGAACAACCACGAGCAGTGGGGGAGACGTACGGGTTGTTTTATGGTAGAGGAATGCAATTTCACGATATTACGCACACGACTATTCATGTCGCAGAACATACAGAAAGTAATTTGAAAACACATGGTGTTCTGGAAGATACTGCAAAAACAATTTATAGAAGTCTGATTGATATTCGAGAGAAGGCCTTCAATGCTGTGGGTCATCAAAAAGAAGAAACCCTTCTGCTCTCTTCAAAAGCGCAGATCAGTTCTGTCCCAGATCTGGAAATAGCCAATAATGAAGTCTCTTGCTCTCATGGTGTATCCACTACAAACGTTGATGAAGAATCGTTATTTTATTTTCAATCTCGAGGCATGGATACCGAAACGGCAAAACAGGCAATGCTACATGGACATCTTGGGGCAATCGTTGATATGATTGAGGACAAAGTACTTCGCACCGATATCATGAACGATATTATTCGAGAAACGTAATATGAAAGATTCTCTCAAACAACATTTTCCTATCTATACAAGTTCTCCTGATCTTGCGTATTTTGATACTGGTGCATCTGCTCTCAAACCACAGGTTGTTGTTGACAAGATACGAGAATACTATAGCGACTATGGAGTAAACATCCATCGTGGACTGTATGAAGCAAGTGATAGAGCCACCACAGAGCATGATACTGCACGAAACATTATTGCACAGTTTATACATGCTGAGCCAGAAGAAATTGTCTTCACCTATGGAACCACGCATGGACTCAACATGCTCGCGACCTCACTCGGGCAAGATCTAAAAAAGGGAGATAACATTGTCCTCACTGCCTGGGAACACCATGCAAATCTCATTCCATGGCAACAAATTGCAAAGAAAACCGGTGCTGAATTGCGTTTTGTAGATATTGATACTGACTACCAGATCGACATAAAAGACGCAAAGAAAAAGATTGATAGCAACACAAAAATTGTTTCTTTTGGACATGTCTCAAATACACTTGGAAGCCTTGCTCCTGCGAATGAACTTATTGGCCTAGCAAAACATGTACATGCAATTACGATTATTGATGCAGCACAGTCGATAGTTCACTTGAAAACAGATGTAAAAAAACTTGATGTAGATTTCCTTGTTTTTTCTGGCCACAAACTGTATGGGCCGACAGGCATAGGCGTGTTGTATGGAAAAAAAGAAAAACTTGAACAACTCTCACCCGTTTCATTTGGTGGCGATATGATACTGGATGTGAGTTATAACAGTGCAGAATGGCATGATGTTCCATATAGATTTGAACCCGGTACTCCAAACATCGCTGGAGCAATAGGATTAGGAGCTGCCGTTGCATTTGTTCAAAGCATTGGATTAGATGAGATCATCGCAAGAGAAGACAAATTAACTAATTATCTCATAAACCAATTATCTTCCTTGCTAAACGTACAAATCATTGGTTCGTCGGATCCTCCGAAGCATCATGGCGTTGTTTCTATTAATATTGCGGGGATTCATACACATGATATCGCAGAGATTCTCAATCGACACAACGTTGCCATTCGAGTAGGAAGTCACTGTGCGATGCCACTGATGAAAAAATTAGGTTTGCCCGGTGGCACAGCGAGATTTTCAATAGGCATGTATACTGATGAAAAAGATGTTGATACGGCAATGACAGCGTTGAAGCAGGCGATTGATTTATTTACACAAATAATGTAGTAGTAAGTAACAAGTATTACGTAGTACGCCCATTAAAAAAGTATTAATCACTTATTACAAATTACTATTTACCAATTACGAACGTATGGACGATATTCTCTACAAAGACATGATTTTGGATCTGTATAAGCATCCCTTGAATAGAAAAAATCTTGAATCTTTTACAACAGAAAAAAAATCGCACAATCCAACCTGTGGTGATTTGGTAACGATGCAAGTATTGTTTGACGATGATGGAAAAGTAAAAGACATCGGGCACCAAGGAGAAGGCTGTGCTATTTCACAAGCAGCGCTTTCACTCATTACGGATAAAGTAAAAGGATTAACAAAAGAAGAAATTGTTGCTATTTCTGAAGAAGACATGCTGTCTATGCTCGGTATCCCTATCTCGCATGCACGAATGAAATGTGCACTGCTCGGATGGAATACACTTAAATCAATGATGAACGAACTATGAGTCTTTCTATACAAAACCTCCACGCAAAAGCTGATGACAAAGACATTTTGAAAGGTGTCAATCTTTCTGTTGAAAAGGGAAGTGTCGTTGTCATCATGGGACCAAATGGATCAGGAAAATCCACCCTAGCAAATACACTTGCAGGTCATCCAACGTACGAGGTGACGGAGGGGGCTATTTTTCTTGATGAAGAAAATATTACAGAAGCAAAACCAGATGAAAGAGCAAAAAAAGGAATGTTTCTCTCTATGCAATATCCACCTGGGATAGACGGTGTTACCGTTGCAAACTTCCTT
>PFPJ01000002.1 GCA_002792995.1 Candidatus Magasanikbacteria bacterium CG_4_10_14_0_2_um_filter_41_10 | reverse complement strand
CGCTGGATTTGCTTTTCTTGGCATAGTATATGCATTAAGAAATAATAGTGCCTATATGAATGAACGTTATAATGGTATCAGGTGAAGGCAATTTCCCCTAATAACTTATCCACACTATAGCATAACGTACTCAAGTAAACAAGTAACGAGGAAGCAAGTATCACATATCAACGTACTCCTTGCTTCCTTGCTACTTGTTACTCCGGGGTAACCACGCTATACTATGGTAGCTAAAAATTCAACATACTCTATTCAACATTCTGCATTGTTATGGCTCTCTACCACACCTATAGACCTACAACCTTTGATGATGTCGCCTACCAGTCACATATTATTGACACACTCAAAAATCAGTTGATTCATGAAAAAGTGGGTCATGCTTATCTCTTTGCAGGACCACGAGGAGTAGGAAAAACAACTACAGCAAGAATACTTGCAAAAGCAGTCAACCTTCCTCTCAAAGAAGGTACTGCTGAATTTGATAATGCGAGCGATACGGCAAAAGAAATCGATGGTTCTCGCTCACTCGATGTGATGGAAATCGATGCTGCTAGTAATACAGGGGTCGATAATGTCCGTGAACATATCATCGAAAATGCCCGTTTTCAGCCGACAAACCTCAAAAAGAAGGTCTTCATCATAGATGAAGTCCACATGCTCTCAAACAGTGCATTTAATGCCCTACTGAAGACATTGGAAGAACCTCCAGCACACGTCATGTTTATCCTCGCCACAACAGAACTTCACAAAATTCCTGAAACGATTATTTCTCGATGCCAGGTATTTCGATTCAAACGTGTTCCTTTTGATGCTATGAAAAGTCATCTTGAAAGCATCTTGAAACAAGAAAAGGTCCAGATAGACGACGATGTCCTTGCAAGGATTATCAACAAAAGTGATGGCTGTGTGCGCGATGCCATGAGTCTCCTCGAACAGGTACTTGCTACAGGCGAATCACACATCACCAAAGACAATGTCACAATGCTTCTGCCAACAAGTGATGTTGGTGTCACACTCGCATTTTTGAATGCACTCAGCAACAAAAACATGCAGGAAGGCCTTGATACAATCCAGCAAGCGTCTCAAGATGGCGTCCGGATGGAACAATTTGCTCATGACACACTCGAACTGCTCCGTATTCTCATGATTGTAAAGGCAACCAATGACTTTTCTGGTACAGGGATAGACCTCAGTGAGAGTGCGAAACAACATCTTCAATCCTTGGCAACGAATCTTTCTCATCCAGACCTTATATCACTTGCAGATCTCATCATTCGCAGAAAAGGACAAATAGGTGCGAACCCTATCCCAGAAATGCCCATGGAGATGGTTGTGATTGAATGGTGTGCCGATACAGGTACAACAGCTACGCCACCACGTGAACCACAACAAACAACCACTGTCAGTGAAAAAAAGGAAGACGTTCCACACAAACAAGACGTACCACAGCAGAGTCAGCCTACGGAGAGTACACCTCCACAACATGAAGAAATCACTGCAGAAAATATTCCACAAGAAAAATCTGTTCAAGAACCTATCGTCAGTAGTGTATCACCGCCCATATCGAACAGTAGTTCATCAATAACAGTTGATCTCATAAAAAAACACTGGAGCGCATGGATCTCAGCAATAGAAGCAGACTCACCAACCATGGTGTTCATTCTTAAAATGACTACTCTCAAACATGTTGTTGGAAATATAATCACGCTTTCCGTTGAATATACATTCCATAGAGACAAGATGGTCGATATGGAAATAAAAAAGAAACTTGAAGGAGCCTTTTCTACTATTTTGGGAACGCCGGTTCAAATAGATGTGATTATAGAAAAACCCGATGAACAAGCACCAGCATTTGAGGAGAAAAATTCAGAACTTACCGATCTTACAGCAGCATTTGGTGGCCAAGTGATCTAAAAATATGTATATAAAAAAAGACTCCCGCGAGTCTTTTTTTATTATGTCCTATCAAATACCTATACGCTTTCAAACTGAATCACATACAACTGTCCATCGGTAAAAAATTGATCCCCAGTAAAATTTTTTCCAAGGTCTGGATCCACTGTTTTTTCTTTTGTATAACCAGATATCACGCCAGCCGATTGTAAATCATGAAATAATGTTTCACGTTCAGTATCAATATCTGGACTAATCTGATGAGTAATCCCCCACTTTATCTGATTATCAAAACTGACAGTACCAACAAATACACGACGACCATCTCCCATGATATAGCCGGTATCCCAAAATCGTGCATGGTGGCGCTCACCGACAGTATCAGTATCTGTTGGTTTTTCAAACCCAAATACGTGCGTCTGTGCATTCCAAAAAGAGGGTGTCATAGGTGCTCTCTGATATGACGTTTTGTACAGTGCAGCAGAAACAATGTGTACCATAGATCGCAAGTCTACTCTGTCAGCCAATAGCCAACCAGCATGTTCAAAGTTCTGCACAAACACATCATCATTTTGTACAAGAATAAGGAAAGATATTGGCTCTTGCTGACGTCCAGTCAATGTTTCGGTGTACCGCAATTGATCTGATGAAAAAACATCTGTCGCGTGAGCAAGATGCGTGGGAGCAAGATGCGTGGGAGAGAGAAGGTTCATCATCGGTTGCATGGCTATCGCAATAAACACGTAGGAACACATCACTGCCACGACAATCAGACTCACTAATATCTTCATTTTCTTTGATATTGTCTCAACTATGTTGTTCGTCTGACGTGAACCTAGATACACCGCAATACTAATGCCAACAATAAGCCATAAAAATCCCAACAGATACCCACCCAAAATATCGCTCACATAGTGAACTCCAAGATACAACCGACTGAGTCCAATCAAAATCGCAAGAAGAATGGCTCCAAAAAAAATATTCACTTTTTTCTTCCAAGAATGTACCTCTTGAATAAGTATGTACGCTAGAAAACCATATAACGCGATCGCAATCGTTGCATGTCCGCTGGGAAATGAAAATGATGTTTCCACATACACAGGAAATTCTGGTCGTGGACGATGAAATACAATTTTCCCCAAATAACTCGAAGCAATGCCTCCAAACACAGTAATCCAAAATGGAAGCAGATACATTCTTTTTTTCAATAGCCACAGAAGTGCCGTCACAGCACACACGATGACAAGAACCAAATGTGCTTTGCCAAGGGCAGTAATCCACCAAAATATCTGAACAGATTCTTTGTCACGAAATAACAACAATACGTGCGATACTCGAATATCAATAGAGGTAATCACTTCTGACTTGAGAAGACTCTCAATAACACCACCAAACAAAAATGATACATATACAAAGATCAGAAACAAAAACGTAGCAGGCCTCCCCCACACACTATGTGGGTTTACTCTCTTCGCAAGCCAAGAAACCAATCGAGGGTGTTTTTTTGCATAGGCTTTCAGTTCCTTATTCTGAGCAAACGACTGCTTGAATGATGCCCAGAGAGACTTCAGTAGAAGAAATACAGCTTGGCCCTTTCTCACTATCAGCCATTTGATCAGCGCACCAATCACAACAAAAGCAACTACATAGAGCAACAAAAATCCGGTTCGTGAAATCCACTCTGTTGCCGTATTGAGTGATGCCGCAAAAAAATATCCTGGGAGTATCCACACAAGACTCCACCCTATGCCACCAAGAATATTCCATATCATAAAACGAGCTCGACGCATGCGTACACTTCCCGCAATAAACGGCACGACTTCTTTCATACTTGGCACAAATCTTCCCAAAAACACACTCTTTGATCCATGGCGCTCAAAAAAAGCATGCGCTTTTTGGATATGATCCGGACGGATAAACCAAAACCCTTTGGTCGATATAGACTCACCAAGTTTCCTTCCAATAGCATAATTGATATTATCCCCAAGAATAGCTCCGCACACCGCAAAAAAAATAAGATCACCGATATCAAAACTGCCACCAGCTGCCATCGCACCCATAATAAGTAATGCACTCGATCCAGGGATAAACAACCCAATACCAATGACTGTTTCCGAAAAAGCAAACAAAAGAGCAATCCAGTACCCAAGCATGTGGACATGCGTCATGGACGGTAACAATGTATCAAGAACATGCATCATATGGTGCTATATTACCAAATCAAGAATCTTTTCCTTTCCCAAATTGTGCAATATCACGCAACGTATCACCCTCGTCAGGAGAAATAGTACCATCTTCTATCGTGGTCCGTGTGGGGTCTTCCTCCGTATCTTCGGGTTCTTTGTTGTCCATCTTTTTCGACGGAGATTGCTTTTTTGGTGTCGTTGATATAGTTGAGGGAGAAAGACGTTCATCTCGAGCAATTACTCCACCCATACCCTCTGTTTTTTGGGAAGAAAAATTCAACAATGGACTTTTCTTTTTGGTATAGCCTGGCTTATCATACGTGACATAATAGACACTTGGTCCAACTAATGCCCCATATCTTCCCTTTCGATCAGTCACCGATGTCTCAACTAACTTGTTATAGGTTGCATCAAAAATGCGAACTGCCACGCGGCCCAACCTGTGTTTCTTCTTTTCATCACGAATAATACCAACTTGTTTTGTTCGTCGACGTTTTTGAAATACAATAAACATAATCAAAAATATGATATGCATTACAAGAAGCGCAACTATATATATATTTGGTGATATATACAGTGACAAGAGTGTAACACCTAGTCCCACCATGCTGACAGCATACTGAATAGCATTTTTTGTGTACTCTCGAATGATAATCTTCGTTGAAACGTTATCATCAGTAGGATCAAGAGGAATATTTAGATTCAATTCTACCTTTTTATCAGTGACAGTAATTTTTGTTCCTACATGATATATATTGTCAAAGACAACATCGTGATCAACATGTTGCAACAAAGAGCTTCCCTTATCAAATCCATCATGGTGCACTTCAATACGATAGGTTCCTGGATTCAAAAGAATATAATACCGACCATGCGTATCTGTCACTTGTGAGGCAACAATGGTATTCGTGGCATCGTTGATAACACGAATCATAGCAAGATCAATTGGTTGCTTCGTATAGGCATTGTATACGGTCCCCCAATTTTTGTGCTTCCTACGGCGGAGCAAGAGCAAAGGTTGTGTAAACAAATATCGGAAAAACAGCAACAGTTGTGGAAAGTTGAATCCAACTGCCACATTACTTGCTCCCACAACAACAGCCGTCGGTGCAACCACTTGTTCATTAACTTTTTCGACTTCTGGATTGTCTGCTACTTGTTGCACTGTGTGTACCGCTTGCTGTGTTGCATCTCGAACAGAAGCGGGAATAAGATTTGTTATCTTACTGATTTGTTGCTGTATTTGTTCTGCGACTGCTTTTGTAGAACTCACGACCGTGCGTACGTTCTGTTGCGTAGTTTCACTAAAAGACGTTGCAATATCTTTTATAGTTTTGATTGAACTCGTAGAAAAAAACAATTCCGCAGTATGTTCTACAACACTACTTGCTCCCCCACTCCCAGTCGAGTTTTCGCCCGGTGTATCAGTCCCTGCATCAGTTGTTCCTCCGGTATCGTTTGCAGGAGGTTGATCTGGAGGAATTGTTTCGTCTGGTGGCGGAAGTGTTTCATCAGGCGGAATTGTTTCGTCTGGTGGTGGAGGGATACTGTCAACAGGGATGACAAGATGTATGACAGGTGAAGAAATACTGGTATTCCCAGCAACATCTTGTGCCTGAGTAGAAATAGCGTAGCTTCCAGGTATGAGTATCGCACTAAACGTAAATGTCCAATTTCCCTGACTATCAGCATCTGCATAGTACGTTGTCACACCTGCCAGAGATAAAAGATTCATCGCCTGTGATCCTTCTGTTGTTTTTGTAAGAATTATTTTTGCAAAGGGTTCTGCTTTTCCAGAAAAATTTGGAGGTCTAACTCGTCTACCATTTTCAATACCAGTATCTACGCTTGTAATACGTGGAGCCGCCGGTGCCGTGGTATCGAGGATGATGGAATCAGTTGCATCATGAATTCCATATTTATTTTGAAAACGCACATACACTTGTTTTGTCCCGTCACCAAGAGGAAGTGTTGTCTGAACGGAAGAAACAATGCTCGAAAATACAGCATTACTAAAATTGTTATTAAATGATATGGCATAACTTTCTACAAAATCAGTGACAAATTGTAATGTCACAATTCTGTTGTTGGTATAGAGTGCATCAGAATTTATCACGATAGCTCCAGTCGGAAAAGTGTCTGGAGGTACCTCTGGTGGCACATCAGGAGGAACGTCAGGCGGTACATCTGGTGGAGGTGGTGGAGTTGGAATACCACTACCACTTGTTCCACTCGTGGCTACGGTTTCCCGCCAATCTGTTTGCACATCACACTGTGTACAATCAAACGTAAGTGTACCAATGAGATCTCCACTTGCTGTACCAGAAAAAATTCCAGTCGATCCAATAGATACACCCGAAAAATTGATCCAACCCACACTTTCTCCCCATGCATAGCCAGATATATTTCCAGCTCCATCATTTGTCACACCGCCATTCGTAGGATTCATTTTTATCCACCCAGTATTTTGCGACCACGCATAACCCGTTAGTGCAGTTTCACTTATCGTGGTATTGCTAAAATTGACATATCCCACCTGATTACTCCAGGCGTAAGAATGTCCTGAAAGAATGGTTCCAGATGTGGCAAAAACATTTTTTGGAGACAAAAAGACAGTAAGTACAAAAATAAGTATGACGTACCCCCATCTTTTCATATAGATTATTTTCCAGAAATAATAACAATGTCGGCATCAGGACGTACTTCTCCTGGTGGCAATAAACCAACGGTCGCACCAAGAAGTTTTGCCAACGTCGTGGCCTCCATAGCATGCTGGCCAGACACATCAACTACGATAGTAGTGGAATAGTCTTGTGCACTCGCATTTGCAAGCAGTGTTGTTTGATACTCTGGATAGACATCTTGTACTTTTTTTTCAGTCTGTGACGATACATTTGGTATGCCACTCCCGTTGTAATACGCAATACGCAAAGATGTCGTCGATACAGGAGATTCTTCTTCGACGATTACGGGTGCTACCGTCTCTTCCTGTGTAGTGGCTCCCGATTGAGCCGTGGTATCAGTATCAATATAAATAGGAGCAACTTTTATAATTTTGTTTGTGCTTGGTCTATATAAAATTGCTTGCATAGACTTGGTAAATGCTAACAATTTGTCTCCATTTTCAGCAGTCTGAAAAAAAGATTGTGCTTGTAATTTTGTCTTATCTAAAATAGTTGCAAGCGTGGGGACTTCATCCGTTGGCAAAACCATAAGAGCACTCACTTTTGTGAGCGTATCCTCCAAGTCTCGCTGAGACACAATATTGCCATTTTGTTGCAAGGCATCATACTTGGTATAAAAATAGTACGTTCCTACTCCTCCACATACAGTAAAAATGATAAATACCCACAGAAAAAAGGTTTTTGCACTTTTTTTCTGTTTCCGCATTTGTGGAGGATGCTGAAATGATGAAAGAAAATCTTTTTCTTTTGTTTGTTCATTTACATCATGTTGTAATGCCATAGCAGATGTTCATTAGTGATAAAGAGATACACAAATATATTTTTAT